>DATANT010000463.1:0-13754 GCA_036266115.1 Gemmatimonadaceae bacterium | reverse complement strand
ATCCGGGCCTTTTCGTGTCCGGGGCAACCACGCGCCGGAATGCCAGAGGGCCGGCCGCAACGAGTGCGGCCGGCCCTCTGGGCGCTCGCCCTCGGGCAAGCACGGAACCTGCATTTTTACCGGCACCTGCGTGCCGAGTGGAGCAGAGGGGGATCGAACCCCTGACCTTCCGCTTGCAAAGCGGACGCTCTCCCAACTGAGCTACTGCCCCGTACGCGCGGCATGCGACAGCCGCGGACGGTAATATATCACGGACCGTTGACGCGAGGGAGATGATGGCGACGACGACGCCGGCCGGCGCGACGATGACGCTACGCTGCCAGTTCTGCCAGACGTGGAATCGCGTGGACGCGTCGCGCGCGCACGACCGGCCCCGGTGCGGACAGTGCGGCAAGCCGATGCTGCTCGACCGTCCCGTGAAGGTGGATGACGAGACCTTCGAGCGCACCGTGGAGCAGTCCGGGGTTCCGGTGCTGGTGGACTTCTACGCCGATTGGTGTGGCCCGTGCAAGATGATGGCGCCCTCCGTGGACACGCTGGCGGCGAAATACGAGGGCCGGCTCCTGGTCACCAAGCTGGACACCGACCACTCACCCCGGACCGCGGAGCGCTTCCAGATTCGCGGCATCCCCACGGTGATCGTCTTCTCCGGCGGCGCACCCGTGGCGCAGCAGTCGGGCGCGATGCCGCTGGCGGCACTGGAGGCCATGGTGAAGGACCGGGTGTGACACGCGGCGGCTGACCACCGCCGACGCGAGCGGGGCCGTCGCGTTGCGACGGCCCCGCTCTCCATTCCACCCAACCGACGTCCAGCGCTCCGCTACTCGTGCGCGGGCAGCGGCTCCATCGTCCTGGGATCGCACGGCACCTGCACCTCGTCGCGGTAGGGCGACGTCATGAGCATCACGCGCATCCGCGGGAAGGCCTCCATGAAGGCCATGTAGCACGTGCCCCAGAGCCCCGTCATCCCCAGCATGACACCGAGCTCCCACAGGCCGAAGGGCAGCGCGGTGGCGGTGCCGAAGACCGAGGGATAGACCTCGACGTAGCGCGACAGATAGATGCCCACGAGGCTGCACACGGCGAAGAGGATCATCGTGGGCCGGTACATCTTGCCGGCCTTGGAGATGAGCCCGAAGAACGGGAGCAGGAACACGAGCACGCCCGCGGTCAGGGTGACCGTGGCCCACGGCTGGGTGAGCCGGTGCCGGAAGAAGTGCGTCTCCTCGGGCATGTTGCCGTACCAGATGATGAGGTACTGGCTGAAGGTGAGGTATCCCCAGAACGCCGTGAATGCGAAGCACAGCTTGCCCAGGTCGTGGAACTGGTGGTCCACGATCATGTGGTGGGCATTCAGGTGCGCCTGCCACCACATGGTGAGCAGCGTGAAGAGCATGAGCGCGGCCAGCCAGCCGCCCATGAACACCTGCCAGCCGTACATGGTGCTCTGGAAGTGCAGCGACATGCTCATCGACAGATCCCACGACAGCATGGACCAGCCGAAGCCGAAGAGGATCGCGAGAAACACCGCCATCTTGCCCTGCAGCGAGTGCGTGGTGTGGAGCTCCCGACGCTCGTCACCGAAGCCGCGCCGCATGCGCTCGCGCAGTCCGCGCGCCCACCGGGCGCCCGCCTCGGGCACCACGCCCACGTCGAGCCGCACGGACGTGTAGACGTACCACAGACTCAGCGCGGTGATCAGGCCGAAGACGAGGAGGTCGCGCACCACCAGGAAGGTGGGATCCAGCCAGATGCGCTTGGCCTCGACGGGCGGCGCCTCGTGCACCCAGGTGAAGATGTGCGACTGGCCCGCGGTGAGCATGAGCAGGAGGATGATGAACGCGACCGGGAGGAAGGCCACGTACCCCTCGAGGAGGCGGATCACCGAGCGCGACCAGCGCGCCGTGGCGATGCGCTGCACGGCCACGAACATCACGCCCGCCGACGAGACCACCGCCCAGAACAGCCAGCTCACCTGCAGCGAGTGCCAGGCGCGGTCGGGATCCACGAACAGCCCGACCACGAACACCACGAGGCCGAGCAGCGCGAGGATCGCCGCGCCCATCTTGTAGATCGACGGGATGGGCGCCGACGTGCTGCGGATGACCTCCGCGCGCGGCGGGAACATCGTTTCGTGCTGACTCACGGTTGCGGCCTCGGCTGGGCGGACGAGTCGGTGGCGGGAGCCGCGGGGGCGGCGGCCGGCGTACCGGCGGCCGCGCCCTCCCCGGCCGGGCGCGGCTGCGCCACGCCACCAGGACGATGCGGATTGAACCAGGGGGACGGGCGCTGCGGCGCGGTCTCCGTGTGGCCGGGCAGGGTGCGGCCGGTCTCACCCGGCTTGCCGGCCGGGCCGGTGCGCACCGCGTAGCGACCCTGCAGCCCGCGGATGTAGTTCACGACGTCCCACCGCTCCAGATCCTCGATGCGGTTGTAGGACGGCATGAGCCCGCGGCCGTTCCGGATCATTCCGTACAGATAGCCGTCGGTGAGCCCCTGCACGCGGGCGTTCACCACGCTCATCTGCGGCAGGCCGTAGAGCGTCGCCGGTCCGTTGCCCTCCCCCGCCACGCCGTGACACACCGCGCAGTTGATCTGGTACTGCTTCCAGCCCCGATCGAGCGACGCGGAGTCGGGGGCCGTGGGATTCACCAGCCCGGACATGGAGTCCACCGTGGCCGGCAGGCGCGCGTACGACACCTGCCACGCGGGCACGCGCTCGCCGGTGGTGGGCACCGATCCCATGGGCTGCCCCACGAAGGGGAGCGTGTCGAGCGCGGCCGAATCGAGGCCCACGATGGCATACGACTCCCAGGGCTCCACGCTCGGCTGATCCTTGAAGTCCGTGAACCAGCTGCATGCGCCCAGCGGGAGCAGCAGCGCGAGCGAGGCCCAGCGGCCCAGCGCGCGGCCGGCGGCGCGGTCAGTACCGCTCATTGCGCACCTCCGCGGCACCGTGCTGACGCAGCGTGGCCGTGGCGGCCGGGGCCTGCTCCGGCGCGCAACGGACGAAGATGCCGAAGTGTCCGGAGGTGAAGCGCGTATCGTAACCCACGGAAGTGAGCACCCTGGGAATGCGCGAGTTGATGAACATGCCGAACACCGTGCTCAGGGCGCCCACGAGGACGAACACCTCGAACCCGATGATGGTGTAGGGAATCCACGACGCGATCGCCTTGCCGCCCACCACGAGAGGCCAGTAGACCGAGGTCCAGATGGCGATCCAGTAGCCGAACGACACGCCGAGCAGCCCCCCGACGAGCATGAAGGCGCGCACCGGGCTCTCCTTCGGGTGCACCGCGTGCTCCAGCTCGTGCCGGATGGTCGGCGAGTAGACTTCGAAATCGCGGAAGTTCTGTCGCTTGAGGTCCTCGATGGCCGCGACGGTCGCATCGAGCTCACGGTAGAGCGCTACCACGCCGGCCATCAGTCGAACTCCCCTGGAGTATCCGCCATGTAGGGCTTGTGCAGCCCGGCGGGGGTGAGCCCCTCCGGATGCGCGGTCCGCAGCTGCGGCGGCACGATCTCCTTCACCTCGGCGATCGCCAGCACCGGAAGCTGCTTGATGAAGAGCAGGAACCACATGAAGAACCAGCCGAAGCTGCCGATCAGGAACGCCATGTCCACCCACGACGGCACGTACGCCGTCCACTGCCAGGGCTCGAACTCATGGCTGAGCGACGGCACCACGATCACGAAGCGCTCGTACCACATCCCCAGGTTGATGAACAGGGAGAGGATGAAGAGCCAGGTGGTGTTGCGCCGGAGCTTCTGCGAGAAGAGCGAGAGCGGCAGGATCATGTTGCAGGTGAGCATGATCCACGCGGCCCACCACCACTGCCCGAAGACGCGGTTCCAGAAGAAGTTCGTCTCGTACGGGTTGCCGCTGTACCAGGCCACCCAGAACTCGATGAGGTAGGCGCAACCCACCACCATCGACGTGAAGAGGCACAGCTTGGCCGCCGCGTCGAGATGGTTGAGCGTGACGTAGTGCTTGAGGTTGAACCACTTCCGGATGGGGATGATGATGGTGAACACCATCCCGATGCCCGAGAAGATGGCTCCGGCCACGAAGTACGGCGGGAAGATCGTGGTGTGCCAGCCGGGCACGAGGGCCACGGAGAAGTCGAACGACACCACCGAGTGCACCGAGAGCACGAGCGGGGTGCTGAACGCGGCCAGGAAGAGGTACGCCCGGGTGAAGTGACGCCACTCCCGCTCCGTGTTCTGCCAGCCCATCGAGAGCACGGAGAGAATCTTCCTGCGCACCGGATTCTTCTCGCGGTCGCGCAGCACCGCGATGTCCGGCACGAGGCCGACGTAGAGGAACGTGGCGGAGATGGTGAGGTACGTGCTGATGGCGAACACGTCCCACACCAGCGGGCTCTTGAACTGCGGCCAGATGAGCCGCCAGTTCGGGTACGGAATGAGCCAGAACGCCTTCCACGGCCGCCCGATGTGGATGATCGGGAAGAGCCCGGCCGTCATCACCGCGAACACCGTCATGGCCTCGGCACATCGATAGATCGTGGTGCGGAAGCCGGCCCGGAACAGATAGAGAATGGCGGAGATGAGCGTACCGGCGTGGCCGATGCCCACCCAGAACACGAACGTGATGATGTAGACGCCCCACATCACGGGCGGCGCGTACCCGGCCTGGCCCAGTCCCCAGTAGATCTGGTAGGTCCAGGCGGCCGCGCCGATGAGCATCATCAGGAAGGAGAGCCCGAGCGCCCCGAACCAGGCCTTGGTCGGGTTCAGCGTCGCGGCGATCTCGCGATCGACCTGCTCGTAGTCCCGGACGGCGGGGAGCTGGACGTTGGCGGACGGGATGTTCGGTAGCCCGACCTCGGGCTCCGGGCGTGCAGCTACGGTTCCCATGCGCGCCCCCTCAGGCCGTCGGCGACGCCGACGGCGCCGCATGATTGACCTTCTTCAAGTAGACCACCGCGGTGAACGTGTTGAGCTCTTCGAACACGTGGTAGGCACGCCGGTCCACCGCGAGCTGCGCCACCGACCACGACGCGTCGGCCGCGTCGCCGAAGGTGATGGCCCGCGACGGGCAGGCCTGGGCGCAGGCCACCGTGAACTCGTCGCCCTCCAGTGGCCGCCCCTCGAGCTTGGCGCGGTTCTCGGCTTCCCGGATGCGCTGCACGCAGAAGGTGCACTTCTCCATCACGCCCTTGCCGCGGACGGTGACGTCCGGGTTGAGCTGCCAGTTGAGCGGCTCCGGGAACGCGTACTGGCGCCGGTTGGGCTCACCGAACCCGAACCAGTTGAAGTAGCGCACCTTGTAGGGGCAGTTGTTGGAGCAGTAGCGGGTGCCGACGCACCGGTTGTAGACCTGGACGTTGAGCCCGTCGGGCGAGTGGTACGTGGCGTACACCGGGCACACCGGCTCGCACGGCGCGTTGCCGCAGTGCTGGCAGAGCATGGGGATGAAGCGCGTCTCGAAGTCCGCGCTGCCATCTTCCCCGCCCTCGAAGTAGCGCTCGAGACGGATCCACGTCATCTCGCGCCCCTTCACGATGTTCGCGCCGGGCGTCTCGTCCCATGTGACGGGCGACGTGGCGCGACCCTGCCACGGCGCACCGACGGTGGGAATGTTGTTCTCCGCATAGCACGCCGTGACGCAGGCCGAGCATCCGGTGCAGCGCGCGAGATCCACGGTCATGGCCCAGCGGCGCTTGGCCATGCCGCTCCAGTGCTCCTGGTCGTACATCCCCAGGTCCTTGCCCGAGGAGTCCGCCAACTCGCCCTGTGCGTCTGCGGCAATCGGCGAGCGGAGGCCGGGGAGCGGCTTGGACGACGGGAGGCCGGGAATGTCGTGACCGCCGCCGTGGCCCTGCTCGGTGCCGGGTACCACGCCGCCGTACGGCGCGTTCTCCGTGGCGTTGCTGGAGCCGAACCGGCCACCGGGCTGCAACTCGGCCGGCTGGAGCGCGGCCAGCGCGCTCACCGCCACCGCCTGCGCGATGTTGCGGCCGTGCTGGCGCGCCGACCCCTCGGTGGTGACGAGGTCCGCGTGCCCGGCCGCCTTGGTGACGCGGGCCGTGGTGACGAGCGAGAGCGCGCCGGAGCGCGAGTCCTCTCCACCCGCCAGGATGTCCAGCGGATTGATACCGATGCCCTTGGCGTAGCGGCCGTAGGCGGTGTGCCCGCGGCCGAGCGCGATGGCCACGGTATCGGGCTGGATGCCGAGATAGAGATACGCCGGGGCGGTGACGCTCCCGGTGGCCGTCTGTACGGTGAGATGATCGCCGTTCACCACGGCGAGCCGCCGCGCGGTGAGCGGATGGATCTCCACCCACGACTGCCACGAGATCTTGGTGACCGGATCGGCGAGCTCCTGCAGCCACGGCTTGTTGCCGCCGGAGCCCGTGCCGAGCAGGGGCGACGGATACACCACCAGGTGGAGTTCGCCTTCGGCACGAGCCGGCGCCGCCGGAGCCGCCACCGGCGCCGCGGCCGATGCCGGAGCCGAGCGCGCCGGCACGGAGCCGCGCGCGATCCCCGTGGGGAGCGCCGCGGCCAGCGCGCTCGGGCCGCCCGGGAACTGCGCCCGGATCCAGGCGGCGTAGTCGGCATACGCCGCGTACGCGCCAGCGCCCACGGCGGTGGCCTTGGACACCGCCATGAGCACGTCGCCGGTGGGCCGCGTGTTGAACACCGGGCGGGTCATCGTGGGCTGCTGCAGCGAGATGGTGCCCGGCACCGGCTGCGCGATGCCCCAGGTCTCGAGCGCGTGGTGATCCGGAAGCACGAGGTCGCACAGCTCGCTCGTCTCGTCCGGGAAGCTCGAGAAGCTCACCTTGAACGGCACCTTGCCCATCGCGTCGGCGAAGCCGAGGGACCGCGGCGTGGTGAACGCCGGGTTGGCGCCGCGCACCATGAGCACCGGCACCTGGCCGGCGTTCATGCGCTGCACGAGCGCGCGCACGTCGGCATACGACGCCCCGCCCTCGAAGCCGAGCACCGGCTGCGCCGGCTTGACCGACGTACCCACCGCGCCGCGCGCCTGGTTGAAGCGCGCCGCCGCGAGCGCCACCTCGGTGGCATCCGGGCCGCTGGTGCCGGCGAGTGCGAGGCTCGGCGTGCCGCCGCGCAGCTCGGTGGCCAGGCGCTGCAGCTGCTCGGCCGACACACCGGCCGCCTGCGCCGCCTGCGCCACATCGCCCTCCCCGAACAGCGCCTGCGCCACGAGCAGTTCCGACCCCGGGCGCGCGGCAATCCACTCGTCGGCGTTGAGACCGGTGAGCGAGCGGCGCGCGCCGATGTAGACGAGGCGCGGGGCGTCGGCGAGCTTGGCGCGCGCGTCGCCCCACGAGAGCTGCTGCGGCACCGAGGCGCCCCAGTTGTCCAGGAAGTCCGCGCCGATGGACACCACCAGGCGCGTCGCCGTGAAGTCGAACGTGGGCCAGGCCACGCCGTAGACCTCGCGATGCGCCTGGACGGCGGACGCCGGCAGGTCGGCGTCGTAGCTCAGGTGCGCCGGCAGCCCGAAGGCCGACAGCCACTGATCCAGGAACACCGGGAAGCTGCCGCTCTCCGACTGGTTGATGAACGTGGCACCGGCGTTGCCGCGCGCGCCCGTCAGCTGCTGCCCGAGCGTGGCGAGCGCCTTCTCCCACGTCGTGGGCACCAGGCGACCGCCCTCGCGCGCCATGGGCCCGCGATAGCGGTCGGGGTTGTAGAGCCCCTGGAGCGCCGCCTGGCCGGTGGAGCAGAGTGCGCCACGGTTCAGCGGATGCTCGGGGTTCCCCTCCAGCTTGATGGCGCGCCCGTCACGCACCTCGGCGATCACGCCGCATCCCGCCGCGCACTCGCGGCAGGTGGTGGCATAATAGTTGGAGACGCCGGGGACGGTGTTGTCGGGAGACTCGAGATACGGAATGAGCTTGCCGACGTCGTCGGTGCCGCATCCGATGGTGGCTCCCGCCGCGCCGGCGGCGCCGAGAACCTTCAGGAAGTCGCGGCGCTTGACGCCGGCGGACCCCGTATCAATGCTCATGCAGAGAATCCTCTAATGCCCGTCGAAGCGTGCCTGGAGTGACGCACGGCTCCGCGCGGTGCGGTCGGACGAGGGAACGCGGGTACGGAGGGGACTAGTAGTGGCACGTGGCGCAGTCGTAGCGCGCCTTGCGCTCGACGTGGCACGACACACACCAGCCCATGTTGAGCGACGAGTACTGATAGACGCGCGGCATGTTCTGCACCTGGCCGTGGCACGACTGGCAGGTGACCCCCGCATCCACGTGGCGCATGTGGGGGAAGTGCACGTAATCCGGCACCTTGTGGATGCGGACCCAGGGTACCGGCTTCTTCTCGTTGTAGTACTTGGCGAGCTTCTGGATCTCCGGCTTGCCCGCCGCCACCACCGTGTGGCAGCCCATGCACGTGCCCACCGCCGGCATGCCGGGGTCCGGCGACTTGTCCGCCGCGAAGTGGCAGTAGACGCAGTTCATCTGCAGCGACTGAACGTGCACGGGATGCGGGAAGTTCACGGGCTGCTCGGGCGCGTAGCCCTGATCGCTCGAGGCCGCGCTGTATGCCCACGGTCCCGGCTCGGCGAGCGTATCACGCTGCTGGCGCAGGACCGCCGTGTCGGTGGGAGTCGCGACCGGCGGCTGCGCCGCTGTCGCGGCCTGCGCGGGCGCGCCGGCTTGAGCGCCACTGTACGCCGACAGCACCGTGGCGACGGCGGCGATCAGGGCCAGGCCCGGAATCGCCGCCCACTTCCTCCCTCTCGTCATCTCTGCGACCTTTGGCTGGAAGGGATATCCCGACAGAATCGCTCTGCTATTGTGAACAATTTCACAAGCCGAGCGGACGCGCGGAAAAATGCCCGCACTGCCCTCTGCACGCAAGGTGGCGACGCGCCGCACGCTCCAGGCCAACGCGCGCTCTTCGCATGGCACCTCCGTGAATCCGCACAAGGGTTCGCAGATTCTCGAAAGTGTGGCATTCGGACGTCACATTCGTGGGTCGCCGAGTGTGCCGTCGCGCAGGTCGTCGGGCAACAACGCGAGGTTCGCGGCCGGCGCCTGCGTGAGCCGCAGCGGCCACATGGTGCCGTAGACGAACCGGTCCGCGCCGATGGTGCGGACGAGGTGGGCGAGGTGATCCTCCGGCGGGCCCCAGATCCACGAGATGTCCCACCAGACCCGGCGCTGCTCGCTGGTGGTGAGGCCCCAGTGCACCTCCTCGATGAAGTCGCGACCGGCCGCGGTGACCACGAGCCTGGCCGGCGACGTGCGCACGAGTTGACGCACGGTGGCCGCCGGCAGGTCGCCGGCGACGTCGAGCATGTGCCGCTGGCGAAGGTCCTCGAAGCGCACGGTGAGCACGATGGGCATCGCGGCGGCGGCCGCGGCGTACCCGAGCGCCACGAGCGCGGGTGAGTCGGGTCCGAGCCCCCACTGCACGGGGTACGCCCGCACCGCCGGCGCGCCGCGCTCCACGGCCTCGCGCAGTTGGGCCTCCCAGCCCGGCCAGTCGGGACGGATGGCGGGCACCGGGCGCAGCACCGCGGCATGCGGGGCGAGCGCGGCGTAGAGCGTCCGGTTGCCGTGCTCCGGGTCGCGATGGAACGCCGAAGGCAGATGGCCCACCCACGACTCGCCAATGCCCTCGCGCGCGCAGACGCGCACGAGCACCTCGGGATCGGGGTGCGGCACGTAGCGAAACGGATACGACCCGATGAAGGCGTTGACGTCGAGGCGGCCGGCGGGTGAATGCGGCGTCATGCGTCGTCCTCGGTGGCGACCGCGACGTGGTCGAGCGCCGGGAAGGAGCCCGGCGGGAAGATCCGGCGCGCGTTACCCCAGCGCACCAGGTCCAGCTCCGCGGAGGACAATCCGATCACCTCGAGCGCCAGCAGCTTGGCCAGGCCGGTCTCCATCGTCACGTCCGATCCCCAGAGCAGGCGCGCCGCGCCCACCGCGCCCAGCGCATCGTCCAGCATGCCGCGATCCACGCCGCTGCCGGAGAGGTCCAGGTAGACGTTGGGCACGTGGCGCACGGCGGCGAAGGTGTGCGCGTAGTCGCCCCCGCCACCGATGTGGGCGAGGATGAAGCACGCCGACGGATGCCGCTCGGCGAGGCGCGCGAGATCGGCGCCGTCCGAGATGTCCTGCGACGGCCAGTGCCGCTGCCGGTGCTGCCAGATGTGATGCAGCACCGGCAGGCCGCGCCGAGCGGCGTCGGCAGCGACGGCATCGAGCAGCGGGTCGTCGGCGCGGCGGCTGGCGAGCAGCTTCACGCCGATGGCGCCGAGCCTCACGCAGCGGTCGATCTCGCCCAGCGCGTGGTCCGGGTGGTTGGGGTTCACCACGACATACGCGCGCACCTCGGTACCATGCTCGGCCTGCAGCGCGAGCATGGCGTCGTTGCCCTGCACCACGTCCGGCGGCGACGGGAAGTACACGGGCGACGTGTGCCCCCAGCTGCCGAGCACCGACGCCACGTGGCAGGTGATCCCGATGCGGCGCCCCGCGCGCAGCCGCGCGGCGTTCACCGCGCGCCAGTCGGCGCGCCCGCCGTGGGCCGAGTGGAAGTGCGCGTGCACCTCGATGAGCGGGCGGTCGCCGGCGAGCGGGGGCGCCGCCGGACGCGACTCGGGGTGCGGGTGCGCGTGCGAGTCGGGTGGCGTGTGGGATTCGGTCACATGCGCTCTCCGTCCATGATCTCCCCCAAGGCCAGCGTGATGCCCCGCTCCGCGCGCTCGATGGCATCCTCATCGTGAGCCAGGGCGGCGAAGTCGTACGCGCCGCGCTTGACGAGCACGCCGTGGCGCGCGGCGGCCTGCACGAAGCGACTCTCCCGTTCGGCGTGATCCCACCGCAGCAGCAGCATGGGCGCTATGCCATCCACGCGGACGCCGGTGATGCCGCTGGCCACGATGGCCCGCCCGAGCGCGTCGTGCAGCTGCTGGCCGGCTCGCCAGAGCCGCCGGCAGACGTTCATCCGCGCGTGTCGGTCCAGCACCGCGCCCACGGCGGCCAGCGCGCAGCTCTCGCCGGCCAGGGTGGACGAGATCCAGGCGTGCCGGGCGGCGTCCATCACGTCGGCCTGGCCCACCACGGCCGCGATGGGGAAGCCATTCGCCATGGCCTTGCCGAACACCGCGAGGTGCGGCCGCACGCCGGCATACGCCTGGTAGCCGCCGGTGTGCAGGCGGAACCCGGTCTTCATCTCGTCGAAGACGAGCACGGCGCCCAGGCCCTCGCACAACAGCGCGGCCTCGGCGATCCAGCGCGGATCCGGAAGCCCTTCCACCACCGGCTCCAGGACGATGGCGGCGAGCCCGGCCCCCGCCTGGGCCGCCGCGGCACGGAGCGCGCGGACGTCGCCCCACGGCACCGGGGTGAAGTCGGCATGCGCGCCGGCGGGAATGCCGGGCCCTTCGGTCCACCACTCGAGCCACCCGAAGTAGCCGGCGCCGATCACCCGGTCGCGCCCGGTGGCGGCGCGCGCGATGCGTACCGCCGCGGCCACGCCCTCGGCACCGCTCTTGAGGAAGCGCACGCGCTCGGCGCACGGGATCACCTCGCACAGGCGTTCGGCGATCTCCACCTCGCGCGTGCCGCTCAGCCCCGCCACGTTGCCGTACACCGCAGCGCGCTGCACCGCCCGAACCACGCCGGGATCCGCGTAGCCCAGCGCCACGCTGCCCAGCGCCATCGTGAGGTCCACCAGCTCGGCGCCGTCGGCCGTGTGCACCGTGCATCCGCGGGCGCGCACGAAATGGGTGGGCGCGTCCGGCTCGCTGGTGCCGTACAGCGCGGCCGCGCGCTTGCTGCCCGTGGAGGCGCCACCCGGGATCACCCGCTCCGCGCGCTCGCGCCAGGACAGCGCACCGTGAGCCGTCACGAGCGCTCCGCCTCGCTCGCGGGCGCGTCCGTGGGAGCCCCCAGCTCGCGGCGCACGCGATCCAGCGTGCGGCGAACCTCGATGGCCATGGCGCGCAGCAGCTTGACCTCGCGCCCATCCGGATTGGCGCGAAAGGTGAGCGAGCGCAGGCTGCGCATCACGAGCTCCGGGTTGCGCGTGCGGAAGAAGTCCAGCGCGGCGAGCGAGAGCTCGGAATCGGTGAAGAGCATCTCGAACTGCTCCGCAGTGGCCGCCACCGCGCGCCGACGGTGGCTGGGCAGCCGGCGGGTGACGTCGCCGGCCAGCACGTGCAGCTCGTACAGCGCCACCACCACCGCCTGCGCCAGGTTGAGCGACATGTGCTCCGTGGTGGGGATCGTCACCACCATGTGCGCGCGGTCGAGCGCCTCGTTGGGCAGCCCGTGATCCTCCCGCCCGAAGAGCAGCGCCACCGGCCCGCCCTCGGCGTGCTCCAGCAGGTCCGGCGCCATGTCGCGCGGCACCGCGCGCGCCCACTTGGCGGCGCGCGCCTTGCCGGCAAAGGCCGCCACCCGCACGCAGTCGGCCAGCGCGGCGTCCAGCGTCTCGAAGTGCTCGATGCGCTCGGCCACGTCCCGCGTGTCGTGGGCGATCTGCTCGAGACGGTTGCGGTCGTAGGGCACCGGGCGCACGAGGCGCAGATCGCGGACGCCCATGTTCTTCATGGCGCGCACCACGGCGCCGATGTTGATGGGGTCCTGCGGCTCGTAGAGCACCACGCGGACGGCGTGCAGTATGGACTCAGTCATGCGGGACGGCGAACGGAAGGTAGCGGTCAGGGGCCAGCCGGTCGCCCTGAAGATACACGAACTCGCCGCGCGCCCCGCCCAGCACCAGCTGCCCCTGCCGTCGCTCGCGGGCCGGGGTGGTGAGGTTCACCGCCACGCCGATGCGCACGACGACGGGGCCCGTATCGGAGCTCCACGGAAGGAGGTCGCGCACCGGGATGAGGCAGCGGAGCACGTAGCCCTCGGCCACCGGTCGCCAGCTGGCTGCGAGCGCGATGGCCCGCGCGGCGCTGGACGGCGTGCTGCGCACCGCGCCATCCGGCTCGGGCACGAGCAACCAGCTCGCGGGCTCGGTAACCTGCAGGTGAAGCTGCACCCCGTCGCTGTTGACGTCGGCCGGCTCGTTGTCCAGGTCGTTGTGCGCGACGCGCGGGCGGAAGTCGAGCGGGCGCTTGCGCACGTGCACCTCCACGACGACGCTGTCGCCCTCGCGGCCGATCGTCACCGTCGCCGATGGCCGGCCCACATCCTGCCACGCGTCCTCGGACGCGCGGTAGCTCTCGGCGCCCAGCTCGAAGCGCCACAGCGCACCCTGGCCGAGTGGGCGGGGCTCGGCGTCACCCGGCGCGGCCGCGGCCCAAGGCGAAGGCGTGCTCTCGGGCTCGTCGGACCCGCGGCGGGCACCGGCGAGCCGGACCACCGTGCGCGCGTGCTCCTCACCGACGTCCACCCTCCAGCCGTGCGCCGAGCGCTGGTGCAGGTGGCGCGTGCCATCGGCGAATGAGACGACGGTGCGCTTGCCCTCGATCGTCACCGTCTGCACCGCGCGCCGCCAGCTCCACACCGTGACGATGCGGCCGGCGGTACCGTGCACGCGAAGCCACGCGAAGCGGCGCGCGGGCGACCCCGGTGGGCCCGGCGCCCACGCGCGCCACCAGCCCGCGTCGGCGCCGTGCGCCACCCACGCGTCCACGGTCTCGTCGTCGCCGATGACGGCTGGCCCCTGAGCGCCGTCCGCAGCCAGTCGGGTCACCGCGCCGATCGCCGGCGCCCGCTCCACGTCGCGCAGCGACGGAAAGCCATCGGACGGATCCTCGCCCCCCGCCGGCGCGGCAG
>DATANT010000462.1:0-2591 GCA_036266115.1 Gemmatimonadaceae bacterium | reverse complement strand
TCGCGGGCGCCCTCCGCCCACGCGGCGCCGCGCGCGGTGGCGAACCGCTCGCGGAGCGCCGTCCGCGTGCGCGCGTCCACGTGGTGCGGGCGTACCCACGGAGGGTTGCCGAACACGAGCCCGAAGCCGGAACTGGCCGCGACGTCGGGAAAGTGCGTGGCGAACGCGAACGGCAGCCCCGCGCCGGCGGCGAGGGCCCGCTGCCGGGCGCGCAGCTGCCGCACCCGGAGCCGGAGCGCCGCGAGCTGGGTGCGCTCCAGGCGCGAGGGGCCGGGGCGCTGTCCGAACAGGTCCGGCGCGCGCACGCAGGCCACGAGCTCCCGGCGCCTCGACTCGGCGGCCACCAGCTCGGAGCGCACCGCGCGATCGGCGGCCAGCCGCTCCTCGCGTTCCAGCGCGCGGGCCAGCGTTCGCTTGCGCACGCCGGTGGCCCGCGCGTACCGCCCGCGCAACGCCGCCAGCCGCCGCGCCTCCACGCCTCCGGCCGGCTCCATGCCGCACGACGCGAACGCGCCGCCCATCAGCGCGTCGCCGGTGCGGATGTGCCGGTCCAGGTTCGGCAGCGAGGGCACGCGCATGGGGTCCGTCTCGTCGCACTCGATCACGGTGGAGAGCCACAGGCGGAGCTCGCACAGCCACACCGCCATGGGGTTCACGTCCACGCCGAAGATCGCGGCCGTGAGCCGCTCGCGGCGGATGGTCGCCAGGGGCCGCGTGTCGCCCAGCGTGACCGCCAGGCCGGCGAGCGTCTCGAGCGCGTGCACCAGGAATGCGCCGGAGCCGCAGGCGGGATCGAGCACGCGCAGCTCGCGCGCGGCGCAGCGCAGCCGGCGCGCCTCGTGGTCGCTCACCGGCTCGTTGGTCAGCGCGCGGCGGGCGGCGTCGTCGCCCGCGTGCGCGGCGAGCGCGGTGCGGAGCGCCTGTTCGGTGACGTGGGCCACCAGTCGGTGTGGCGTGTAGAACGCGCCGCTCCGCCGGCGGTCGTCGCTGGCCATGAGCGACTCGAACGCGCGTCCGAGCATCTCGGGGTCCACCGCCGCGTCGGACCACGATGCGTGATCTTCGCGCGCGGTGAAGCGGTAGCGCAGCAGCAGGTCGTCGAACACCGCGGCCAGCGCGTGGTCGGGGAAGCGCGCCCGCGGCAGCTGGCGCTCCAGCGGCGTGCGGGCGAACAGCCCGCCGTTGAGGAACGGGATGCGCCCGAAGCGACGGGCGCGCTCGGCGCGGCGCGATACCGGCGTGTTGAGCGTGCCGAAGAAGAGCGGCAGCAGCAGGCGCTCGTGCGCGTTGCCGGGGCAGCCGGTGAAGGCGCGCGCCAGGAAGCCGCGGTCCTCGTCCAGCCACCCCTTGGCCTCGATGAACGAGAGGAAGAGCAGCCGCGAGAGGCAGAGCAGCGCCAGCTCGCGCCGCGCCTCGCCGGAGCCGCCACCGGTCGCCGACTCGGCCAACCCCGCAATCGTGCGCTCCAGCACGCGGTAGAAGCGCCGCGTGAGGGCGTCGCGGCCCAGGATGTCCAGCCAGGCGCCGTGAGCGAGGAGCGGGGCGTCGCCGGCCGCGGCGGCGAGCAGGCGCAGGGTGTCGGCGTCGCTGTCCACCACGTGCGCCCGGTCCACCGTGAGCGCCACGACGCGCGGCGGGTGCCGCGCCGCGGACCACGACGCGATCACCAGCTGCGCGCCGTCCGCCTGCGTCGCGACGAGCGCCCAGAGGGCATCCGGCGCGCGCGCGGCCAGCCGGCGGGCGATGTGCGCCACGGCGTCGCGGAGCGCCGACTCGCGCGGCGCTTCCACGAGCAGGGCACGGAGCGGCTCCGGCCCCGAGGCCACGTTGATGCGCCAGCCGTCGCCGGTCGGCGCGCCGATCGCGTCGCGCAGCCGGGCGTCGAGCGAATGCGGTGGGCCGTCGCAGCCCAGCATTCGCGCGAGTGGCGTGAGCGCCTGGAGCGTGCCGGCGTCGGCGAGCAGGCGGGCGGCCGTACGGAGGGAGAGCACGCGCCCACGATGCCGGAGGCGCGCGACTGCGCCGGCACCATCCGCGTGCCGGTGGTGGCGCGGTGTTGCGCGCTACGGAAACCGCGACGTGGAACGCGACGCGGACCGGTACGCCCGCCCCTTCCACTCCACGCGGCTGCCGCGCACCGTGGCCCGCACCACGATGTAGAGGAACGCCGCCGCGCCGGCGGGAAATGCCAGCGCCCAGTGCGCGGAGAGCCCCGCCTCGCGGTAGGCGCCCGCCCAGAACGCGAGCAGGAACGCCGTGGCGAGCGCTCCCCACAGCAGCCAGGTCCCCGTCGCGAGGCCCAGCGCGCCGAGCAGCAGCGCGAACACCGGCGCGAGCTGGAGCAGCGCCGGCAGCGGCAGCAGCAGCGGAAAGAGCAGGCGCCCCGGCGTGCCGCCGGGCATGGCCTCACGCCCGCCGGCGAACACGTTCTTGCCCCAGCCGCGCACCATCTCGGCGAACGACTCGTACATGCGCGTGGAGAGCAGGCGGAGCCCGAGCACCATCGCCGTGCGCTCGCCCCGCTGGAACCAGTGCTGTGCGAGCGCCAGATCCTCCACCACCGTGTGACGCACTGCGGCGTGGCCGTCCTG
>DATANT010000461.1:0-2740 GCA_036266115.1 Gemmatimonadaceae bacterium | reverse complement strand
GACGCGCGCCATGGCTACGAGGAGCGCTACGCGGTGCGGACGGCGCCACCCTTCCGGCTCAGGTTCGACTGCAACCGCATCATCGACCTCTGCGCGATGGACTACCTCACGCTCGACTTCACGGCGCCCGTGAGGCGCGAGGACGTGCAACGATTCGTGCGTCTGGAGCCGGCGGCGCCGCTGGAGCTGGCTGGCAATGCGCCAGAGGCGGAACGATGGATCGTCACGCTCGGGCTC
Organism: Gemmatimonadaceae bacterium; assembly: GCA_036266115.1. Lineage (GTDB taxonomy): Bacteria > Gemmatimonadota > Gemmatimonadetes > Gemmatimonadales > Gemmatimonadaceae > DATANT01. Next base: position 2,503 of record DATANT010000461.1, on the reverse strand, counting down.
CAGCCACGAACGACCTACACCATGGTCATCGACGAGGCGCTGCGCGATGTCCACGGCCGGGCGCTGATGTCTCCCCGTCGCGTGCAGGTGGCGACCGGGGACCTCATGCCATCGGTCGCGTTTGCACGCGGGACGCTGACCGTGCCATGGAGCGGCACGCGCACGATCCCGCTGCGACACGTGAACGCGCGCACCGTTCGGGTGGTGAGCTACCCCATTCCCGAGTCGCAGCGCGCTCGTGCACTCTCCGTCATCCCCGAGCGGCTCCACCAGGATCTCCCGACGATCGCCGGTCGCCCGGACACGACCATCGTCACGCTGCCCGGCGCCTTCAACGTCGTGGCGACCACGGAGCTGGCGCTGCCCGCGCGTGTCGTCGGTGCGCGGGGTGACCTCTTCGCCGTGCGCGTCGAGATCGCGAGCTCCATCATGCCGCCGATCGCCGTAGACGACCGCGCATCCCATCCCACGCGGGGGGACGACAGCGCGTCCCATCCCACGCAGCTGCCACCGATGCACGTGACCGCCTCCGCCAACGCGTCATCTCCGCAGTACGCCCTCGTGCAGCTCACCGACCTCGCGGTTCATGCCAGGATCGGTTCCGGGGAGGGCACGGTGCTGGTCACCGGGTTGACCGACGGCCGCGCGCGGGCAGGCGTGACGGTGCGGCACCTCGACGCTGATGGCGCGGCGATCGGGCAGGCGATGACGGACACCGCGGGTGTCGCCCGGCTCGAGCTCGCGGCACCGGCCGCTTCTGCGGCGGGCACGAGCGCGGCGGCGCGTCCCGGACGTCCGATCTCGGACGACTGGCCGTCGCGCGTGCGGATGATCGAGGCGGTCGCCGGCGACGATCGGGTGGTGACGCCGCTGGGCGTGCGCGCCCTCGGATACCGCATGGCGAACCCGTTGGACCCATCGCGACTGGGCGGACGCGTGAGCGAGGTGCCGCCCATGACGGCGGCGATCTTCCCGGACCGGGGAATCTACCGCCCGGGAGAGATGCTCTACCTCAAGGCGGTCGCACGTGAGGGAATCCTCGGCGCGCTCACGACACCCGAGCTGCAAGCGTTCCGGCTCACGGTCACCCGCCGTTCCCTGGCCTGGCACGACGACGATGACGTCGTGGTCCACGACACCGTGCTCACCTCGACGGAGTTCGGGACCATCGCGGACTCCATCCATCTGCGACCGGGCCTCACGCTTGGTGACTACGAGGCGGAGCTGCACGTGGGCAGGATGGGGGCCTGGAGCTCAGTGGCCAGCACGACGGTGCGCCTGGCGGAGTATCGAGCGCCGGAGTTTCTCGTGGAGACGCTCGCGGACTCCACGCCGAGATACGGTGGCGACACGGTCCGCGTGGACGCGGCGGCCCGATACCTGTTCGGCACGCCGATGGCACGAGCCACCGTGAGCTGGAGCGCGGAGCTGCACGAGGTGATGCCGTGGGAGCTGCGCGTGCCGGGTGCGGAGGGGTGGACCGTGGGCGAGTGGGATCGCTGGCGCCAGGGCGACGGGGATCGTCCCGCGTCGAGCTCGATCGAGGGCGACGATACCCTGGACGCGAGCGGTCGCATGGCGATTCACGTCCCGATCGCCGGGCTGCGCCCGTCGCGGCCCGGCCGGATGGAGGTGGAGGTGGCCGTCACGGACCTCAACCGCCAGGTGATCTCCTCCAGGGTCAGCGTCCCGGTGCATCCCGCGCGTCTCTACGTGCTCGCCAGACGCCAGGCGCGCGGCTGGTTCTGGACGGTGGGGCAACGGGCGACGGCGGAGATCCGCGCGGTCCGACCGGACGGCAGCGGGCTGCCCGGGGTACCGGTGGTCGTCACCGTCGTGCGCCTCGACTGGCGATGGGATGGAAGGTCCGGACGATGGACGGAGACGCCGGTCCGGACGGACACGGTGCGTACGGGTGAGATCCCGGTGCCGTATGCGTTCGTCCCGTCCGCCGGCGGTGCCTACGACCTGCGACTGTCGGCATCGGACGGGCAAGGCGGCACCGCGCGGACCACGCTGAGCGGCTACGCGATGGCGAGCGGAAGTGGATGGTGGGCGGAGAGCCCGTATCATCTTCCCCTCGTGGCAGGAACGCCGGATGTCGTGGTGGGGGAGGAGGCGCAGGTGGCCTTCGACTCGCCCTTCGAGGACGCGGAGGCGTGGGTGACGATCGAGCGTGAGCGGGTGCTCGAGCGGCGGCGCATGGCGGTGCGCCGCGGCACCAACGTCGTGACGGTGCGCATCGTTGAGTCACATGTCCCCAATGTCTTCGTCTCGGTGCTCCTGCTGCGCCGTGGCGGGCGCGCCGCGCATCCGGACTCCGCGGCGCAACTGGTGCGTGTGGGGTATGCGGAGCTGCGCGTCAGTACCACGCCGAAGCGACTCACAGTGGCCGTGACACCACGCGCAGCGGAGTACCGCCCGGGTGACACGGCGGTCGTGGGCGTGCGCGTGAAGGACGCGCTGGGGCGCGGCGCCCGCAGCGAGGTCACGCTCTGGGCGG
>DATANT010000460.1:0-4421 GCA_036266115.1 Gemmatimonadaceae bacterium | reverse complement strand
CTCGGCGAACGACTCGTACATGCGCGTGGAGAGCAGGCGGAGCCCGAGCACCATCGCCGTGCGCTCGCCCCGCTGGAACCAGTGCTGTGCGAGCGCCAGATCCTCCACCACCGTGTGACGCACTGCGGCGTGGCCGTCCTGGCGGTCGTACGCGTCGCGGCGGAACAGCAGGAACTGACCGTTGGCGATCTTGTCCCGCACCCGGCGCGACCGGTTGATGCGCTCCGTGCCGCCGTAGCGGCCGCCGATGATCGCGAACACCTGCGGCTGCACCGCGCGCTCCCAGAAGCCGCCCAGCTCCTGCCGGCCCGCCACGGTGAGCAGCGCGACGTCGCGGCGGAACAGCGCGTTCACCGCGCGCGCGTGCAGCTCGGGTGCGTGCCAGGTGTCGGCGTCGGTGAAGAGCAGCAGCTCGCCGCGCGCCGCCCGCGCGCCGTTCGCGCACGCCCACTGCTTGCCGAACCAGCCCACCGGCAGGTCGGGGTTGGCGATCACGCGCAGCCGCGGGTCGTGGCCGGCGGCGTCGCGCGCCGCGTCGGCGGTGCCGTCGGTGGAGTGGTCGTCCACCACGATCACCTCCAGGCGTGGGTACGTGCTGGCGAGCAGCGACTGCACGCAGCGCCCGATGTTCCGCCGCTCGTCGCGCGCCGGCACCACCACGCTGAGCGCGGGCGCATCCGGCGGCACGACGCTGGACTCGTCCTCCAGCGAGCTGGAATCGCGCAGCCGCCACGCGATCACCACGGGCCCCACCACCCACGGCAGCGCGCCGAGCAGTGCCGGGAGCCACGCCGTGGCGCTCACGCGGCCGGGTCGGGCTCGGGGGCGCTGGCCGTCGCCGGCTCCATCGACGCGTCGGCGCTCGACTCCACGATACCGCGGCGCCGGCGGCCCAGGATCACCGCCGCGGTCATGTCGCCGGTGACGTTGGTGGTGGTGCGGAACATGTCGGGCAGCGTGTCCACGGCGAGCAGCAGCCCCACGCCGGACGCCGGCAGGCCGGCGGCGAGGAGCACCGGCACCATGGCGATCACCGAGCCTCCGGGAATTCCCGGGATGCTGAAGCTGGTGAGGGTCACGGTGAGGATGATGGTGACCAGCTGCGGCGAGCTCAGGTCCACGCCGTACAGGCGCGCGAGGAACAGCACGCCCACCGTCATCCCGACGCCCGAGCCGGCGCGGAACGTGCTCGCCGCCAGCGGCAGGAAGAAGCCGGTGATCTCGCGCGGCAGGCGGAGGCGCACGCTGCCCTCGATCATCGCGGGGAGCGCGGCCAGCGACGACCGCGCGCTGAACGCCACCGCCTGCGCCGCCACGCTGGCGCGCGCGAACTCGCCGACCCGCACGCCGCCCAGCAGCGCCGCCGCGGGATAGAGCACGAGCCCCATGAACAGCACCGACGCCACGCTCACGAAGACGATGTAGCCGGCCAGCGCCCCGGCCGCGCTCAGCCCCACGCGGGCCGCGATGGCCGCGGAGAGCGCGAACACGCCGATGGGCGCGAGCGCGAGCACCCAGCGCACGAGCTGCAGCGACGCGACCCGGACGCCGTCGAGCAGCTGCAGCAGCAGCCGGCCGGGCTCGCCCGGCACGCGCATCGCGGCCAGGCCAAACGCCACGCTGAAGACGATGAGCGGCAGCATGGCGCCGTCGGCGGCGGCCTTCACGGGGTTCACCGGCACGAGGTCCACCAGCCACTGCGCGAACGTCGGGATGCTCGCTGCGCTGCTGGCAGCCTGTTCGGCCGATCCCGCGGCCATGCCGCGCAGCGTCTCCGCGGCCTCGGCGGTGATCGGGATGCGTGCCAGCACCGGCGGGGCGATGAGCACCGCGAAGCAGGCCGCGACCGCCACGAGGATGAGGAACATGACCACCGCACGTCCCCCCACGCGGCCGATGGTGGCGGTGTCCGGCGCCGATGCCACGCCCATGATCAGGCTGGAGACGACGAGCGGGATCACCGTCATGCGGATCGCGTTGACCCAGATCGTGCCCACCGGCTCGACGAAGGCCACCGCTGCGGCCAGCGCTGGCGAGCCGATCTGGACGGCGAGGAGGCCCAGGGCGAAGCCGGCGATCAGCCCGACGAGCACGCGGGTGGCGAGTGACACGGCGGCGAAGGGAGGAGAGGGAGACCCGCGCTGGCGGAGCGCCGGGGCGGTGCTTCAGGCTCGCGCGGTACCGATCAGCACATACATTACGTCCCATGAGCGATGCCGCGCAGCCCCTGCCGCCGGCGCCCACGGCGCCCGAGGAATCGCGCCGCCGCATCCGTGCGGCGCTCATGGCCGCCACCAAGGTCGCCGTCGGCACGCACGCCGGCGAGGAGGTGCGCGTCCGCATGATGCATCCCGGCGCCTGGCTGCCCGAGGACGAGACCGCGCCGCCGATCGTCTACCTGTCCACCATGAAGACCGATCCCAAGGTGCGCGAGATCAGCGCGCGCCCCGAGGTCGCGTTGCTGCTCCACGAGTCGCCCACCGGCGAGGAGCACACGAGCTGGGAGATGGAGATCACGGGGCGCGCCGAGATCGTGCGCGATGCGCGCGAGAAGGAGCTGGCCAAGCAGGCTACCATGCGCACGTCGTCCATCGTGCAGTACCTGGACTCGGTGGGGCAGACCGACCTGCTGGCGTTCGTGCGCGTGACGCCGCGCTTTCTCAAGCATCGCGTATTCGGCGAGATCGTGGCCGGGCGCCCGCCGTCCATCCTGGAGTTTGCCGACGCGCGGGCCGAGCAGGGCGACCTCGCGCTGCTGCGCAATCGGATCGGCGTGCTCAAGGAGACCGTGCGCTGGCCCTCGCTCACGGCGAGCGCGGCCTCGGTGGCGGTGGGTGTGGCGGCGGCGTTCGCGACCGCCGGTGCCGTCCGGTGGTGGTGGGGCCTGCTCACGCTGGTGGCGGCGGTGCTGCTGCAGGCGTGCACCAACATCAAGAACGACCTGGACGACCAGCGCAGCGGCGCCGACGACCGCAATCGCACGCCCATCCTCGGCTTCACCGGCGGATCGCGGGTGATGCAGCGCGGGCTCGCGACGCGCGGCGAGCTGCTGCTCTCCATGGTGTGCTTCGGGCTCGTGAGCGCCGGCATCGGCGTCTATTTCGCGCTGGCCGGCCGGCCGGGCGTGCTGCTCTTCGGCCTGGCGGGGCTGGTCATCGGCTTCGTCTACACCGCGCCGCCCGTGCGGCTGGCGCACCGCGGGCTCGGTGAGCTGGCGGTGGCCCTGGCCTTCGGCGTGGGCATCGTGTGCGGGAGCGCCTACGTGCAGCTGGGCGTGGTGCCGCCGCTGGCATTTGCCGCGTCGGTGCCGGTGAGCATCCTCGTCGCGCTCATCCTGTTCATCAACGGGTTCCAGGACGCGGCCAGCGACGACCAGGTGCACAAGCGCACCGCGGTGGTGCGGCTGGGGCTACGGCGGGCGAGCCGGGCGTACCCGGTGATCGCCCTCGTGGCCGCTCTCGTGCTGGTGCTGCTGGTGGCCGCGCGCTGGCTGCCGGCCACCGCGCTGCTCGGGCTCGTGGGGCTGCCGCTGTTCGCCAGGGCCACGCGCGTGGTGCGGCGCGAGTTCGACCAGCCCATGGCGCTCGTGCCGGCCAACGCGTACACGGCCGTGGGCCACCTGGCGAGCGTGCTCGCCCTGGCCACCGGGCTCGCGTGGGCGGGGATGGGCGGTGGACTGAACGCCGCCGTGCTGGCGGTCGGCGCGGTGGGTGTGGGGCTGATTCTCTACTACAACCGGTCCATCGCGCGCCTGGCGCGGGCGTTCGACGGCGTGAAGCACGCCGTGGGGAAGAGCTGACGGCCGGCCGGGCCCGCGGGCCGTGACCCGCGGGCCCGGTTGTGGAGGCTCCCCGACGCGCTAGATTCCCGGCGTCCACTGCCATCGTTCCACAGGAGATCTCGGATGCATCAGGAAATGCCCCCGGCCAAGCACGTCCCCGCGAACAACAACTCGGGGTGGGGCGTCGCGGCGCTGATCGTCGGCATCGCGATCGCGTTCAACGTCTGGTCCACGTGGGTGCACGTCACGGAATACCGTGACCCGCAGGATCCCCTGTGGAGCTACAAGACGCAGCCGGCCACGATGTATGACGTCCCTGATGCGGCGGCGCACAACGGAGCCGCCCCGGCGGCCGATCATGGTGGGGCCCCGGCGGCCGCACACTAGGCTACACCAGGCTGGATGCGACCGGGGGCCGCCCGTTGCGGCGCGGCCCCCCGAGGTCTTCACGAGCAGGGCCGGCGATCGTTCGCTGGCCCTGCCGTCGTTGCGGCGCGTCTCGCCCGCGGTCGCCCCGCTCAGCTTGCCCGGCCGCGCGGCCCACCCGACCTTGCACCGGTTACGGCGGGTTCGACGAGATCGCCCGATGCGATGCAGCTCCGTGCCCGGCGCGTGCGACGCCCCTCTCCACCGCTCGCGC
>DATANT010000459.1:0-15643 GCA_036266115.1 Gemmatimonadaceae bacterium | reverse complement strand
CGGGCCCGGAGATCATGGGCGACGTGGAGTCCCAGCTGCGCAGCCTTCCCGAGGTGAGCGACGTGAGCGTGAACCTCGTGTGGGATCCGTACTGGACGCCGGACCGCATCGAGCCGCGGGTGCGGGCGTACCTGGGGTTCTAGGGAGAGTAGGAGTGGGCGCGTGTCGGGCCCGTGCGATGCGCTCGCCTCTTCACCGTCTGTGTGGACCATCGACCATCGACTCGCTGGCTGCCGTCAGCGTACGGCTGGTCCTCAGCCGATAGGCTCTGGTCGATAGGCTCTGACCCATGGGCCCATGGTCCATGACCGGGCCTCGACGACGCGGCACGCGCCTCCTCCCCGCGCCTCAACGTTCCAGGCGCGGGTGCCGTCAGCGTAGCATACGACTCGCGCCCGCCCTCCGCGCTCGGGCCGCGGCGCCGCACTCCCGCCCATCTCTCGCGTCCACCATGCGACTGACCGCCCTGCTCCTCGCCGCCCTCGCGGGCGCGCCGCCGCTGCTCGCGCAGCAGCCGGCCCCCACCGACCCGCGCATCTACGAGATCGTCGCCGCCCCCTCGGCGGCGCGCATCGAGGCCGACGTGCGCACCCTCGCCGGCTTCGGCACGCGCAACACGATGAGCGACACGCTCTCGCCCACGCGCGGCATCGGCGCCGCGCGCCGGTGGGTGAAGGCGGAGTTCGAGCGGATCTCCGCGGAGTGCGGCGGCTGCCTGCAGGTGAGCTACGTGGCCAGCCAGGACACCATCCGTCCCGGGCTCGTGGCCAACGTGGTGAGCGTGATCGCCGTGCAGCGCGGCACCACGCATCCCGACCGGTACGTGATGATGAGCGGCGACCTCGACTCGCGCGCCTCCAACACGCTCGACAGCCTCTCCGATGCGCCAGGCGCCAACGACAACGCCTCGGGCATGGCCGGCACCATCGAGGCCGCGCGCGTGCTCTCGAAGCACCGGTTCGGCGCGAGCATCGTGTACGCCGCGCTGGCCGGCGAGGAGCAGGGCCTGTTCGGCGGGCGCGCCCTCGCGCGTCAGGCCAAGGCGGAGGGGTGGGACGTGGGCGCGGTGCTGAACAACGACATGATCGGCAACATCGCCGGCGTGGACGGCATCATCGACAACCACACCTTCCGCGTCTTCTCGGAGCCGTATCCCGCCACCGCCACCGAGCGGGAACGCGCCGGCTATCGCGTCTACGGCGGCGAGGTGGACGGCCCGTCGCGGCAGCTCGCGCGCTACGTGGCGCGCATGGTGGACAGCTACATGCCCACCACGGACGCCATGATGATCTACCGGCTCGATCGCTTCGGTCGCGGCGGTCACCACCGGCCGTTCAACGACCTGGGCTTCCCGGCCGTGCGCATCATGGAGACGCACGAGCACTACGACCGTCAGCACCAGGACCTCCGCACCGAGAACGGCCGCGTGTACGGCGACGTGGTGAGCGGCGTGAACTTTCCGTACGCCGCGCGTCTCACCGCGGTGAACGCGGCGGTGCTGGCGGGCCTCGCCTGGGCGCCGCCGCCGCCGGCCACGGTGCAGATCGGCGGCGCCGTGTCCGCCTCCACCACGCTGGCCTGGGACGCCGTGAGCTCACCGTCGCTGGCCGGCTACCGGATCTACTGGCGCGATACCACCGCGCCGCAGTGGCAGCACTCGCGCTGGGTGGGCAAGGACACCACCCGCTTCACGCTGGAGAACGTGGTGATCGACAACTTCCTGTTCGGCGTGGCCGCCGTGGCCGCGGACGGGAACGAGAGCATCGTGGTGTTCCCGTCGTCGGTGATGCGGCGGTAGTCGGCACCTCCGGCGGCACGGGAACGGGAACGGCGTCGTTCGCAGTGCGAACGACGCCGTTCCTCACGTAGCCGACGCGCTCGCGCGCGGTCAGTCCTTGTACGGCGAGTCGCTCCGGTCGCGCGCGGCGGTGGACGCCGCGGACTTCCTGGGCGCCGGCGTGGCGGGCGTCGCCGCGGCTGGTGGGGCGGCCGCGGCCGGGGCCACCGGCGTGGGCGACGTCGTCGGCGCCGCGCCGGAGCCGGCGAGCGCCTTCACCAGCGCCTCGCCCAGCTCCGCCACCTGCCAGCGCCGGATCTCCGGCATCTCCGCCAGCTCGGCCACCGACGCGGGGTTCTTGCGGGCCACCGCTTCCAGGCGGTCGCGCGAGAACAGCACGCCGGGGTCCAGGCTCAGGCGATGCGCGGCCGCGTCGCGCACGGCCTTGAGTCGCGTCACGCGCTCGTCGAAGTCGGGATCCCGGTCCCAGCGCGGCGCGCGCGGAAAGCGCGGCAGCTCCGCGTCGGGCAGGGCGAGCGCGCGCTCGATGGCAGCCAGCACGTCCGCCGAGCTACGCTCCACGATGCCGCGCGGCATCCCCTTCACCGCGCCGAGTGCCTCGCGAGTGCGCGGCGCGGTGCGGGCCAGCTCGAACAGCGTCTCGTTGCCCACCACCCGGAAGGTGGCCCGGTCCAACTGACCGGCCACGCTGTCGCGCCACTGCACCAGCTCGCGCAGCAGCGCGAGCTCGCGCCGGTTGAGGTCCCGGGCACCCTTCATCCGCAGGAAGCCCGTGCCTTCCTCCACCGGCTCCCACCTGAGCCCCTCCAGCCGCGCGAACTCCTCCTCCGCCCAGCTCAGGCGCCCGAGCTTCACGAGCTCCGCGTGCAGACGGTCGCGCAGCTCCAGCAGCCGGCGCGTGTCCTGCGCCGCGTAGTCCAGCATCCCCTGCGTGAGCGGCCGCAGCGACCAGTCGGCCCGCTGGTGCTTCTTGTCGATCTTCACGCCGAAGAAGTGCTCCATGAGCGCCGCCAGCCCGAAAGCGCGCATGCCCAGGAGCTGCGCGGCGATGCGCGTGTCGAACACGTTGCGCACGTGCCAGCCGTAGTCCTGGTGCAGCAGCCTCAGGTCGTAGTCGGCGTCGTGGAACACCACGGCCACGTCGGCATCCTCCAGCAGCCGACCGAGGCCGGCCGGCGTCCCAATGGGCAGCGGATCGATGATCGCGCTCTCGTCTCGCGTCGAAAGTTGCAGGAGGTAGATTCGATCGACGAAACGGTGGAAGCTCGCTCCCTCGGTATCCATGGCCAGCTCTCGGACGCCGGCGATGGAGGCGAGGTACTGGTCCACCGCCTCGGGCGTGTCGAGATAGGTGAGCGGGTGGTTCACGTGGCCCTCGGCCCCGGGGCTCCTCGAAGTCGGCATGGCCCGTAATCTAGCAGGCACACTCCGCCGCCACCGGCCCGCTGCCCACATCGCCACCATGCCCACCATCCCCACCCCCCGTCCGGACGACCGGCGCACCACGGGCGAGCGCCGCGCCTCTCCCACCCCCTCGTCCACGCCCACGGGGGCGGCGGGCCAGGCCGCGCCCGCCCGAGGCTGGCGCACGGGAGACATCGTTCGCGCAGCCGCCATCATCCTCGCCATCTACTGGGGGTTCCGGCTGCTCTGGTTCTCGAGCGCGCTGGTGCTCGTGGCCTTCCTGGGCACCCTGTTCGGGCTGGCGGCGGGCCGGGGCGTGGACTACCTGGAGCGCTTCCACATCCGCCGCGGCGTGGGCGCGGTGCTCATCGTCCTCGGCACCATCGCCGCCATCGTGGGCTTCTTCGCCTGGAGCGGTCCCTCGCTGGCCGAGCAGTCGCGGGAGCTGCGCACCAAGCTGCCGGAGGCGATCGCCAACTTCGAGGAGTGGCTCAATGAGCACGACGATGGCGTCATCGCCACCATCCTGGGGGTGGGCGACACCGCTGGCGACACCACGGCGACCGCCGTGCCGGGCGCGCAGCGGCCGGCCGCCGCGCAGCTGCCCGCCAACGCGCCCCCGGGCACCCCGGCCGCGGTAGCCCGCGCCGACTCCGCCCGTCTGGCCACCGGGGCAGATACGTCCGCGGCGGCCACCCCCAGCAGCGCGCTCCGGCAGAAGCTCGGTGCCGCGCTGTCCGGGGCCACGCGCTACTTCTTCTCCTTCGTCACCTCCACGGTCGCGGCCATCGCCGGTCTGGTGGTGGTCATCGTCCTCGCCATCTACGTGGCCGCCGAGCCCGACGTCTACAACTCGGGGATGATGCACCTGCTGCCGCACCGGGTGCGGCCGCGAGCCTCGGAGGTGCTGGCGGCGGTCGCGTTCACGCTGCGCAAGTGGTTCGTCACGCAGCTCATCGCCATGGCGGCCATCGGCGTGGTGACCTTCGTGGTGCTCGAGATGCTCGGCGTGGGCGCGGCGCTGCCGCTGGCCCTCATCGCCGGGTTGTTCGAGTTCATCCCCACCGTGGGCCCCATCCTGAGCGCGCTGCCGGCCATCGCCATGGGGTTCGTGGAGTCGCCGCAGCTGGCGTTGCAGGTGACCATCGCCTACATCGTCATCCAGCAGATCGAGAACCATCTGCTCATCCCCATCCTCATGCGCGAGGGGATGGACCTGCCGCCGGCGCTCACCATCCTGGGGCAGGCGCTGATGTCGCTGCTCTTCGGCTTTCTCGGGCTGCTCACCGCGGTGCCGTTGCTGGCGGCCATCGTGGTGGCCATCAAGATGCTCTACGTGGAGGACGTGGTGGGGGACGAGGTGGAGCTGGGAGAGCCGTTGGAGGCGGAGCTGGCGGCGATGTCCACCACCGGCGACGGCACGCCAGCGTAGTGGCGGGTGTGAGCGTGCCGCGGATCGATGCGGCGCCAGCCTTCCCACTCGTCGAGCGGTTTCCGGCGCTCGGAGCGCTGCCCCGCGCGCCGCTCACCGAGTGCCCCTCGCCGGTGGAGCGCGTGGAGGTGGAGGGCGCGTCGCTCTGGCTCAAGCGCGACGACCTGAACGCGCCCACGATGGGCGGCAACAAGGTGCGCGCCCTGGAGTTCCTGCTGGGCGCGGTGCGCCCGGGCGACCGGGTGCTGACGGTGGGGGGCGAGGGCTCCACGCACGTGCTGGCCACCGCCGCGCACGCGGCCCGGCTGGGCGCCCACACCATTGCCGTGCGCTGGCCGCACGAGATGCACCCCACGGCGCGAGTGGTGGCCGAGGAGGCGGCGCGGCGCTGCGTGGCGGTGTACCGCGCGTCGCTGCCCGGTGCGGTGCTGCGCGTGGCCGCGCTCCGCCTGCGCGACCGCCACCTGCACTGGGTGCCCTTTGGCGGCAGCTCGCCGCTGGGCATCGTGGGCCACGTGAACGCGGCGCTGGAGCTGGCCGAGCAGGTGCGGGCGGGCCAGTGCGAGCCGCCGCGGCGGGTGGTGGTGCCCGTGGGCAGCGGCGGCACGGCCGCCGGCCTGCTGCTGGGCTTCGCGATCGCCGGGTTGGAGGTGGAGGTGGTGGGCGTACGGGTGGGGCCGCGGATCGGCGTGCGCGAGGCCCGGGTGCTGGGGCTCGCGCACGCCACCCGGCAATTCCTCCAGCGCCGGGTGGGTGCGGCGCTGGCGCCCATCCAGCCGGCCGGCCTGCGCATCGTGCACGACTGGTACGGCGGGGCGTACGGCCGCCCGCACCCGGCGGGCACCCGGGCCGCCGACTTGCTCCTGCCCGCCAGCGGCGCCATTCTGGACCCCACGTACGCGGCCAAGGCCGGCGCCGCGGCTCTGGCGCTGAGCCAGCGCGCGGATGGCGCCACGCTGTTGTGGGTGACGTTCGACGGGCGGGGGTTGGCGAGCGGGGAGCGGGGAGCCACGGGTGGCGAGTGAGTGGCCGGCGACGAGCGGCCGGCGGGCGGCCGCCGCCGCGCGGTCCCCGCGGTTCGCCAGCGCCCGGTACCCCGGCGGCTGAGCGGGCAGGATGACGAGCGAGCTCGTTCGATGATGCCGGCGGGGACGGCCGGCGCTACCCTCGCTGTTGGGGGGGGGGGACCCCCGCGCAGCGCCAGACCAGCGCGCCGATCCAGCGGCCCCTCCCCTCTGCCCCCACCCCACCCCACCGCCACCCCCACCCCCTCGCCTCCCCTCCTCCCCACCCCATGCACTCCCTCCCCATCCACGTCTATCCCACCGACTGCGACATGCTCGGCCACGTGAACCACGCCACCATGATCACCTTCCTCGAGCACGCCCGCTGGGCGATGCTCGAGCCGGAGATGACGGCGCGCGACTTCATGGAGGGCGGCGTCTGGACCGTGGTGCGCCACATGACGGTGGAGTACCTGCACCAGGCCGTTCCCGGCGACGATCTCGTCATCCGCTCCGGCCTCGTCTCCGTGGGCAACACCAGCTTCCGCATGCGCCAGGACGTGCGCCACGCGGCCACCGCGCGCGTGGTCACCCAGGCCGACATCGCGTTCGTCTGCGTGGGCCGCGACGGCCGCCCGGTGAAGGTGCCCGACGTCTGGCGCAGCGTGATCCCCCGGTGGAGCGAGGGCGTCACGCCGTGATCGCGCGCCTGCCGGGCGCCACCATCGCGTACGACGACGTGGGCGACGGCCCGCCGATCGTCTTCCTGCACGCATTCCCCCTCGATCGCGCCATGTGGGAGCCGCAGGTGAGCGCGCTCGCGCACCGGGCGCGGTGCATCGCCCCCGACCTGCCGGGCTTCGGCGGCAGCTCGTCGTCCCGGCCGCCGTCCATGGAGCAGTGGGCGGACGACGTGGCCGCCCTGCTCGACCACCTGGAGGTCCGGCGCGCGGTGATCGCCGGCCTCTCCATGGGTGGCTACGTGGCCCTCGCCCTCTGGCGCCGCCATCCCGAGCGCGTGCGCGCGCTCGTGCTGGCGGACACCCGCGCCGACGCCGATTCCCCCGACGCGCGCGAACGGCGCCGCGAGCTCATCGCGCTGGCCGAGCGCGAGGGCAGCGCCGCCGTGGCGGCGCGGCAGCTCACCGGGCTGATCGGCAGGAGCACCCGCGAGCGCGCACCCGAGCTCGTGGAGCACGTGCGGCGACTGCTCGAGCGCGCCCCGGTGCCGGGCATCGTGGGCGCGCTCCAGGGCATGATGGCGCGCCCCGACGCCACCTCCACGCTCGCCACCATCTCCGTTCCCACGCTGGTGGTGACCGGCGACGAGGACGTGCTCACGCCGCCTCGGGATGGCCGTCGGATGCACGAGCGCATCCCGCAGAGCGGCTTCGAGCTGCTGGCCGGCGCCGGACATCTGAGCAGCCTGGAGCGCCCCGCGGCGTTCAATCACCTGCTCGGCGAGTTGCTCGATGGGCTGGACGGGACGTAGCCGGGGTTCCGCGGCGGCCGAGCGCCGCGTCGCTTGTGCGCGCACGGCCGGTTGTCCAGCTTTGTCCCTCGGCCGGCCCAGAGCCGGTGGCCTTGCCGCCCCTGGCGGCGCTCGGTTGGGGAGGCGATGCCCGCGTTCCACGGCTTGTTCGACAACGTAGCCTGGCTGGCGCTCGCCATTGGCGTGGTGGACGCGCTCACGCTCTGGTCCATCTGGACCGGAGCCCACCGCTCCACCAAGGCGCGCGTGGTGTGGACCGCGATCGTCCTGGTGATCCCACTGCTCGGCGCCGTCGGCTGGTTCCTGCTCGGCCGGGAGCGACGCCGCATCCGGTGAGACCCGCCGCCGCACCCGCAGCACCCGCCCCGCGTGCCGCGTAGTCCGAGTAGCTTCCGTGGGGCACGCACTCCCCGAGCCCCGGCTCGCACTCCCCGCGGCGCCGCGCGCCGCCCCCGTCTCCTTCCGCGCTCGCCATGATGCGTTCCCTCCGCTCCCTCGCGGCGCTCGCCGTCGCCGCCGCCTCCCTGGCTGCCTCCAACCTCCCCGCCCAGCAGAAGGAGGACGCGGCGCTCACGCGCGCCCGGGCGCTGCTCAAGGCACATCCGGTGATCGACGGGCACAACGACCTGCCCTGGGAGATCCGCATCAACCCCGCGTCGCGGATGAACGTGGAGGCCTACGATCTGCGCGGGAAGGTGTCCGGGCAGACCGACCTGCGGCGGCTGCGCGAGGGCCACGTGGGCGGGCAGTTCTGGTCCGTCTACATCCCCGGCGACATCAGGGACAGCGGCTTCGCGCGCGTGCAGCTGGAGCAGATCGACATCGCGCGGCGGGTGATCGCGAAGTATCCCGAGCTGCAGCTCGTGACCACCGCCGCCGGCGCCGAGCAGGCCATGCGCCAGGGCCGCATCGCGTCGTTCATCGGCATGGAAGGTGGGCACGCCATCGAGAACTCGCTCGGCGCGCTGCGCGCGTACTACGATCTGGGCGCGCGCTACATGACCCTCACGCACAACGTCACGCTCGACTGGGCCGACGCCGCCGGTGACTCCGCGAAGCACGGTGGGCTCACGCCGTTCGGCACCGAGGTGGTGCGCGAGATGAACCGCCTGGGCATGCTCGTGGATCTCTCACACGTCTCGCCGGGCACCATGAGCGACGCGCTCGACGCCAGCGCGGCGCCCGTGATCTTCTCGCACTCGTCGGCGCGCGCCATCACCAACGTGCCGCGCAACGTGCCCGACTCCATCCTCGCGCGGCTGCCCAGGAACGGCGGCGTGGTGATGGTGACGTTCGTGCCCGGCTTCGTCTCGCAGAAGCTGGTGGACGCGGTCGAGCGGGTGCGCCAGCAGGCGGCCACGCTGCCCAGCGATTCGGCGCGCGCGCGCCTGTTCCGCGAGGCCGAGGCCACGTTGCCCAAGGCCACCATCGCCGACGTGGCGGACCACATCGAGCACGTGCGCAAGGTGGCCGGCGTGGATCACGTGGGGCTGGGCGGCGACTACGACGGCACCGACCAGCTGCCGGTGGGGCTGCAGGACGTCTCGCGCTACCCGTACCTGTTCGCCGAGCTGATTCGCCGCGGCTGGAGCGACGCCGACCTCGCGAAGCTCGCCAACGGCAACATCCTGCGTGCGCTGCGCCAGGCGGAGCAGGTAGCCGCGCGGCTGCAGAAGGAGCGCACGCCGAGCGTGACGTCGATCGGGCAGTAGCGGGAGACAGACGGCAGGAGACAGAGTAGCCGCGGAAGAACGGCAGCACACGAGAAGGGCAGACGGGGCGCACGGAGCGCCGCCTTCTGCCCTTCTCTGCTTCTCTCCCGTCCTGTGCCCTCTGTCGCCTGACTTCTGTACTCCTGACGTCCGGCTCCTACGCGAGATGCGTCTCGAGCTCCTCGAACGTCCGCGCCACCAGCTCCGCCTCGCTCGCGCCGCTCTGCCGCACCATGTCCAGCCGGGCGGCGCGCATGCCGGCCGCCAGCGCGCCGCCCACGTCGGTGCGCTCGTTGTCACCCACGTGCAGCACCTGCGCCGGGGCCACGCGCAGCGAGTCGAGCGCGGCGGCGAACGGCTCGGGGCGCGGCTTGCAGTGCCCGATGTCCATGGAGTAGACGGTGGCCGCGAAGAGCGGGAGCAGGCCGTCCCGCTCCAGCAGCCGGTCCTGCGCGCGGCCGGACGCGAAGCCGGTATCCGACACGATCACCAGCTCGTAGCGCTCGGCCAGCCGATGCAGCATCCCGGCGGCGCCCGGCAGCAGCGGCGACGGGTAGCGCTCGAGCGCCGCGTCCACCGCGTCCACCGCGGCCCGCATCGGCGCGCAATCGTCGCTCGCCGTCACCCCCAGCCGGTCCAGCAGCCAGCGAATGCGATCGCGCGTGTGGTAGCCGCGCTGCTCCTCGCGCCACCAGCGCTCGGCCTCCTCGCCCGAGGCGCGGTAGACGGCCAGGAAGTCGTCCTCGCTCACCTCGTGGCCCAGCTCCTGGACCAGACGACGGAGCGCCGTCCGCCGGAACGCGACTCGTTCCGGCAGCGCGGCGCCGTCGTACAGGGTATCCCAGAAATCGAAGCTGATCGCCCGGAGCGCGCCAGGCGCCCGGGGTACGCTCACCGTGATGGCCGGCCCGGCGGCGTGTCACTCGTGAAGACGTCCCGGTTGATCTGGATGTACTGCCGCATGTTGGCTGGTACGTCCTCGTCCGGGAAGATCGCCGTCACCGGGCACTCGGGCTCGCAGGCACCGCAATCGATGCACTCGTCCGGGTGGATGTACAGCTGATCCGGCCCCTCATAGATGCAGTCGACGGGACACACATCGACGCAGGCTCTGTCCTTGGTGCCCTGGCAGGCTTCGGTAATGACGTACGGCATGGCTCGCTCTGGCTCGCGCCTGGATCGGAGTGGAGTGGGTAAAGATAGGCGATCCCTACCGCGAAAAAAGGGGCGCCGCCGCCGACCCAGCCATGGACTCGCGAGGATCGCGCCCGCGCGTCGCACCCGATGGCGGTAATCCGGCAGCGCCGAGCACGCCACCGGTTGCGCTGGCCGGGGCCGGCGCGCCAGTGTACCAGCCATGCGAACCACCCTGATCACCGGCGTGATGTGCGGCCTGACGCTGCTCGCCGGCTCGCTGGACGCTCAGCAATCCGCACCCAAGGCCCCGCCCAAGGCGCCGACGGCGGCCCGCCCCCCGGCCCGCAAGCCGGTGTCCGCCGCGGCTGCCAATCGCGCGCGCGAGCGCGAGCTCCTGGGCATTCTGGACCGCGCGCGCCGCGCGCTGCTGGCGCAGGACACCACCACGCTCGCCCGCATCTGGGCGAGCGACTACGCGTTCACCGCGCCCAGCGGCGCCACCTTCGGCCGACCGGGGCGGCTCACCGCCGTGATGGAGAGCGAGAGCACGAGCGACATGCCGGACCTCATGCCGCTCGTCGAGTGGAACACGCGATTCGTGGGCAACCTGGCCATCATGCGGGCGCGGCGCTCGCGCGACGGCCAGACGGCCGGCGAGGCCCGGCCAGGCGACGTGCGGACGCTCGTTCTCTGGGAGCGGCGCAACGGCCGCTGGCAGATCGTGGCCGAGCAGGCCACGCGGGTGCTGGGCCCGCGCTGAGCGCGCGGCCGCGCGCTCAGCGCCGCGCGGCGGCGTCCGGCGCCCGGCCCGCCTCGTACTTGCGACTCAGGTTGAACCCCACGGTGGCGCCGATGCTGGGCAGCAGCACCACGGCCGCCGTGGACACCACGCACCTGACACGACAGGGCTCGGTGCCGGCGCCGGCCCACAGGTTCAGGCGCACCAGCGCCCAACTGCCCAGGGTGCCCACGGCCGCGCCGCCCACGGCGGCCGCGTACGAGCCGGTGGTGACGCCGCGCGTCCCGATGAGCGTGGGCGGCGCCGCGGTGGCCAGCGCCATTCCGGTCCACGCGCCCCAGTAGGCCGCGCGCGACGCGCCCTCCTCGCCCGCACCCACGCGCCTGGCCACCCATCGCGTGGCCAGGCCACCGCCCACGAACCCCACCGGCCCGGCCACCGCGCCCAGCGCGATCTCGCCCGCGACCTTGGTGCCGGTCAGCGGCGGATCGTCGCTCTGCGCGCGGACGGGGGCCGCGGCGACGAGCGAGACGGCGAGGGCGAGCAGGAAGGAGAGGCGCATGTCGGATGGGATGGTCACGCGATGTGGCAGGCGGGCTTGGACGCGAGCAGCCGTGCAAGGGCGGCGCCAGGCAGGCAGCCGCCCTTGCAGGCGCGTCGATCCTCGAGGTCGTGCTCCCCCGTCAATCCTGCCGCAGCGCCACCACCGGATCAAGGCGCGTGGCGCGGAGCGCGGGCACCAGCGTGGCCACCAGCGCGATGCCGGCCAGCAACACGGCCACGGCGAGGAACGTCACCGGGTCGGTGGGCCGCACCGCGTACAGCTGGCTCGCGATGAGACGCGCGAGCGCCAGCGCGCCCACCACGCCGATGCCCACGCCCAGCAGCACCAGCCCCATGCCCTGGCGCACCACCATGGCCAGCACGTCGCGGCGCCGCGCGCCGAGCGCCATGCGCACGCCCAGCTCGCGCGTGCGCTGCGCCACCGAGTACGACATCACGCCATAGATGCCGATGGCCGCCATGAGCAGCGCGATGCCGGCGAAGAGCGCGAGCAGCGTGGCCGCCAGCCGGCGCGGCCCCACCGACTCCGCGACCAGCGCGTCCATGCTCTTCACGCGCGAGATGGGCTGGTCGGGGTCCAGCTCGCGCACGGCCCGCCGGACCACGTTGGTGAGCTGCACGGGATCGCCCGTGGTGCGCAGCGCCACCGCCATGTTGGGCAGCCCGCGCTGCCGGTACGAGAGGTACACCTGCACGCGGCGGTCGGCGTCCAGCCCCTCGTGCGCGGTGTGCCCCACCACGCCCACCACCTCGATCCACCGCGTTCCCGCGCTGTCCGGATCACCGAAGGTGATGCGCTTCCCCACCGGATCGTCGTCGGGCCAGAAGCGCTTCGCCAGCTCCTCGTCCACCACGGCCACGCGCGGCCGGGTGGCGTCGTCGCTCTCGGCGAGCAGGCGCCCGCGCAGCAGCGGCGCGCGCAGGGTGGAGAGGAACCCCGGGCTCACGTAGCGGATGTCGCCCCAGGGCCCCGGCTCGCCGT
Organism: Gemmatimonadaceae bacterium; assembly: GCA_036266115.1. Taxonomy (GTDB): domain Bacteria; phylum Gemmatimonadota; class Gemmatimonadetes; order Gemmatimonadales; family Gemmatimonadaceae; genus DATANT01. The sequence goes on along the minus strand of DATANT010000459.1, from coordinate 3,379 downwards.
CACCCGGGGTGAAGCCTTCCACCGAGAAGCTAGCCGTGCTCCAGCTGCCGCCGAATGGCAGCACGGAGGTGGCACCGGCGCCCTGCACCCCGGGGATCGCGGCGAGCCGTGGCAGCAGCTGATCGAAGAAGGCGATCTGCTGGGTGTCGGTGGGATACTTCGCCTGCGGCAGCGCGAGGTTGAAGGTGAGCAGCCGCTCGGGGCTGAAGCCGGGATCTACCTGCTGCAGCCGCGAGAAGCTCTTGATCAGCAACCCCGCGCCCGCGAGCAGCATGAGCGCGAGCGCCACCTCGGCCACCACCAGCGAGCGGCGGAGCGCCTGTCCGCCGCGCTCCGCGTGCGCGCCACGGCCGCCGTCGCGCAGCGTCTCCTGCAGGTCGGGCCGCGCGGTCTGCAGCGACGGCACGAGGCCGAAGAGCAGTCCGGTGAGCGCGGCCACGCCCAGCGTGAACGCGAGCACCGGCGCATCGAGCCGCAGGTCGTCGGTCCAACCGACGTTGGCCGGATTCCACGCGGTCAGCGCCTTCACGCCCAACCACGCGAGCGCGAGCCCGGCCAGCCCACCACCCACGGCCAGCAGCATGCTCTCGGTGAGCAGCTGGCGCACGAGCGCCCAGCGCCCCGCGCCCAGCGCGCTGCGCACGGCCACCTCCTTGAGCCGCGTGGCCCCGCGCGCGAGCAGCAGGTTGGCCACGTTGGCGCAGGCGATGAGCAGCACGAAGCCCACGGCGCCCAGCAGCACCAGCAGCGCAGCGCGCGTGTCGCCCACGCCCTGCTCCCGCAGCGGCGTCACGGTGAGCGTCCAGTAGGGCGGATAGGCGTCGGCGTAGTCGCGCTTGAGCCGCTCGGCGAACTGCGTCATCTCGGTTCGCGCCTGCTCCACCGCCACGCCCGGCGCCAGGCGGGCCGTGAGATTGAGCCACTCGTTGGTGCGCGCCTGGTCGTTGTGGTACTGCTCGGGCGGCAGCGCCAGCGGACGCCACAGCTCCACGCGCCGATTGAAGAAGTCGCGGAAGCCCGGTGGCATCACGCCCACCACCTCGTGGCTCTCGCCGTCGAGCACCATCGTGCGCCCCACCACGCCCGGGTCCGCGCCGTACAGGCGCCGCCAGAGCCCATCGCTCAGCACCACCACCCGCTCGTGTCCGGGTGCGTCCTCGTCGGGGCGCAGCGTGCGGCCCAGCGCGGGCTGCACGCCCAGCACGTCGAAGAAGTGCCCGCTCACGCGGGACGCGGTGAGCCGCTCCGGCTCGCCCGCGCCGGTGAGATTGGGCCCCCACCCGCTCTCCACCGCCATTCGCGCGAAGGAGCGCGTGCGGTCGCGGTAGTCGGCGAACCCGGTGGAGGAGACCGGCGCCTCGATCTCGTTGGCGCCGGAGTAGTAGTGCTCGATGGTGACCAGCTGCCCCGGATCACGGTAGGGCAGCGGGCGCAGGAGCACCGCGTTCACCACGCTGAAGATCGCGGTGTTGGCGCCGATGCCCAGCGCCAGCGTGAGCACCACGACCAGGGTGAAGCCCGGGCTGTTGCGCAGGCGGCGCAGCGAATAGCGGATGTCGTCCATGGGGAGCCCCGGTAGGAGTCGTCCCTTGGACATACGGAGCGTCCGCCTGGTTTGTGACGCTCCGGCCCGGCGCTGCGCTACCGCCGGACGCGCGTCACCGCCGCCACGGCGGCAGGTCGCCCGGCTTGCCGGGAATGTCCGGGTTGTGCCGGTAGAGCGTGGCCGTGCGGCCGATCACCTGCACCACGTCGGCGCTCACTGCCAGCGCCAGTGCGTTGGCCGCGTCCTTCACCGTCACGTCCACCGACTTGCCGAGCTGCACCTTCACCAGCTCGCGGGTGCGCAGCGCGTCATCCAGGCTCTGGAAGAGGGCGGGCGAGAGGCCGTCCTTGCCCACGTGCACCAGCGCGGTGAGGCTATTGGCTTCGGCGCGCAGCCCTGCGCGCTCCTTGCTCGAGAGGGTCATCGACTGACGGAGGTGGAGTCTACGGTGGAGCGGCGCACGAGGCCGCTGAACGAGAGGAACGGCAGCGGGTTGAGTGGCGCGCCGTCCCAGTAGCGGTCGGGTCGCATGCGCATCACCTGGAAGTGCAGGTGCGGCGTGTTGGCCGGCGCGTTGCCCGAGGTGCCCACGAACCCGAGCAGGTCACCCTGGCGCAGCGGCATGCCCTCCCGCAGCCCGTCGCGGTAGGCATCCAGGTGCGCATAGTAGTAGATGAAGCGCTCCGCCGTGTCCACCGCGTAGATGGTGAGCCCGCCCAGCGTGTTGCTCCGCAGCTTGTAGACGCGACCGTCGTCGGCCGCCACCACCGGGGTGCCGCGCGGCGCCAGGATGTCGAGCGCCCGGTGCACGCGGTCGCCGCCGCGCGCGGCCTGGTAGGTGTCCGGCACGCGCTCGGGCGCGATGCCGGCCACCGGCACCATGAGCAGCCGGCCGCGCAGATACTCCACGTCGGACTCGGTGGCCGGCGCGGCGGGAGCCGGGCTCGGCGCCGTGGACGGCCGAGCGCGCGAACAGGCCGCGACCGCCAGGAGCAGCAGCGCGGCGAGGGCCGTCCGCGTCACAGCGAGCCGAGCAGGTCGTCGATGGCCTTGGAGTCGGCGTCCTTGAGCTGACCACCGAGCACGATCTTCTGGAGCACGTCCACCGCTTCGGCGGTCAGGTCGTCGGCGAACTTGCGGTCGCCGGCGAAACGCACCACGTGACCGAGCAGGATGGACGCGACCTCCGACGACTCGTCGTCCTCGTCATCATCGTCCTCGTCGTCATCCTCCTCGTCGTCGTCATCCTCGGCGAGGCGGTCCTCGAAGCTCGGCACGCTCGACTTCCATGGCTCGTCCGCGCCGCCGTCGTCCATGCCCTGCAGCTTCTCGGTGGGCACGAGCGCGAACAGCCGGCACTGCAGCCCAGGCTCCTCCTCCACCGCCAGCAGGGCCAGCGGCACCGGCGTGTCGAACAGCCCCATGGCGAGCAGCCGCTCGATCGTCTCACGCGGCATGGCGCAGCGCGCCACGAGCCGGTCGCCGATGTACGACCCCAGCACCGATCCCTCGGGCGCGCGCTCGTCATCCAGCGCGGACACCGCCAGCGGCACTGGCACGGCGGTGCTCACGAACACGGCCTTGCGCGAAGGTGCCCCGTCGTCGGAGGCGGTGTCCCCGTCCAGATCGTCGTCGTGCGCGTCCTGCTCGTCCTCGCGCTCGTCGTCGTGCTCGTCGTCGGGGAAGGTGGGATCGGTCATGGGGCGGCTCCTGTGGGTATGCGACCGGAATATACCGCGCGCACCGCCCGTTCCGCGCGGTGACGAATGGGCAGGATGGCGGCCAGGATGGCGGTAGACACCGGGAGCGGAAGGGGAACGGACCGGCGGCCGC
>DATANT010000458.1:0-2180 GCA_036266115.1 Gemmatimonadaceae bacterium | reverse complement strand
CGGAGCGAGTTCCGCTCGGGCCCAGCTTGAGCGTCAGCTCAGGTGCTGGTTCACGAGCTTGGTCATCTCGAACATCGTGACCGACTTCTTGCCGCCGAACACCGGCTTGAGCTTGTCGTCGGCGTTGATCTGACGACGGTTCACGGCGTCCTGCAGGTTGTTCTTCTTGATGTAGGCCCACACGCGCTTGGTGATCTCGCTGCGCGGGATGGGCGTCGAACCGACGATGCCGGCCAGTGCGGCGCTCGGCGTCATGGGCTTCATGAATGCGGCGTTGGGCGTGCGCGCCGACTTCTTGGCCGGAGCGGCCTTCTTGGTGGCAGCGGCCTTCTTGGCCGGCGCCTTCTTCGCGACGGCCTTCTTCGCCGGCGCTGCCTTCTTCGCGGCCGCCTTCTTGGCCGGGGCCTTCTTCGCAGCGGACTTGCTTGCCGACTTCTTGGTGGGGGCCATCGATGGTGCCTCCAGAGGGGTGGGCGATCCCGTTCGTAGGATCCTTGGGAATCGCGGCACAAGCTACACGACGCGTACCGAGGCGCAATAGGGTGGCCCCAGAGGGAAAGGGCGCGTCATGCCAACGGACGATGCATCGCTGGCGCCGTCACGCGCCATCGGCATCGAGTTCCCGGGCCAGCCAGTCGGCCACGATCCCGAGAATGCCGGCGCTCACCCGTGTCTCGGGGAGCGCCGTATAGCCGGCCGGATTCCCGCTCGGATCGGCCAGAAAGAGGTGATTGGTGGCGGGGATCCGTCGCACCGTCACGCGCCGATTGCCACCGGCGCGCAGCGCCGCCGCGAGCTCGTCGGCCTGCGCCGGCTCCACCTGACGATCGGTCTCACCCTGCACCACGAGCACCGGCTGGCGCACCCGGCGCGCCGTGGGCAGCGGATCGTAGGCGAACCAGTAGCGCGTCCACGCGTCGGCGCGCGCCACCGAGTCGGCCTGCGCCGCGGCCAGCGCCAGCAGCTCGGCGCGCCGCGCCACCGGAAAGCGCACGCTGTCCTGCTCCAGCAGGTAGCGCTGCTGCGCCAGCGAGATCACGCGTCCCACCCGCGCCGGCGCGGCCAGCAGCACCAGCGCGCGCACGCCGCTCCCCGTGTCCGCCGCCACCATCGGCGCGATCAGCCCGCCCTCGCTGTGTCCCACGAGCGCGATCCGGCTGGCGTCCACCTCGGGCTGCGTGCGCAGCCACGCGATGGCCGCGCGCACGTCGTTGGCGAAGTCGGCCGACGTCGCGCCGGCCACCGCGCCGCTGGACTGCCCGGTGCCCCGATCGTCCAGCCGCAGCACCGCGATGCCGCGGCGCCCCAGCGTGTCGGCGATCTGCTGGAACGGCGCGTAGCCCACCATGCCGGGCAGGCGCTCGTCGCGGTCCTGCGGGCCGGAGCCGCTGATGGTGATCACCGCCGGCACGGGCCCTCGCCGCCGCGTGGGCAGCGTGAGCGTGCCGGCCAGGCTGTGTCCCATGGGCGTGGGCACCTCCACGTCGCGCGCCGTGTACGGCGCGCCCGGCGGGGCCGCGTAGCTGGGCGCGCGCGCGGCCGCCGTGGCGCCCCAGCCCGCGCGCACCACCTGCAGCTTCTGCGACGGCATCCACGCGCGCAGCAGCCGCCCCTCGGCATCCGCCACCACCTCGAGCGGCATGCCGCCCACCAGCACGGTCACCGAATCGGGGGTCCGCCACTGCACCGTCGCGTCCAGCACGAAGCCGCCCACGAGCCCGAACACCGGCACGGATACCGAGTCGCCACCGAGCGCCCGCGCGCGGCGCACGATCTGCTCCATCACCACGAACGATGGGCTGAAGAACGGCACGGCGCCCGCGCGCACGACGTGCCGCACCGGCTGGCTGCCCTGGGCCTCCACGCGCACGCTGTCGCCGCCGAAGGCGAGCGTGGCACGCTGCGTCGGCGCGGCGCCCTCGGCCTGCGGCCCCCGCCAGAGCTCCAGCGTCATGCGCCGCACCACCGCCGCCGGCTCCAGGGCCCAGCCGTACGCCAGCCGCATGACCATGGGCCGCAGCAGGTGCAGCTCCCCGGTGAGCGTGTCCGCGGTGCGCGCGAAGCGCTCCACGCCGATGGTGTCGCCGGCCGCCACGATGAGGAAGGCGGCGCTGTCCACGGGTGGCCCCGGCAGGGCCGCGGACTGCCCGTCGCTCTCCGCGGCGGTCGCGCCGAGCATC
>DATANT010000457.1:0-3062 GCA_036266115.1 Gemmatimonadaceae bacterium | reverse complement strand
GGCATCACCTCACCCAGCGAAGCGCGGAAGAGCTCCTGCAGCGAGCGCCCGGTGACGTGCTCCGCGTACACCTGCGTCAGCTGGTAGCCCTCGCCCGAGTACCGGAACGCGGCGCCGGGCGCGAAGGCGAACACCAGCGAGTCGGTCCGCTCCCAGTCGCGCGGGCGGCCGGACCAGTTCGGAAGCCCGGTCGAGTGGCTCAGCCCGAGGCGCGGCGTCACCGCCGCATACCGCTCCCGGTCCCGGATCCGCGGGTACTCGAGCGTGCGGGAGATCGGGGCGTCGAGGTCGATGCGGCCCGAATCGACCAGCTGCATGACGAGATAGGCGAAGACCGGCTTGGAGAGGGACGCGGCTTCGAACACCGTCGCCGACGTCACCGGAGCGAGTGAGTCCGCGTCCACGACTCCGTACGTCGCCACCCGCTCCACCCGGCAATCACGCAGGTACGCGACGGCCAGCCCGGGCACGGCGGCGGCGCGCATGGCCTCGAGGACGGAGCGGTCGTCGAGCAGGGGCAGGTCCCGCGGCGGAGCGCTACCATGTCCGGCAGTCGAAGCGGGCGCGATCTGCGGAGCCCCCGCGCACGCGGTGAGCAGGGTGACCAGGACCAGCGCCAGCGCTCGAGAAGGTACGGATCGCATACGCTCGTGCTCGGAGAGGTGAGTGGGGCTCGCCAGGTACTCGCATGGTGCAGCATCGGGTGCTCACGTCATGAGCTTCGCAATAATCATATCGCGCCGTGCCTCGTACGTGCGGAGTTGGCAGGCCTGCAGGCGATGCTGCCACTGCCATCCCAGCCCTCGCTGTTGCCGACGAAGACGCCCGAGGGCCGGGGACGATCGTCGCGCCGGCGAGGTCGATGCCGAACCACGGCCCTCACGCCCACGTTCCAGCGTGAAACCGCGGCTCGCTCGGGGCGTACGCCCGATCGAGGCCACCCGGAGCTCCAGTGCCACAACTCCCGCCGTCCGCCTGGGCCGTCATCGCGGCCCTCGCGCTCCTGCTGCTCGTCCTGATCGGCGCCACCACGTACGGCGTGCTCCGTCGCCCGTCGCGCGCACGCATCGCAACCATGCCAGGCATCGGGGTAGCGGGAGTGGTGGCGCTGGCCGCCGTTCCGTGGCTCGTGGTCCTCTACGCCGACGTCAACATCAACGTGCACGCGCACGACATCCCGACGCTGTTGATGTGGACGACGGTCGCGCTGCTCGTGTTCGCGCTGCTGGTGCTGTTGCCGCTCGCGGCGCTGCTGTTGCTGGCGGTGTGGGTCACGGCGCGAGTGAGGGAGCGGCGGCGGGTGCGCTAGCCGACGGATCCGTCCGCGAAACTTGCGACCCACGGCAGCGTACGCCCCTGCAGGCCCGGCTCGGAGGGGCGCCGCAGTTGGCTTGGCTCCGGCGCACCGCACGACATCCGACGGGCCGACCACGCGTCCGGCGTTCTCCCTCGAGTTCACCGGCGCAGCGCGGCGCACCCACACGCCAGCCGCGCGCCCTCGCCTCCAAGCCCCTGCAGCATGATCCCCCACGCGTCGGCCCCGCTCGCCCCTCCGTCCCACTCCTCGGCGCCCCCGCGTGCCATCGCGCGCGCCGTCGCACTCGCCACTGCCATCGCCGCCGCGTTGCTCGCGGTCACGGCGCCCTCGGGCGCGCAGCAGCCCGCCGGAGCCCCGACCGCGACCGGCCCGGGGATCCCGTCGAATTACGAGCCGCCCGAAGGGGCGCCATACCGCGCGGAGGAGGTCCGCGTGCCGACCCCTGGCGGTTTCGCGCTCGCCGGCACGCTGACGCTGCCGCACGGAGCGGCAGGGCCGGTGCCGGTCGTCATCACGATCTCGGCATCGGGACCGCAGACGCGCGACGAGCCACTCTCGCGCGGCTATCGCTTCTTCGCACAGTTGGCGGACACGCTCGGCCGCCGCGGCATCGGCGTCCTGCGCCTCGACGACCGCGGCGTGGGCGGGTCGGGCGGCGACTTCGACACGGCGACGAGTCGCGACTTCGCGGATGACGTGCAGGCGGCCCTCGCCTGGCTGCGGAGCCGGGCCGCGACACAGCGCGACGTCGATTCGGGTCGACTCGCGCTGCTCGGTCACAGCGAGGGCGGCCTGGTCGCGCCGATGGTGGCGGCGAACGACTCGGCCCTCGGCGCCGTCGTGCTCCTCGCCGGGCCGGCGTATCCCGGTCGTCGCATCCTCGAGTCGCAGCTCCAGGACGAGATCCGCGCAGATGCGTCGCGCGCCGGCGCGCAGCTCGACTCCATGCTGGCTTCGTCGCCGTGGATGCGCTTCTTCGGGTCGTACGATCCGCTGCCGACGGCCCGGCGCGTGCGCGTCCCCGTGCTCATCCTCCATGGCACGACCGACAAGCAGGTCACCCCCGAGCAGGCCGACACGCTCGCGGCGGCGATCCGGTCGGGCGGCAATCGCGCGGTCACGGTCCGCCTGATCCCGGCGACGAACCACCTCTTCCTCGCGGACACGAGCGGCGCCCCTTCGGGCTACGGGCGGCTACCATCGAAGCTCGTCGGGCCGGCGGTGCTCGGGCCGGTGGTCGAGTGGCTGGTCACGCAACTGGACGCCGCAGCGATCACGCCGCCGGCCGGCAGCGGCCCAGGTCGCGGCGCCGGCAGACGGTAGACCGCCAGTCGCTCGCCTACCGATCCCGCCGCGCTACGAGTTCGCGCGGCGGGACCGGCCTCGGCACCGGGGCAGGTGCAGGAGCAGTGAGGCGCCATTCGCACGATGCCCTCGATCTTCCCGCTCCGCACTCATTCTCGTTCGCTGCTGGCCCGTCGGGCGTCAACCCCGCTCGACGGTACTGCTCGGACCACGCCTGAGCACCGAGCCTTGCGGACGTGCCCTGGCCACAGGTCCCGCGCCGCGCCTCACCGCCCGCGCAGCGCGCGCGTGAGCACGCGGTCCAACGCGGACGCGAACGCCTGCTTGTCCTTCGTGCCGTAGGCCCGGGGCCCGCCGGTCTCCACGCCCACCGTGCGCAGCCCTTCCATGAAGTCGCGCACCGAGAGCCGCTCGCCCACGTTCTCCTCGGTGTATTCGT
>DATANT010000456.1:0-3175 GCA_036266115.1 Gemmatimonadaceae bacterium | reverse complement strand
CGGCCAGTTCCTCTCGACTGCGCAGCCCTCCGTGTCATCCCGCAGGAGCTCGGCCGGAGGAGGGCCGGCCTACCGTGTCATCCCGCAGGAGCGAGCAGAGCGAGCGAGTGTCGGGATCGCTCTCCCTCGCGGCGGTTCGGCCCCGGCACGCCGTCAACGGCGGCAGGTCGGCACGGCGGACTCGTATCACGGCAATGAAGACGATCCCGACACTCGCGTCTTCGACGCTCCTGCGGGATGACAAGGAAGGACGGACCCTTCTCCCGCCCGCGCGCTCCTGCGGGAGGACGAAAGGTGGGATGCCCTGCGGGCCGCGCCCTCCTGCGGGATGACAAGGAAGAAGGGTTGATCCCTCACGCGCCGCGCTCTTGTGGAACGTCAGGTCGGGCCGAACTGCCTGCGCCCCTGCCCGACGACCCGACAGATCGCATCCCCTACCCCGCCCCCACCTTCCCACCCACGTGCGCCCACAGCGCCCGCTCCACCATCGCCGGCGTCCAGCCCTCGCCCAGCCGCGCCGCCCGCTCCCGGAGCGCCGTCGCGTACTTCGCGTAGTAGCCCAGCGTCCACGCCACCCGGCCCAACTGCGGCACCTGCGCCGCCACCAGCTCGTCGAAGAACGGATAGACGTCGGGCGCGTGCGCGGCAACCACCGCGGACGCCGTGGCCGGGCCCACGCCGGCGAGCTTCGCCAGGGCGGCGATGGGCGTGGTGGGGTGCGGGATCCTCGCCAGCGCGTCGGTGCTCGTCTTCTCCACCAGCGCCGCATCGTTGCCGCGCACGAGCACCAGGTTGGGCGCGCGCCACACGCCCCGCGCCATCTTCCACTCGGTGAGCCGCACGAGCTCGGGCAGCGTCACGTGCGCGGGCCGCCGCGCGGCGACGAGGCCCGGCAGCTCCTCGCGATACCAGCCATCGAGCTCGGGAAGCCGAGCCACGCCCTGCCGGTCCACCACGTCGGGGTAGCGCTCGAGCGCCTCGCGCCACGCGTCCGGCGCGGTGGAGGTCCACAGATCGGTCATCGGTCGGATGGAGCGGGCAGGCGGGTGGAGGGGGGTTGGGCCACGCCGAATCTGCATCGCCGCCCGGCGGAAGTCACGCCGCGAGCACGCGTGCGCGCGTCACGGCGCGTCGGGGTCGAACGTCAGCTCCAGCGTGCCTCCCACCTCCAGCGCGGCCCAGCGCGCGAACAGCTCCGCGCGCCGCGCGCGGATGCTCGCCAGCATCTCGTCCGTGGGCACGGTGCCCACCGATTCTCCATGCTCGGCCACCACCTGCGCGGCCTGCGCCTGGAAATCCGCGGCCGTCCACCGCGATCCGCTGGCGCGCTCCGCGTCCAGGAACCCCACCAGGTGCTCCACGAGGAGCGCCTGCGCGGGCAGCGGCCCACGCGCGCCCTTGCCGCCGGTATCGGCGATGTCCCACCCATCGGCGACGAGACCGAAGAAGCCGCGCCGAGCGCCGAGCGTGGTCTCGGCCGCGTAGTGGGTGAGGTCGTGCAGGGGGAAGAACTGCGCGTTGCGCCCTTCGTGCCGCTGCCACGTCACCGAGCCATCCGCGCGCTCGCAGCGGAGCACCGCGCCGCCATCCGCCCGACTCGTGAGCAGGATGCGCAGGGCACGACTCGTCATGCGGGCAGCTCGCCGAGCCGGCTGGAGTGCAGCGGAGCGATGCCATCGAGGATCGTGTCGCGATTGCGGGCGATGCCGGTCAGGGTTGTCATCGCGCCAGCGCGCGGCCGAATGCGAGGCCGGTCAAGGTTGTCATCGCGCGGGAGCGCGACCGAAAGGCGGGGCCAGTCCATCGTGTCATCCCGCAGGGGCGTGGTCGAAGGAAGCGCCGGCCATGCTGTCAGCCCGCAGGAGCACTGCCGAGAGCAATGCCAGCCAAGCGTGTCATCCCGCAGGAGCGCGGCCGAAAGGCCGCGCGAGTGTCGGGATCGCTCTCCCTCGCGGCGGTTCGACCGCTGGTCCCTAAGCACGGCGGCAACGGCGCATCACGGGACGTGGAGACGATCCCGACACTCGTGTGCGGCCCTGCGGGCCGCGCACTCCTGCGGGATGACAAGGATGGGGAGGCCCCGCCCGGCGCCTGCTCCCTTCCGCGCGATGGCAGAGAACCCTCCGTGCCGCGCGCTCCTAACCCTGACTGGCACTCCCCTCCACCACGTTCCTGCCGTAATGCCCCCGCACCGCCCCCGGCCATGCGAGCAGGCCGAGCGCCGTCATGCAGAGCGCGGCGAGTAGCGCCCACGCCACCACGTGCGTGCCCGCCAGGATGCCGTAGGCCAGCGCCGCGGCGCCGCCGAACGCGGCCAGCGCCAGCGCCAGCCACCACGTCCACCGCGAGCGGACGAGCAGCCCGAGCGCGACGAGCAGCACGAGCGTCCCCCGGCCCAGGAAGCTCACCCCCTCGCCGGGCGCCACGAACCAGTGCGGCCGCGCGACCGGCAGGAGGCTGGCGAGCGCCAGGCAGCCGAGGGCGGCGGCGACCCACGGCGTGGCGGCGCGCCTCACGCCGCGTCTCCCGCCACGCCTCGAGCGGCTCGTCGCCCGATGGCGCCGAGGTGGGTGTCTCCGAAGCCGGTGGGGTACTTCAGCCCGTAGCCCAGCATGCGGTCGAAGCCGATGTGCGCCGCCCAGATGAGCGCCAGCACCGGCGGCCGCCCGGTGGCCACGAACGCCGCTCCGAGCGCGATGGGCCCCACGTAGCTGTGCAGCAGGTTGTAGCCCAGCGCGCCGATGCGCGGGCCGGCGAGGTAGGCGGCGAAGCTCAGATCCGGCGCGAGGAAGAGCACGGCGAGCAGGGGCCAGGAGTGGCCGCCGCGCGCGAACAGGTACACGGCGAGCGCGAACGCGGCGAGTCCCTCGAGCCGCAGCCAGAGGCGCACGCTTCCCGTGGCGGCGCCGGACGTGGAGGTCGTCATGGGCACAAGATATCGCGCCGCGAGCGTCCCGACGACGCTCCGCGCACGGCTAGCCGCATTGCTACCTGCATCGCGCTACCCGCGCTCCGGCAGCCGGCCCTCCCGCACGTACAGGAAGAGCGCCAGCGTCCCGGCGATGCCGAAGACGAGCGCCGCAACCCAGTAGCGCCACACGTGCCGAATGGCGAGGCGCCGAGCCTCCTGTGCCATCCACACGAACGCCACCAGCACCACTCCGAACAGGTCGAG
>DATANT010000455.1:0-6989 GCA_036266115.1 Gemmatimonadaceae bacterium | reverse complement strand
CGCCGACCGGAACGCGAAGTCGTGACGCCGAGCGCGCCTCCCGGCACCCTTCCGTCGCGACTGGTGATTCTCGGGTGGCCGGTGCGCCACTCGCTCTCGCCCACGTTCCAGAACGCGGCGCTGCGGGCGGCCGACGTGCCGCTGCACTACGCCGCGATGGCCGTGCCGCCCGACGAGCTGCGCGAGGCGCTCGCGCTGCTCGCTCGCGAGGGCGCCGCGGGCAACGTCACCATCCCGCACAAGGACGCGGCGTGGCACCACTGCGCGACGCGCACGCCGGTGGCGGAGCGCACGGGCGCGGTGAACACGTTCTGGACGCGGGATGGCGCGCTGCACGGGGACAACACCGACGTCGCGGGGTTCTCCGCGCTCGCGCGCAGTGTGCTGGGCGCGGAGCCGGCGGCGGCGCGCGTGCTGCTGCTGGGGGCGGGCGGCGCCGCGGCCGCGGTGCTGGCCGCGCTGGAAGGGTGGACGGATCGCAGGGTGACCGTCGTGGCGCGCTCCCCCGAGCGCGCGGCGCGGCTCGCCGAACGCTGGGGACCGTGGTGCACCGTGGCGCCGGACGCCGAGCCTGCGGCCCGCGAGGCAACGGTGGTGGTGAACGCCACGCCCATCGGTCTGCACGACGACGCGATGCCGCTGCCGGTGGAGCAGCTCCGGCACGACGCGGCGGTGCTGGATCTGGTCTACCGCCCCGGCGGCACGGCGTGGGTGGCGGCAGCGCTCCGCAACGGGCACGCGGCGAGTGACGGCCTGCCCATGCTGGTGGAGCAGGGCGCGCTGGCGTTCCGCCGGTGGCTCGGCATCGAGCCGGATCGCGCGGCCATGTGGCGCGCCCTGCACGAGCGCTGACAGGTGATCGGCGTGCGCGGCTGGCCGGCGGCAGGTGGGCGCGTCGCCTGGACCGCCGCGCTGCATGCCGCCGCGGACTTCCTGCTGCCGCTGGCGTGCGTGTGCTGCGAGCGGCTCGTGAGCGACGGCGATACCGGCCTCGTCTGTGGCCGCTGCTGGTCGCGCCTTGCGGCCATCGGCGCGCCGCGCTGCGAGCGGTGCGGCCACCCGGTGGGCCGGCATCGCTGCCACTGGTGCGACCTGCTGCCGCCGTACGTGCGCGCCGTGCGCAGCGTGTGCTGGGTGCACCGCGGCACGGGGAGTGGCATCGTCCATGCGCTCAAGTACGGCGCGTGGCCCGGCGCCGCGGACGGCATGGCGGACCGGATGGCGCGGCTCGCGTGGCCGGCCGACGTGGTGGCGGAGCGCAGCGCGCTACTGCCCGTGCCGCTCGCCGCCAACCGCGCGCGCGAGCGCGGCTTCAACCAGAGCGAGCGACTCGCGCGCCCGCTCGCGCGCCGGCTGGGCATGGAGGTGTGGGATGACCTGCTGGAGCGGGCGAGGAGCACCACGTCACAGACGCGGTTGACACCAGCGGAGCGACGGCGCAACGTTTCCGGCGCCTTCGCCGTCGTACCCGGCGCCGCCTCGCGACTGCGCGGCGCCCATCTCGTGCTCGTGGACGACGTCGTGACGACGGCATCCACGCTCAACGCGTGCGCGGAAGCGCTCTTCACGGCGGGAGCGCGCATCGTCAGTTACGTGACCTTCGGCCGGGCCCCGGCGCTCGGGGATCCGGCCTAAACCACATGAGGAGCCTGGACCATGGCAATTCGCGTCGGCATCAACGGCTTCGGCCGGATCGGGCGGCAAGTCCTTCGGGCCGCGAAGCAGCAGGGCGTGGTGGATCTGGACTTCGTGGCCGTCAATGACCTCACCGACACGGAGACGCTCGCGCATCTCTTCAAGTACGACTCGGTGCACGGCACGTATCGCGGTGAGGTGAGCGCCGGCGAGCAGTCCATCACCGTGGATGGCGACGAGATCCAGATCCTGGCGGAGCGCGACCCGGCCAAGCTGCCGTGGAAGGCGCTGGGCGTGGACGTGGTGCTGGAGTCCACCGGCCGGTTCACGAACGCCGCCGACGCTCGCAAGCACATCGAGGCGGGGGCCCGCAAGGTGATCATCTCCGCTCCGGCCAAGGGCGAGGACATCACCATCGTGATGGGCGTCAACAGCGACAAGTACGACGCCGAGAGCCACGACATCATCTCCAACGCGTCGTGCACCACGAACTGCCTGGCGCCCATGGTGAAGGTCGTGCGCGATGCATTCGGCTTCAAGCATGGCTCCATGGTCACCATCCACAGCTACACCAACGACCAGAGCATCCTCGATCTGCCGCACAAGGACCTGCGCCGCGCGCGCGCGGCCGCTCTGTCCATGATCCCCACCACCACCGGCGCCGCGAAGGCCACGTCGCTCGTGATTCCCGAGGTGAAGGGCAAGATCGACGGCATCGCCATCCGCGTGCCGACGCCCGACGTGTCGCTCACGGAGCTCACCGTGGAGGTGGAGCGCACGACGACGATCGACGAGGTGAACGAGGCGTTCCGCAAGGCCGCCGCGAACGGCTCGCTCGAGGGCTTCCTCGGCGTCTCCGACGTGGAGCTCGTGTCCGTGGACTACGTGGGCAATGCGTACTCGTGCACCATCGACACGAAGTGCACCAACGTCATCGACGGCACGATGGTGAAGCTCTCCGGCTGGTACGACAACGAGTGGGGCTATTCGAGCCGCTGTGTGGATCTGCTCCGCATGGTGGGCGCGAGGTTGGGTGCGGGCGTGACCGCCTGATGCGCAAGCGCACGGTCAGCGATCTGCGTGACGACGAGGTGCGCGGCAAACGCGCCCTCGTCCGCGTGGATTTCAACGTTCCACTGGACGATGAGCATCAGGTGACGGACGACACGCGCCTTCGCGCGGCCGTGCCCACCATCGAGTACCTGCTGGACCGCGGCGCGTCCGTGGTGCTGCTCTCGCACCTCGGGCGTCCCAAGGGCAAGCCGGACGCCCGCTACTCGCTGCAGCCGGTGGCGCGGCGACTGGCCGAGATCATGGGGCGACCGGTGCAGTTCGTGGAGAGCACCGACACCGACGAGGCGGTGAAGGCCAGCCGCGACCTCCGGCCCGGCGAGGTGCTGGTGCTGGAGAACACGCGCTTCCTGGGTGGCGAGGAGACCAACGAGGTGCGCCTCGCACGCTCGCTCGCCGAGCTGGGCGACCTGTACGTGAACGACGCGTTCGGCGCGGCGCATCGTGCCCACGCGTCCACGGCCGGCGTGGCCGAGCACCTGCACCCGGCGGTCGCCGGGCTGCTCCTGGAGAAGGAGCTGAACTACCTCGGCGAGCAGCTCGCCGAGCCGGAGCGGCCGTTCGTCGCCATCCTGGGCGGGTCCAAGATCTCGGGCAAGATCGACGTCATCTCCGCCATGTTGCCCAAGGTGGACCGCATGCTGATCGGCGGCGCCATGGCGTGCACCTTCTTCCGCGCCATGGGCCTCGAGACGGGACGCTCGCTGGTGGAAGAGGATCGCGTGCCGATGGCCAGGGAGCTGCTGGCGAGAGCCGGCGAGAAGCTCGTGCTGCCCTCCGATGCCATGGTCGCGCCGTCGCTGGACGCCGCCGGAGCCGCGCACGCGGTGAGCCGCACCGCCATCCCGGCGGACCAGGCGATGCTCGACATCGGCCCGGACTCGGCCGCGGAGTTCGCCCGCATCATCGAGAGCGCGAGAACGGTGGTGTGGAACGGCCCCATGGGGGTGTTCGAGAAGCCGCCGCTCGATCGCGGCACGCTGGCCGTGGCCCACGCCATGGCCAAGGCCACGAAGCAGGGGGCCACGACGATCGTGGGCGGCGGCGACTCGGCCGCCGCGGTGGCGCAGGCGGGGTTGGCGGACGCGGTGAGCCACGTCTCCACGGGCGGCGGGGCGTCGCTCGAGTTCCTGGAAGGGAAGCCGCTGCCCGGCGTGGAAGCGCTGGACGACCGCGAGGGGCGCTGATGCAGCGCCCCATCTTCGCCGCCAACTGGAAGATGAACCACGGGCCCAGCGACGCGCGCGAGTTCGTGCGCACGCTCCTGACCCACATCCCGCGGCGCAACGACCACACCATGATCATCTTCCCGCCGGCCGTCTCGCTCACGGCCACGTCGGAGGCGCTGCACGACCGGCGCGAGATCGTGGTGGGAGTGCAGAACGTCCACTGGGAAGACAAGGGCGCGTTCACGGGCGAGACGTCGGCACCGATCGCGCGCGACGCCGGGGCGCGCGTGGTGCTGGTGGGGCACTCGGAGCGCCGGCACGTGTTCGGTGAGACCGACGCCGAGACGGTGCTCAAGGTGCAGGCGGCAATCCGGGCGGGGCTGGTGCCCATGCTGTGCGTGGGCGAGACGCTCGCCGAGCGGGATGCCGGCCACACGGAGGACGTGGTGCTGCGGCAGCTGCGGGCCGTGCTCGACGCCATCGAGCCGGCGGCGCTGGCGCAGCTCGCGATCGCGTACGAGCCCGTGTGGGCCATCGGCACCGGGCGCACGGCCACCCCGCAGGACGCCGCGGCAGTCCACGCCGCGATCCGTGCCGAGCTCGTGGGTAAGCTGGGGGAGCGCGGCGCCAAGGTGGCCATTCTGTATGGCGGCAGCGTGAACCAGGCGAACGTGGCCGCGCTGCTCGCGGCGCCCAACGTGGATGGAGTGCTGGTGGGTGGCGCGAGCCTCGAGGCCACCGGCTGGGCCACCCTCGTGCAGAGCGCGCCGAGACCTTGACGCGGTGCCGTAAGTGCCGAGATATTACGAGCTTGACCCGCTGACCCTCTCACCTGGACCGTGATGTACGCTTTCCTGCTCGTACTTCTCATCATCAACAGCCTGATCCTGATCGTGGCGATCCTGCTGCAGAGCGGCAAGGGCGGGGGACTGGCCGCCAGCTTCGGCGGCGCCAGCTCGTCCACGGATTCCATTCTGGGTGGGCGGCAGGCGGGCAACCTGCTCACGAAGACCACCTGGTGGGGTTCCGGGATCTTCATCTTCCTGGCCTTCGTGCTGCAGATCCTGTCGAGCCGCGCGAGCGCGCCGAGCTCGGTGCTGGAGCAGGGGCTCACGCCGCCCGCGCCCACCGCGCCCGCCACGCCGGCGCCCGGTACCACCGCGCCAGCCGTGCCGCTCGAGAAGGCGCCCGCGGCGCCCGCCGCGCCCACCCCATGACGGCAGCGGGCGGCACGACCGGCGCCCGGACCGCGGAAGGGTTCCTCCTCCTCGAGGATGGGACCCTTTTTCGCGGAACGCTGCACGGCGGCGGGCCCACCGTGGCGGAGGTGGTGTTCACGACCAACATGACCGGCTACCAGGAGGTGTTCTCGGACCCCTCCTACGGCGGCCAGATCGTGGTCATGACCGCACCGGAGATCGGCAACTACGGCGTCAACGCGGAGGATCCCGAGTCCGGGCGCCCGCAGGTGGCCGGCGTGGTGGTTCGTGAGCTGTCGCGCACCTATTCAAATTGGCGCGCGACCGGGCCGCTGGACGCGTGGTTGGCGGAGGCCGGCATTCCGGTGCTCGATGGCGTCGATACGCGCCGCCTCACCCGGCATCTCCGGGCGGGAGGCGTGCTGCGGGGCGTGATTGCCGCGGGCACGGAGCCCACGCGCGAGGCGCTCGCCGCGCTCGACGCGTGCCCTCCCATGGAGGGCCTCGACCTCGCCTCGCGCGTGTCCACGCGGGAGCCCTACAGCTGGGGCGACCCGTCCGCTCCCGTGCACGTGGTGGCGTACGACTTCGGCATCAAGCGCAACATCCTGCGCATGTTCGAGCAGAACGGCTGTCACGTGACGGTGGTACCGTCGGACACCCCGGCGGAGGCGGTACTGGAGCGCCGTCCGGACGGGGTGTTCCTCTCCAACGGCCCGGGCGATCCGGCGGCCGTGACGTACGCTCCCCCCACGATCCGCGCCCTCGCCGAGCGGCGCGTGCCGATGTTCGGCATCTGCCTGGGCCACCAGCTCGTGGGGCTCACCTTCGGAGGGTCCACGGTGAAGATGCCGTTCGGTCACCGCGGCGGGAATCACCCGGTGAAGGACCTGGCGAGCGGAGCCGTGCTCATCACGTCGCAGAATCATGGCTTCGCGGTGCAGGGTGGCGAGCAGGGAGTGCCCGGCGCGCCGGAGCTCGAGGTGACCCACCTGAACCTGAACGACGGCACGGTGGAGGGGCTGCGGCATCGCGAGCTGCCCATCTTCACGGTGCAATACCACCCTGAGGCCGCACCGGGACCGCACGACGCCCTGGGCCACTTCACGGAGTTCCTGAAGGCGATGCGGGACACGGCTGGGCGAGACGAGCCAAGCGCTTGACACTCAACAGGTAACGCTCTACCTTCGACGCACTTGGCAGCTCCGACGGAGCGTCTTTTCCCGAGGCCTTTTCCATGACGAAAGCCGATCTGGTCGAGCAAGTGACGGCTCAGATTGCCCGGACCGCCGGTCCGTTGATCTCGAAGAAGGACTGCGCTCGCGTGGTGGACTCCTTCCTCGACGCGATCAAGGAAGCGCTCCACCAGCAGAAGAACATCGAAGTGCGGGGGTTCGGGACGTTCAAGATCCGTCACCGCAAGACCCGCATGGCCCGCAACCCGCGCACCGGGGACCCGGTGGAGGTGTCGGCGCGCCCGGTGCCGGTGTTCAAGCCGTCCAAGGAGCTGCGCACGCTCGTGGCCGGGGTCGAGGAGCCGGAGCCGTCGGAGGCCTGACGGCGCCCACCCGTCCGTAGCGGGTCACCAGACAAGCCCCGGCCGAGCTCGGCCGGGGCATCTTTGCATCGGCGCATGCCGTGGGCCTAACTTGCGGGCATCATGGCCACCTCCCTCCACGTGCTGGCCGACGACCGGTCGCCGGCCTCCGATGCGACGCAGCTGCGGGTGCGCGTCCTCCTGTTCGCGTCCTACGCGGAGGCCCTGGGCGCCAGCGAGATCCCGCTCGTCCTGGCCGCGCCGGCCACGGCCGGGGACGCGCTCGCGGCCATCCGCGCCGGCGGCGCGGGCGAGCGCCTGCCGCCCAGGCCACTGCTCGCCGTGAACGAGCGGTACGCCGCGGCGGGGCATCTACTG
>DATANT010000454.1:0-6139 GCA_036266115.1 Gemmatimonadaceae bacterium | reverse complement strand
TCCTCGGCGGCCCGGTTCACCAGCGCGAGCGCGTCGGCGGGACTCAGGAGAAGCCGGCGACTGCCGGTGGGGACGGCCCGATCCGCGAACTCTCGCTCCAGTCGCTCTGCTTTCACGGCGCCTCCCTGATCGCAACGTGTGGCACCCCACGGACGGCCGTCATGGCCGTACCGCGACCGTCACTCGTCCTGCTCGGCTGCGGCGACGGAGAGAAGATGCATCTCCAGGCCGTGTTCCGCAGTAGCGCCGTGCGTTTCTCGACCGCAACGCCTCGCCGGGCGACACGCCCCACGCGCTGATGGAACACGCGCAGGCGCCCGCAATCACTACCCGCTCGTCGGCCGCAGCATCACGTGGGGCAACGCGCGGCCATGCACCCCACGACTCACCGATCCACGACCGTCACCACGATCGCATCGCGTACGCCGTAGCGCTCGGTCGTCACGGTCACGGTCCCCTGCCCCACCGCCAGCGCCGTCACGCGGCCACTCCGCGCGTCCACGGCGGTGAGCCGTGCATCCGCCGCACTCCAGGTGGCCACGTCGGACAGGCGCTCGCTGCCGCCGCAGCCGAAGAGCGCGAGCTCGGGGGTGAAGGTCTCGCCCACCCGGAGCGTGCGCTCCCGCGGCGCCAGGCGCCAACTCAGGTCGCTCGTGCAGACGCCGGTGGCGCCGGGGAGCTGCGAGCATGCGCTCGCCGCGATCACGGCCAGCACACTGCCCACGGCGAGCACGCGCCCGCGCGAGGCGCGCCGCCGGGTGGCGACATGATGCGCGTCGTGATCGCGAGCGGAGGTGGACGACATGGCCATTTCCCGAGGTGACATGTGGATGGTGCGGCTCGGAGTCCGGATTCAGCCGTGGGCGCTCCAATTGAACGCTCGGCCGCAGGCGGCGCTACCAGGGCATCCCCACGCCGCGGGCCTGCCTGATTGCGCACCCACATCCCGAGCAGCGAGAAGTGCAGCGCGGCCGCGCTGCCCGGGCGTGACGGCCGAGTCGAGGAGCGCGAACGCCGGTGTCAGCGCGGAGGAGAGTGCGGCGCATCGTCCGCCACGTCACGTCGGGTGACGTCCGCACGCTACACATCCCACTCACCGAGCTGGCGAAAGGCGACCCAGCTCACGACGAGTCCCACGACGGGCGCACCCATCAGCGCCAGGCCGAACGCCGCGATGCCGGGCAGGTCGCAGACGTCCACTGCTGGCGGACAGCCAGGGCTCAGCAATCCGGCGGCGATGAACAGGACGAGAAAGGCGACGAATGCGCCGGTCGCGCCCGGGACCAGCGCGAGGGGAATTCGAAGCCAGAGGCTCACTCGATCTCTACCCGATACACCCGGCGGACGTAACCAGAGGACCACACGATCAGCGTCGCCGCCGGGTGAGCCAGCGCATGAGCGCCCAGGCCACTGCGCCCCAGAGCAGCGCATTGAGGGCGGCGAGGTAGACCCCCGTGTGCGGGTGGCCGCCGAAGAGCGCCGGCACGGGCGTGTAGAAGAGGGGGAACGCCAGCAGCGCGACCAACGCGTGCAGCGCCACCGGGCCGCTGCTGCCCTGCGCCGTCGTCGCCATGAGGGCGCGCAGGGCCACGAACGCGGCCGTGAAGTGGGTCACGCTGACCACGAGCGCGAGGAGCACGGCGGGGCGCCGTGAAGACGGAAGGCCAACGGGAGCTGCCACGGTGCGCATCCATGTGGAGGGTCGGAGTATCGGGGCGGTCGACACTCCAGTATCAGCGACGATGGCCGGAATAGAACGTGGATGGGCTGCGCCCGCCACGGCGGCGCGTTCACGAGCTGCAGGGTCGTATCAGCCGGCCCGCTCCCGACCGCCGCCAGGCCTGGAGCCCGCTGTCTGCACCGCATACTCCAGCACGAGCAGCCCGGTGGGCAGAACCTCGCTCCGGGTGAGCCGCAGGCGCACCGGGTGCGGAAGGGGCGGCACCGGGGAGAGGAGCGGCGCCCCCGCCTGCCCGAGCAGCACGGGGCTGACCCCGACCTCCACCGTATCCACCAGGCCTTCCTCGAGGAAGCTGCGCAGCAGCGCGCCGCCGCCCACCAGCCACATATCCTTGCCGGGCTCCCGCCGGAGCGCGGCGATGGCACCCGCCAGGTTCTCGCCGATCAGCGTCACGTCGGGATGATCGGCGGCACGCAACGTCCGGGAGCAGACGTAGGTGCGCAGGCCCGGGTAGCCGCCGCGCATGCCCTGGCGGCGGGCCACCTCGTAGGTGATGCGCCCCATGATCGCCGTGTCCACGGCGCGGAAGAACGTACCGGCGTCGTACGCGGCATCGGACACGAGCCAGTCCGTGCCACCGCGGGCGTCGGCGATGTAGCCGTCGAGGCTCATCCCGACGCCGTACCGGACGCGACGCATGAGCACCTCCCTGAATCAGTGCGGGCTCCCGACCACCAGACGCCTCCGCCAACGGCAACACCTCGTCAGGTAGCACCGCGCGATCTTGCCGGCGTCGGCTCCAGACAGGATGCGGGCGCGCGGCGCCCGACGCCACGACCAGCCCGTCAGCCGCGACGCCCCGTCAGGGCTCGGGCTCGAGCGGCGTCGAGAACCGCCGGCCCGTGTACGGCAGCCCACACGCCTGGTAGAACGCGTGCGCATCGGCGCGGTGCTCACCGCTCGTGACGGACAGCCGCGCGCATCCGGCGCGCCGGGCCCACTCCCGCGCCGCCGCCACGAGGGTGCGGCCGGCGCCGCGGCGTCGCGCGGCGCCGGTGATGACGAGCGCCGTGATGAGGGCCACCGGCCCGGCCGCGTGCACCACCGCGTGCCTGGCGACGGAGATGAAGCCCAGTGCGTGGTTGGCGCCATCGACGGCCACGAAGGCGGCACCGCCTTCGGCCAGCAGGCTCTCGAGCCGCGCCGGCACGTCCACCGCGTCCGTCGGATGGCCGAGCTCCGTGAGCAGGGCGGCGACGGCCTCGGCGTCCGCGGGCGTGACAGCCCGTACGGCAACGGAAGATCCAGGCATGATGCGGTCGGCTCGCTGCCAACTGGTGACGATGATGCGTGAAGCGCCGTCGGTCGAACGGCTCGTCAGCGGGTCTGGGCCGGGGCCGAGGGCGGCTGGTCGTCGTACGCGGCGTAGAGCCACTGATCCAGTACGTGACCCGCCTTCACCGCGCTTCGACGCATGCGACCCTCCAGCACGTACCCGGCCTTCTCCAACACGCGGCAGGATGCCGCGTTGTGCTCGAACGGCACGGCGAACACGCGATGCATGCCGAGCTGCGCGAACGCGTAGCGGGTGGTGGCGCGCACCGCGTCCGTGATCACGCCGCGGCCCCAGAAACGCCGACCGAGCCAGTACCCGATCTCGGCGGTGTGTCGCTCGACGTCGTCCCCGAGCATGAGGCCGATGGAGCCCGCGACCTCACCGTCCACGATGACGCCAAAGCTGGCCTGGCGCTCGCCCGCCGCCACGGCGGCGATGTACGCCTCGGCATCCCGCAGCGTGTACGGATGCGGAAAGCGGTCGCGGAGATTGAGCCAGATCTCCCGATCGTTGGCGTGCGCCGCCAGGCTCGCCGCATCGGACGCGACGAGTGGGCGAAGCAGGCAGGTACGGCAGTGGATTTCCATGGATGTCGGACGCGGGCCAGCTACGTGGACTCGTACCGCGGGCACTCCCGTAGAATGCGGCGACGCACCCGCCGCTACCATACCGTGCGTGTCCACCGCGCCTGCCGGCACCGGCCGGCGCTGGAGCGCGAGGACGACGCGCCGGGCTCAGCGCCGCTCCACCAGCGCCGCCAGCTTGGCGAGCGAGGAGCGCCAGCCCTCCTCGTTGTCGGCGGGCGGCACGCCACTCGGCAGGCCGTCGTGCACGGCCACGAGGTCGGTGCCGCCGTCGGCGTCGGTGAGCGTGATGCTGATCGTCATCTCACCGCGCATGGCGGGATCGGACGTCTCGAACTCGGTCACCTGGACCACCTGCTCGTCGGGCACGAGCCGCACGAAGCGGCCGTGATGCGTGTCCGTGTGCGCGGTGGTCTTGCCCACCGCGTCCGGCGCGTCGTAGGTGAGCGAGATGCGAAACGCACCGCCCTCGCGAGCGTCGAACGCGTGCACGTGACCGGACATGCCGGTCGGCACCATCCAGCTGGCGATCGATCGCTCATCCACGAGGGCGCGATAGACCACCGGGCGAGGGGCCCGCAGATGGACGCTGACTCGAGTGGAAGCCATGATGACCGTACCCATGCGAGAGATGTGGGATGGGCCGCGCGGCGCGCTCCGTCACCGGACGAGCCGGAGCGCTCCCGTCACCGGGTGGAGCAGCTCCGGATCGGCCGGGCCGATGCCGAGGCACGTGACCGTGCCGGCGGCAACGACCGTACGGCCCGCGTCGCGGATCAGCGCCGTCGGCAGGCCCGCGCTCACCGCTCGCTCCTCGAGCGCGGACAGCTCGTCGCCATCCTCGACGCGAAGCACCACCTTCGGCATCCCGAGCGCGAGCCACCGTCGCTGTGCCTCCGGGGACGTCTGCAGCAGCGCCGCGACGGAGGCGTGCGCGACCTGCGCGGCGAGCTTGCCCCGGGGCAGCCGGAGCGCCTCGTTGACCACGATGACCTGCTTCATGCGGGGAGTCTACCAGCGCCGGCGACGCGGCGCAGCCCCACGTCACACCGCAAGGTGCGCCAGCTCCGCGAGCACCCGCGCGAGACGCGGCGCAGATCCCGCATGAAGGCCGCTCCCTCCGCCTCGGTCAGCTCGTGGAGCTCCACCACGTGCCGACGGCACGGCAGCCACGCGTACCCACGCATGGGAGCGTCCTCGCTCATCATGAGGCGGCACGCCTCGAGCTCGGCGACGGCGGCGACGGTCGCGACACTGCGACAGACCGGGCAGTCGTCGCCACGCACCCACTTCGCCACGCACCCACTTCGCCCAGCGATCCGGATCTCGCCAACCGTTCATCAGCCCGCGCCGCCCGGGACCGCAGGCAGTTCGACGAAGCCCGGCGCGCGCGGCACCTGCCGGAAGGCCGCGAGCAGGGCCGCGGGCGGCGCCACGAGCTTTCGCGCGCGGAGATCGAGCCAGCCACCCGTGGACCGCACCGTGGCCGCGCGCTTGCCGGTCGCCGACCAGATCTCGTTCTCGAGCACGAATCGGGCGCCGTCGGGACTCATCGCGAGGGCCGCGTACGTGACCGTGACGGTCTCGTGGAGGCCGACCTCGCGGTAGTACTCGAGCTCGTCCTTCCGCACGACCGGGCCGAGCGCGAGCCGGCGGAACTCGCTCGGCGGGAAGCCGTGTTCGGCGAAGAACGCCATCCGCACGTCGGCCGCCAGGTCGAGGTACGCCGTGTTCGCCAGGTGGCCGTTGAAGTCCATGGCGCCCCAGCCCGCGAGGAACTCCTTGCTGTAGCGGCCGTCGAATCGAGAGGTCATGACAGGCTCCATCGAGGCGACGCGGACATCAGATGCGACTGCAGGCCGAGCGACCCCGGTGCCCCTGCCGGGTGCGGCGCCGCGCGGTACTCTCGCTACGGCTCGTCCGCGCTCGGCCCGTAGACCTGCGGCACCGTCGATCCCATCGGCCGGAGGTACGTCGTGATCTGTCCGCGGTGATGCACGATGTCGAAGAGAAAGCTCCACGCCATCGGCGACGCGGGCCGGTGGCTGCCGAAGAACTCGAGTGTCCCGCTCCAGCGCGCGTCGGGCAACTCCTTCCAGCGCTCCGCCATGCCCGCGCTCTGCGTGTCATAGGCGTCGAGCACTTCCTTCATCGTCGCCGGCGTCGGCGGCGGCGCCCATTCCGCCCTGCCGTTCTCGAGCGCCTCGATGATCATCCGCTCCTCGCACACGATCTGCCAGGCGATCTCCCGCGCGGTGCGCGACTTCGGATCCGGGCGGTAGTCGGATCCCTCGGGAATCCGCGCGAGCACCTTGCGGGTCGTCGTCGATTCCGCCGTCCAGAACTTCTCGAAGAGCGCTTTCTCGTTCACGAGATCTCCCTGTCAGTGCTCGAGGACTCACACCGGTGGCTGCGAGGCGACGGTCCGCCGCCCGCGTATGAATCAAGCGGGGCATCCGTCCATTGACGAGTGAGCTCGACGCCCGAGTTCCGCCGCGCGGCCGCCACCCCGTTTGGTGAGCACGGAGCTCATGGGCG
>DATANT010000453.1:0-30656 GCA_036266115.1 Gemmatimonadaceae bacterium | reverse complement strand
GCGCGCCGAACGCCGGCTCGTAGCCCTCGCGCGCGACCAGCGCCCGCGCCTCCGGCGTGATCTCGAGCGTGATCTTCGTGTCCCCCAGCAGGCGCTGCAGGCGAATGAGCTGCAGGTCCACGATGCGCGCCAGCTGCTCCTCGGCCAGCGGGCGGAAGACGATGATGTCGTCCACGCGGTTCAGGAACTCGGGCTTGAACTGCTGCCGCAGCACGGTCATCACCTGCTTCTCCACCGTCTCCCAGTCGCTGTCGGCGTGCTCCAGAATCCACTGGCTGCCCACGTTGGACGTCATGATGATGACGGTGTTGCGGAAGTCCACCGTGCGGCCCTGCGAATCGGTGAGGCGCCCGTCATCGAGGATCTGCAGCAGGATGTTGAACACGTCGGGGTGCGCCTTCTCGATCTCGTCGAACAGCAGCACCGCGTACGGGCGGCGGCGGATGGACTCGGTGAGCTGGCCGCCCTCCTCGTAGCCCACGTAGCCGGGCGGCGCGCCGATCAGGCGGGCCACGGCGTGCTTCTCCATGTACTCCGACATGTCGATGCGCACCATGGCATGCTCGTCGTCGAACAGGAACTCGGCCAGGGCGCGCGCCGTCTCCGTCTTGCCCACCCCCGTGGGGCCCAGGAAGATGAACGAGCCGATGGGACGATTGGGATCCTGCAGCCCGGCCCGCGAGCGGCGTACGGCGTTGGCCACCGCCTCCACCGCCTCGTCCTGCCCCACCACGCGCGTGGCGAGCTCGCTCTCGAGCTTCGTGAGGCGCTCCCGCTCGCTCTCGAGCATGCGCGTCACCGGGATGCCGGTCCATCGCGCCACCACCTCGGCGATGTCGTCGGCCGACACTTCTTCCTTGAGGAAGCGTGGCTTGCCGGTGGCGCTGGCCAGCCGCGCCTCGGCATCGCGCAGCTGCTGCTCGAGCTGCGGGATGCGACCGTAGGTGATCTCGGCCGCGCGCCCCAGATCGCCGGTGCGCGTGGCCTGTTCCGCCTCCACGCGCGCCTGCTCGATCTCCTGCTTCACCACGGCCACCGCGCCCAGCGTCTCCTTCTCCTGCTGCCACTGCGCCTTCATTCCCGAGCTCTTCTCGCGCAGCTCCGCCAGCTCGCGCTCGAGCGTGGCCCGCCGCTCCGCGGCGGCCGGATCGGTCTCCTTCTGCAGCGCCTGGCGCTGGATCTCGAGCTGCGTGATGCGGCGCTCCACCTCGTCGATCTCCTGCGGCATGGAGTCGATCTCGATGCGCAGGCGCGCACCCGCCTCGTCCACGAGGTCGATAGCCTTGTCGGGCAGGAAGCGGTCGCCGATGTAGCGATTGGACAGCGTGGCAGCGGCCACCAGCGCGCCGTCGGTGATGCGCACGCCGTGGTGCGCCTCGTAGCGGTCCTTGAGCCCGCGCAGGATGGCGATCGTGTTCTCCACCGTGGGCTCGCCCACGTACACCGGCTGGAAGCGGCGCTCGAGCGCGGCGTCCTTCTCGACGTGCTCGCGGTACTCGTCGAGTGTGGTGGCGCCCACCACCCGCAGCTCGCCCCGGGCGAGCAGCGGCTTGAGCATGTTGCCGGCGTCCATGGAGCCTTCGGCCTTGCCCGCGCCCACCAGCGTGTGCAGCTCGTCGATGAACATGATGACCTGCCCCTGGGAGTCGGCCACCTCCTTGAGCACCGCCTTCATGCGCTCCTCGAACTCGCCGCGGAACTTGGCCCCGGCAATCAGCGCGCCCAGGTCGAGCGCGAGCAGGCGCTTGTCGCGCAGGCCCTCGGGCACGTCGCCATTCACGATGCGCTGCGCCAGCCCCTCCACGATGGCCGTCTTGCCCACGCCGGGCTCGCCGATGAGCACGGGATTGTTCTTGGTCCGGCGCGAGAGCACCTGGACCACGCGGCGGATCTCCTCGTCGCGCCCGATCACGGGATCCAACTTGCCGCGGCGCGCGGCATCGGTGAGATCGCGCGTGTAGCGCTGCAGCGCCTGGTACTGGTTCTCCGGCGTCTGGTCGCTCACGCGGTGCGATCCGCGCACCTGCTCCAGCGCGGTGAGCAGCGTGGCGTGATCCACGCCCAGCGCCTGCAGCAGCGCGCGCGTCTCGCTGCCCTTCACGTCGGCCAGGGCGAGCAGCAGGTGCTCCGTGGAGACGTATTCGTCGCCCAGCTTTCGCGCCTCGTCGTCGGCGCGGTCGAGCACCTGATTGAGCTCGCGCGACAGGGTGGGCTGCGCGTCGCTCTGCTTGGGATAGCGGTCGGCCTCACGCTGGAGCTGCTCGCGCAGCTGCGCCACACTCACGCCGAGCTTCTGGAGCACAGGGACGACGATCCCCTCGTCCTGGCCGAGGAGCGCGAGCAGGAGGTGGACGTCCTGCACCACCGGGTTGCCGTTGCGACGCGCGAGGCCGATCGCCTCGTTGATCGCCTCGGCGGATTTCACGGTGAGTCGGTCTGGATTGAGCATGGTGGTCACGAAACGTGAGAGAGCGACGAAGGGCGAGCGCGGCAGTGCGGCCTCGCGCCAATGCTCATGAGCAAGGCAACGCCAGTGCCGCGAAGCTCGTGCCCATCCGGCAGCGCCACGCGTGATCTGCGGCCAGCCTGACAGGCCGGCACGTCGCGCCGGCGGGACTGGGGCGGGTGGCGCCGGCCGCGGCGATGCGCGGAACGGCGCGGGCGCGAATCGGTAGGTACCGATTCGCGCCCGCAGAGCCCTGATGCGCCATCCCTTCCCGGTCGCTACTGATCCTTGGTCACGACCATCTTGCGGACGAGTGGCTTCTTTCCTTCGACGTCGAGGCGGTAGTAGTAGATCCCGGACGGCGCGTCCTTGGCGGTGCGCATGTCCTTACCGTCCCAGTACGCCGTGTACTTGTCGCACGTCAGCGCGACGTTCTCGAGTGGCTTTCCACTCTCGGACGTGACGGAGCTCACTCCCCCTCCCCCCTGCAGCACGGGAACCGCGACGAGCTGCGAGAGCAGGTTGTAAATCTTCAGCGTGACGCGGTAGAACTTGCCGTGCTCCGTGCACGTCGGCGCGTTTCCAACGGCGAAGGGGATCCGCGTCTCGGGATTGAACGGATTGGGATAGTTCTGGCCGAGCTGTGCTGTGGGCTCGTCACGTGCCGGCGGAGTCGCGACCTGCGCCCCGGCGACCTGCGATCCGGATACGCAGAGAGCGAGCACCAACACGAATGCTGCCCATCGGTGCCTCATGTGCCTTCTCCAGCGAACGAATTAGGTTCGAGACGAATACTCCTCACTCGGGTTGACATCGGCTTCACAAAGCCCCTTCGCATGGGGCCCACAAGAGCCCTTCGGGCGCGAACATAGGTGCCGAACGCATGACTGTCAAGCAATCTCGATGGCCTGCGGTGCCTTACCCCCCCAGTACCCGTTCGGCGTTCCGCCGTTCCCGGAGTTCCGCCCGAGCCGCCCACTTCGAGAACGAGCTCAGGAACCCACTCGCGCGCCCAGATAGCGAACTCGACAGTCGAGCCCATCATCGCCTCGCCAGCGTGCGGCCGCGGTGATCCGGGGCACCGAGCCCAGCTGCCCCAGCTGCCGGAGCAACTCTCGGGCCCGCCAGCTCGTGCCATCGCCGCGGGTCCGCCCCGAGCAGTTCCAACGCGGCCTCCCCCATCGGTTTGCCCGTTCCGGAAGGGTATGACACCCTTCGCCTCCAGACGGTTGCCGGTGGCCATTCGGGGCCGGTGCAGGAGGCCCTCAGTAGCATGACGGCGATCCCCCCGGGAAGGTTGCAGCCGGCCCGGCAGAACGGCCGAACCGGCTGGCCGGAAAGCCGTGCGGTGCGCCACGAGAACCAGCCCTGCTGGTGGGCGCTATCCGCGCCCGCCCACCTCGTCCCACCGGTCCCGCTCCCACACGTCGAAGGCGCGCAGCGATCGGCCATCGGTGAGGTGCTCGCCCAGGAACTCGCGCAGCAGCCGCTGATGCGCGCGCACGGCCGCCGGCTCCAGCGGCGGTGGCGCCGCGCCGCCCAGCCAGTCGCGAAGAGCCGAGCGGGCCTCGGCCGGCAGGCGCCGCGCCCCCGAAGCGCCGCGCGCGCACGCCGCGCACAGCGCACCGCCCACCGGGTGGCTGAACGCCACCACGGCGTCCGGCGGCAGCGGGGCGTGGCACATGGCACAGACATCCACGGTCGGCGCGAAGCCGAGCTCCCCCACCAGTTGCCAGGCGGTCGCCAGGGCCGCCTCGGCGGCGTGCGCCGGCGGGGCGACGGCAATGGCGTCGAGCCCGCGGGCGAGCACGTCGTACAGGTCCGGATTCGCGTCGTCGCGGACGAAGCGCATGGTCAGCTCGGCGAGCGCGGCCGCGCCGGTGAAGCGCCCGAGCTCCAGGCCGATCTCGTCACGGGCCCGGACGACGTCGAAGCCGGCGAGCGTCTGCAGGTCGCGCCCGGGCTTGAGGTAGAGCTGGGCGATGCCGCCGGCGAACAGGTCCACCGCGCTGCCCACCTTCCCGCGCGCGCGGCGCGCGCCCTTGGCGAGCACCGACTGCACCCCGGCGTCCCGCGTGGCGAGCCGCAGGATACGCGAGCTCTCCAGGTAGTTCACCGCGTGGAGGACGATCGCCTCGGTCGCCACGAGCGCCATGTCGGAGGGGCCTGGTGGCGCGTCAGCGCCCGCCGTCGCGGCTGGCCAGGGCGGCGCTCAGCCGGGCCTTGAGGGCCGCCCGCCGGCGCTCGTAGTCGGCGCGCAACGCGTCCGAGGGCGGCGATTCGCGCTCGAAGGCGGCGTCCAGATCCGCGATGCGCCGCGCGAGGCGCTCCGGGCTCTCGGGAAAGGCCGGCGTGGCGGCGGCACGGCGCCCGGACATCCGCGAGAGCGCGCGCCAGAGCGCCAGGAGCATGAGCAGGCCGATGGCGGTGAGCAGCCCGGGCGTGTAGCGCGCGGTGAGGCGCGGCCCCGGCGTGGGCGCCTGCAGCCGCACCACGGCGCCCGCGGGGACGTCCTGCGCGAGGTATCGCCGGAAGTGGCGTCCCTCGGCATCGGCCGGAGGCACCTCGCGCAGCCCGCCGCCCTCGGCGCTGGCCTGCGGGTCTTCCAGCAGCACCTCCAGCACGCCCGTGCGCTCCTCCACGGGGATGGAGAGCGGGAAGGAGGCCGCTGGCAGGAGGTACTGCACGCTCACCTGCTTGATGCCCGGCGCGAACGGCGCGAAGACGAGCATCGCGCCGTCGGCGAAGGTCACGGCATCCGGCGAGACGTCGCCCTGCCCCACCTGCACCTCTTGAGCATTGGCTGGGAGCCGCACCCGCCACGAGGGCTCGTCGCCGGGACCGGCCACCCGCGTGAGGCCCGAGTCGTTGGACAGCTCGAACACCTCGATCACGCGGCGGCGCCGCGCCGAGTCGAGCCCCGCCACCACCACGTGTCGCCCCTGCGCACTCAGCTGCACGCCGGTGGACGTGGTGTCGAACACCATCAGTTCGGCGTCGTCGCCCGTGACCCGGGCGGCGCGGAGCGGCGCGGAGAAGTACGCGATGCCGGCGTACGAGGACGACACGAAATAGACCGCTTCCTCCTCGCCGAACGGCCGGTACCGGAACGCGAAGCGGCCGTCGGGTCCCGAGCGCGCGGAGTCGAGCGGCCCGGCGCTGTCGCGCCCGACGCGGTGCAGCGTGACCATCACGCCGGACACCGGCTCGGTGCGCTCCTTGCCCGCCGGCCGGACGACGCGCCCCGAGACCTCGCGCGTGGTGCCCGCCTGCTGCGCGCCCAACCGCGCCGTGCCGCCGAGCAGGACGGCGGCGATGAGCGCGACGCACAGCGCGAGCACCGGTGCACGCAGCCAGGGACGCGAAAGGCGACCGCTGTGCACGGCCGCCCACCGGGAGCCCGCCGCGATGCGCGGCGCGATGTCAGAGCGTGAACTTGCCGAAGTCTTCAGGACGCAGGTTCTCCAGGTAGGCCTTGAGCTGTTCCGCGTTCAGCTCCTCCTCGCTCGGCGCGGGCGTGCCGCCTTCCAGATCGTCGCTCTCCATGTCACCCGCTTCGGCGCCCTCGTCGCCCTCGAGCGTGGTGAGCAGCGTCTCGTGGGCATAGATGGGAGCGCTGAAGCGCAACGCGATGGCGATGCTGTCCGATGGGCGCGCATCCACGTGCACGACCGTATCGCCACGGACCAGGTGCAGCTCGGCGAAATAGGTGCTCTTCTGCACCTTCGTGATCTGCACGCGGCGCAGACTGCCGCCCAGACCCACGATGAGGTTCTTGCACAGATCGTGGGTGAGCGGCCGCTCGCGCCGGATCTGGTTCATCTGCATCGCGATGGACTCGGCCTCGGGCTGGCCGATCCAGATGGGGAGCAGGCGCGCGCCCCCTCTCTCCTGCAGGATCACGACGAACGAGTTGGTCGAGCTGTCGCGTCCCAGCCGTGCCACCGTCATCTCGACCACGGTCACATCCTCTACGGCAGATGGGCGCGGTACCGGTTGCCCCGGGGCGCCCGGTACCGGCGGGAACGCGAGCAGGCTAGCGCAGCGCGTCGCGCAGCGCGTCCACCCGATCGGTGCGCTCCCACGTGAAGAACTCCAGCAGATCCTCGCCCGCGCCCGTGGTCTCGGGCGAGCGGCCGAAGTGGCCGTAGGCGGCGGTGCGCTGGAAGATTGGCTTGCGAAGCGAGAGCGCGGAGATGATGCCGCGCGGCGTGAGGTCGAACACCCGCGCCACGGCCCGATTGATGGCGGAATCCGGCACGGTGCCCGTACCGAACGTCTCCACGCGCACCGAGACGGGATCGGCCACGCCGATGGCATACGCGAGCTGCACCTCGCAGCGGCGCGCCAGTCCGGCGGCCACCACGTTCTTGGCCACCCAGCGCGCCGCATAGCACGCCGAGCGGTCCACCTTGGTGGCGTCCTTGCCGCTGAACGCGCCGCCGCCGTGACGGCCCATGCCACCGTAGGTGTCCACGATGATCTTGCGTCCGGTGAGGCCGGCGTCGCCCTGCGGGCCGCCGATCACGAAGCGGCCGGTGGGGTTGATGTGGTACTTGACGTTGGCGGCGAGCAGCTCGCGCGGGATCGTCGCCTCCACCACCTCGGCGATCACGCCGTCCCGGAGGTCACGCTCGGACACCTCCTCGTCGTGCTGCGTGGAGACCACCACCGTCTCCACCTCCACCGGCTGGTCCCCCTCGTACACCACCGTCACCTGCGCCTTGCCGTCGGGCCGCAGCCACGGCAACTGCCCGCACTTGCGTCGCATCGCGAGCGCGTGCGTGAGCTGGTGCGCCAGCTGGATGGGCAGCGGCATGAACTCGCGCGTCTCGTCCGTGGCGTAGCCGAACATCATGCCCTGATCGCCCGCACCGCCGGTGTCCACGCCCTGCGCGATGTCCGGCGACTGGCGATCGATCGTGCTCACCACCGCGCACGTCTTGCTGTCGAAGCCGAACGTGGCGTTGGTGTAGCCGATCTCGGCGATCGTGCGACGCACGATACCGGGGAT
This sequence comes from Gemmatimonadaceae bacterium, assembly GCA_036266115.1. GTDB lineage: Bacteria > Gemmatimonadota > Gemmatimonadetes > Gemmatimonadales > Gemmatimonadaceae > DATANT01. Next base: position 23,196 of record DATANT010000453.1, on the reverse strand, counting down.
GTCGGCGTAGGTCTCGGTCGTGATCTCGCCGGCCACGCACGCGAGGCCGGTGGTCACCAGTGTCTCGCACGCCACCCGGGCCTGAGGATCCTTCGCGAGGATCGCGTCCAGCACCGCGTCCGAGATCTGGTCGGCAACCTTGTCGGGATGCCCTTCGGTGACGGACTCGGAGGTGAAGAGAATGCGATCAGACACGAGGGGCTCGCTGGATTCGCGACGCGGATGGGATGAATCGACGAAGAGCGGCCGCACCGGGCGGCCGCGAGAGGTTCAGCAATCCGGAAGTATAGACCCGGCTCCGGAGGCCAGCAAGCCGTCGCGCAGGAACGGTGCGTCGCCGAATGCCGCGTGCAGACGGCGGCGGAGCGCGGCCTCGCCGCGCGCTGCGGTGGGTGCGGTGAGCGCCGCCTCCGCGGCCTCCGCCGCGATGCTCGTGCTCACGCCGCCCATCACGCGCTTGATGAGCGGCACCGCCCGCGGCGCCACGCTGAAGCTGCGCACGCCGAGCCCCAACAGCGCGAACGCGGTCATCGGCTCCGAGGCCATCTCGCCACAGACACCCACGTCGATGCCGGCGCGCGCCCCCACGTCCACCACGTGCCGCACCAGGCGCAGCACCGCCGGGTGGAGCGGCGTGAAGCGTGAAGCGAGGTTCACGTTGCCGCGGTCCACCGCCAGCGTGTACTGCACGAGGTCGTTGGTACCGATGCTGAAGAACGATACCAGCCCGACCAGCGTGTCGGCGGCGATGGCGGCGGCGGGCGTCTCGATCATCGCACCGAGCGGCACGTCGGCGCGGTGCGGCACGCCGCGAGCGGCGAGCTCCGCAGTTGCCTCGTCGAGCAGCTCGCGAGTGCGCTCCACCTCCTCGACGCTCACGATGAGCGGGAGCAGGATGCGCACGTCGCCGTGCATGGCCGCGCGGAGCAGCGCCCGGAGCTGCGTCTTGAACAGCTCCGGCTCGTCCAGGCACATGCGGATCGCGCGCCATCCGAGAAACGGGTTCGCCTCGGCGGGATAGCCGCCCACCGGGAGCTTGTCGCCCCCGATGTCGAACGTGCGGATCACCACCGGCTGCCCCTCGAACGCGGCGGCCACCCGGCGATAGGCGCGATACTGCTCCTCCTCGTCGGGCATGCCGGCACGGCTCAGCACCAGAAACTCGGTGCGCATCAGCCCTACGCCGTCCGCCCCGCTGCGGGCCGCCAGGTCCGCCTCCTCGGGCAGGTCCACGTTCACGCGGAGCACCACGCGCACGCCGTCCGTCGTGCGCGCCTCGCCCGAGGTCACCCGCCGCAGTTCCTCGTCATCCAGCGCGTCCTGCTCCGCGCGGCGGCGGTACGCCGCCTCCTCGGCCTCGCTCGGGTCGATGATGAGCACGCCACCCGAGCCGTCCAGCACGGCGCGCTCGTTGCCCTTCAACCGCAGCGTGGCGTCGCGCAGCCCCACCACCGCCGGCAGTCCCAGCGAGCGCGCCAGGATGGCGACGTGCGACGTGCGCGTGCCGGCATCGGTGGCGATGCCGGCGATGGCCTCGGGGTCGAGCTGCATGGTGAGGCTCGGCGTGAGATCGTGCGTCACCAGGATGGCGCCGGCGCCCTTGGGGACGTCCACCGGGTCGTGGTCCGGCAGGCCGAGCAGCAGGCTGAGGACACGGATGTGCACGTCCGTCAGGTCGCCCACGCGCTCGCGCACCATGGCGCGCTCGTGCCGGGCGAAGTTCCGCCGCCACTCGCTCATCACGATGTCGAACGCCGTGTCGGCCGCGACGTTCTGGCGGATGTAGCCCTCCACGTCGCCGATCAGGGCGGCGTCGTCGAGCATCGAGATCTGCACCTCGAAGATCGCGGCCTCCTCCGGCCCCGCGTGCCGCGCCGCGCGGTCGCGCACCATCTCCAGGCGCTGCCGGGCGGTGGCGATGGCGGCGCGGAACCGGTGCAGCTCCCCCTCCACATCCTCGTCATCGATGATGCGGTGCCCGATCTCGGGCACCTCCCACCGGAGCAGGTGGATGGGGCCGATGGCGAGACCGGCGGAAGCCGGGAGTCCGCGAAACGCCGTCTGCATGCGAGGCTCAGCGCTCGCCGAACTTGCTGGCGATGATGGACGCCAACCGGTCCACCGCGTCGTCGGCGTCGGGGCCGTGCGCGCGCAGCGTGAGCGTGGAGCCGCACTCGGCGGCGAGCATCATGACGCCCATGATGCTCTTCCCGTTGACCTCGAGGTCGTCGCGGACGATGGTGATTTCGCTCTGGAAGTTGGCCGCAGCTTTCACGATCTCCGCCGCGGGTCGAGCGTGGAGGCCGTTCTTGTTCAGGATCTGCACGGACCGTTCGGCCATTACGCTGCCACCGAGAAGAGGACGAAGGCCAGGAGGGCGACGAGGGCAATCCGCCAACCTTCCACGCGGCCGAGCACCCGGGTCAGAAGATAGCCCCCCATGGCAACCACGACGAGCACGGGGGCCAACGAGGTATGCTCGAGCCCCACGAGGCGGGCGAGCACGAGCGGGAGGGCCAGCCCGGCCAGCGCCGCCGTGGCCGAGCCGATGCGGTCGGGACCGCGGCGCAGCCAGGGCTGCCCCAGCGACGCCGCCACCTGCAGCCCGCGTGAGAGCCCCTGGTGCAGGCCCCAGACGCGCAGCGCCAGATGGCCCGCGTTATACAGTACGAGAAACGTGAGCAGGACGACGAGCGGCGACGCGCCGAGCCCGAAGCAGATGAGCGCGGTGAGCGAGCAGGCCGGGAGCCACCCGGCCCAGATGAGCCGGTCGCCCACGCTCCCGCAGGGCCCACACAGCGCCCCGCGGAACCGTTCGATGCGCGCCGGCGGCTCACCGTCCAGCTCGGCACGCACGAGCGCACCCACGGCCAGCGCCGCCATGTACGGGTGCGCATTGAAGTAGCGGCTCTGGCGCGCGAGCGCAGCGCTGTGCGCCGGCCCGCCGCGCCCGCCTGGCAGCAGGCGCAGCGCCGGCTCCATGGCGAAGCCCAGCCCGTTGCCCAGCAGCACCTCGTAGTCCCACGCGCCCTGGATGGCCAGCATGCGCAGGAGCATGGCCGCCCGGGTGCGCACCGGCACGCGTACACCCGGCGGGGGCGGCACGGGCGAGGGCTGGGGGCCCGGCGACGTCAGCGGAGCAGTAGCGCCAGGCATCCGACGGCGACCCCCGCGGCAAAGAGCCGGCGCGCGGCCGGATCGGCGTGATGCAGGCGCCAGAGCGCCGCCGCTGCGACGGTGGTCGCGAGCGCGGTGACGACGATGTACTCCAGCGTGGTGGGCGTGTGCCAGCGCGGCAGCACGTATTCGGCGGCCACGCGGGCGAGCGCCAGCGCCGCCCCAGTGAGCAGGAACCCGCGCACCAGATCCGCCGTGAGGCCGTACACCTGCAGGCCAGTGACCACGCGCGCCGAGCCGGCCTCCAGCGCCGCCACCCGGTTGCGCGCCCAGTGCGCGTTCAGCCGCCGCACGAGCACCATGGAGTAGCTGCCGACGGCCGCGGTGAGCAGCCCGACCACGGTGGCCATGGCCAGCGCTCCGCCGCGGTCCGGCGGCTGCGTGGCGAACAGCGCACCGGCCACCACCGAGGCCGAGCCCCACTCCGGATAGCGCGAGGCGCCCACCGGCAGCGTCTCGAGGGCGAAGAGCTCCAGCACCGCGCCCATCACCATTCCCTGCACCGGCTCGCCGAGCAGCGCGCCCGCGAGTGTGGCCGCGACGATGGGCCGCGAGAGCATGGCCTGCGGAAAGCTCACGACGTCGAGGCCGAGCACGGCACCCAGCAATGCCACCGGCAGGAGATCCAGCCACCACATGGTCATGCGTCTCCCCGGCCGGCGAGCATGTCCTCGAGCGGCACCGGCCGCGCCGCGGGCACATCCTGGGCGCTCACCGCCACGCCATTGCCCGCCAGGGCGCGGAGCGCCTCCTCCTCCTCGGGCGTGACGAAGACGTAGCGCAGCCGCTCGACGCGGCCCGGACGATAGTGGATCCCGCCCACGTTGACCTCGTGGATGGCGTGCGTGGCATCCACGAGCCGATGCATGGTGGCGATGTCGCCCGTGAGCAGGATGCCGGGCCGTGGGTCGCACTGATACCCGGCCAGCGCGCGCGCGGCCGAGTCCACGGACTCGAATCGAACCTCCACATCCGGCGGTACGCCCATGCGATAGAGCTCCTGCTCCCACTCGCTCGCCGCCACCTCGTCGTCCACGAGCACGATGAAGCCGATGTCGAGCGGCTTGCCCCAGCCCACCACCACCTGACCGTGAATCAGCCGGTCGTCGATGCGATAGAGCTCAACGCCCACCGGCTCCCCCGAACACGAGCAACGCGTCGCGGCCGCGACGGACGGCCGCACTGGCGGCGTCCTCCCCGGAGGCCTCGTCGTGAAAGACGAAATCGAGCAGCACCGCGAGATTCACCCCGGTCACCACCGTGAGCTCGGGCATGTCGCGCGCGACGCGACGCGCCGCCAGGGTGCAGCTGCCGCCCGGCAGGTCGGTGAAGACGACGCGGGCGCCGCTCTCCCGCACGATGGCCCGCATCCGCCGCTCGATCTCATCGGCGCCGAGGTCACGATTGGACATCGCCACGTACGCGTCGGCGCGGCCCGTGATCAGCGCCACCGCGGAGATCATCCCGGTGGCGAAATCAGCGTGGCCGGCCACCACGGCGCGCACGGGCCCGCGCGCGCCGTCGGCACCTTCGTCCGCGACCTCCTCGGCCGCCGAGCCGCGCTCCTCGCTCGCGCGCCGTCCATCGCGCGCGCCGTCGGTACCGCCGGCGCTATTCATCGTCTTCCTGCAGGTAGCGCCGCACCTCGGTGAACTCGCCCACCGATTCGGCGCTCGCCTGCCGCATCCGGTTGATGAGTCGCTGATTGAACGCATCGGCGGTGTGCACGCCGGCGGAGTAGCGCAGCAGGTGGTTCATCGCGATGACCTCGGCCACCACGGTGATGTTCTTGCCGGGGTTGAGCGGCACCGTGATCTTGGGCAGCTCCACGCCCAGGATCACGGTGCGCTCGCCGTCCAGCCCCGTGCGGTCCACGTGCTTGCCCTCCTCCCACGCCTCGAGGTGCACCACCACCTCCAGGCGCTTCTGCTGGCGCACCGCGCGCACGCCGAAGATGGCCGGCACGTCGATGAGGCCCACGCCGCGGATCTCCATGTGGTGGCGCTGGAGCTCGTGTCCGCTGCCGATGAGCACCCCGCTGCCACGCCGCTTGGTGAGCACGAGGTCGTCGGCCACCAGCCTGTGGCCCCGCTCCACGAGATCGAGCACGCATTCCGACTTGCCGATGCCGCTCTTGCCGGTGAAGAACAGGCCGACGCCGAACACGTCGGCCAGCGAGCCGTGCAGCGTGGTGGACGGCGCGAACTCGTCCTCCAGAAACGGCTTGATGAGCCGGTAGAACTCGTTGGTCTTGAGCTGCGACCGCAGGATGGGCACGCCGGCCCTGCACGCCAGCTCGCCGAGGCCTTCGGGCAGCTCCTGTCCCTTGGTGACCACCAGGCAGGGAAACTGGAACGCGAAGTACCGCTCCAGATTGCGCAGGCGCTGGTCCATGGGCAGCGAGGCCAGGTAGCTCACCTCCGTCTCGCCGAGCACCTGGATGCGCTGACCCGTGAAGCGCTCCGCGTAGCCGCAGAGCACCAGCCCGGGGCTATGCGCCTCGGCGTTCTCGATCGGGCGGTCCAGCCCGTAGGGCTCGCCGACGTGCTCGAGCTGGAGCGCGTCGCGCATCCGCTCGAGCAGTCGACCGACGGTGAGTGAAGGGGTCACATCTGGGCGAGCTTCACGGGGCTCGCCTTGCGGGTGCGCTTCTTCTGCCGCGTCTGCGCCTCGAGGCGGCTCACGGCGGTGGACAGGGCGGTGGTGAACCCGGCCGCCGCGCCGGTGGCGATGAAGCGCTTCTGGCGGGGTGCGTGGAGGATGAGCTCGACGCGGCGGAAGGGACCGTCGTTCTCGAATCGCACGACAGCGGCATCGACGCGTGGCAGCCGCTCGCCGGCCTTGCGGACGGCGCGTTCTGCCCGCTCGCGAAGTCCCGCGGGCACGGTGGCATGATGAGCCTGGAAGATGATGTCCACTCCGCCTATCCTCCCTGTTTCAGCACGTGACCCAGATGCTCGGCGGTCTCGCGGGCTGCCCGCTCCCACGTGAACGTGGCGGCAAAGGCGCGCGCATGGCGCCCGAAGCCAAGCACCAACTCCGGAGACGCGGCCAGTCGGCCGAGGGCGGCCGCGAGCGCGTCCACGTCTCCATGAGGTACGAGAAAGCCCGTTTCCCCATCGCGTACCGACTCGCGCAGCCCCGGCGAGCGCGATGCGACCACCGGGGTGCCACAAGCAGCGGCCTCGAGGTTCGTGATCCCCCACCCTTCCTTGGGCGAGGTGAAGGCGAGCGCCCAGGCGCGACGGAGCAGGGCCAACTTCTCGTCCTCGCTGACGAATCCAAGAAACCGCACGCGCTCGCGGAGGTCAAGCGACTTCGCGAGCCGCTCGAGGTCCGATCGGTAATCACCTGTTCCCGCGATCACGAGCTCGGCGTCGGGATGGTTCAGGCGCGCGAAGCCCCGGAGGATGAGCTCGACCCCCTTGTAGCGCTTGAGCCTCCCCAGATAGGCGAAGAGCGGGTGCGGTGACCGCGCGCCCGGGCACGGGGTGTAGCGCTCGGTGTCGATTCCCGGGTAGATGACCCGCACGGCACCGCGCGGGATGCCGCGCTCGGCCAGGTCGTCCGCGGTGCTCGCGCTGATCGCCTGGAACGGCGTGCGCCCGTAGACCATGGGCAGCGGACGCTCGGCCAGCCACACGGCGCTGGCGAGCGGCGCGGGGACCTCCTGGAACGCGGTGCCACCGAAGAGGTGCGGGACGAGCGCCACCGTGCGCCGCGCGCCCCAGCGCGGCGTGTACAGTGGCACCTTGTTGATGTCCTCCACCAGCACGTCGTGCCCGAGCGGCGCGAGCTGCCGCTGCCAGTAGCGGCGAGCCAGGAAGGGAAACGTGTAGCGCGTGCCCACGCGGTGCACCTGCATGCCGTCCAGCTCCACGCGGGCGGGGGCGCCGGGCCAGCCGCCGCAGAGCAGCGTGACGTCGTGCCCCGCCACGGCGAGGCGACCGAAGATCTCGTGCAGATGGATCTCGGCGCCGCCGGCCTGCGGGTTCTCGCGGTCCTGCCAGTTGACGACGAGCAGCTTCACGGTGGAGCGCTGGCGCGTTGATCCAGCCGGCCCAGATGGCGCGCGAGGGCGTCCACCACGCCGTTGACGAAGCGGGCGCTCTGCGCGCTGCCGAACCGCTCGGCCAGGCGCACCGCCTCCTGGATGACGACGCGGGGCGGCGTCTCGCCGGCCAGGAGCTCGGCGGCCGCCAGGCGCAGAATGCTGCGCTCGATGGCGCCCAGCCGCTCGAGGCGCCAGTTGGTGGTCACCACCCGCAGCGCCCCGTCCAGCTCCCGCCCGTCGTGCATCACCGTGCGCACCAGCGTGCTGGCGATGCGGCGCTCCTCGGGCGCGACGGCGAGATCGTCCCACACCTGACTGGCCACGCGATCCAGCGGCGAGCCGTCGCGCATGTCCCAGGCGTACAGCGCCTGGAGGGCACGCGCGCGGGCCCGGGTCTCAACCCGCATGCGCGCCATCCTCGTCCTCGTCCGCCACGTCGTCCGCGTCCAGCATGCTGAACAGGTCGGTCATCTCGAGCACGGCCAGGGCCGCATCCCACCCCTTGTTGCCGTGCGCGCCGCCGGCGCGCGCCTCGGCCTGCTCCATGGTGTCGCAGGTGAGGAGGCCCAGGCCCACCGGCACGTCGAAGTCGGCGCAGGCCTGCGCGAGGCCGCGCGCGGCCTCGCCGGCCACGTAGTCGAAGTGCGGCGTGTCGCCACGGATCACCGCTCCGATGGCCACCACGGCGTCGTAGCGCTCGGTGGCCAGCACGCGGCGCACGGCCAGGGGCAGCTCCCAGGCGCCCGGCACCCAGAGCACGTCCACGTCGTCGAAGGACGCGCCGTGACGCACGAGCGCGTCCACCGCGCCTTCCATGAGGCGCTGCGTCACGCTCTCGTTGAAGCGGCTACCCACGACCGCGAACCGGCGGCCCGCGCCGGCCGGCGTTCCCGAAAATTCTGGCATTCAGCTGGCGATGAGATGACCGAGCTTGGCGCGCTTGGCCTGCAGGTAGGCGGCGTTCTCGTCGGTGGAGGGCGCGACGATGCGCACCCCGTCCACGATGCGGAGACCGTAGCCTTCCAGGCCAACGAGCTTGCGCGGATTGTTGGTGAGCACGCGGATGGATCGCAGCCCCAGGTCCAGCAGGATCTGCGCACCGATGCCGTAGTTGCGGAGGTCTGGCTTGAAGCCCAGGCGCTCGTTGGCCTCCACGGTGTCCGCGCCGGTGTCCTGCAGCTCGTACGCCTTGAGCTTGTTGAGGAGCCCGATGCCGCGCCCCTCCTGGTCCAGGTACACGATCACGCCGCGGCCTTCCTGCGCGATCATCTGCATCGCGGTATGGAGCTGCCAGCCGCAGTCGCAGCGCATGGAGTGGAACACGTCGCCGGTGAGGCACCGGGAGTGCATCCGCACCAGCACGTCCTCGCCGTCGGCCACGTCGCCGTAGACGAGCGCCACGTGCTCGTGCGAGTCCACGGCGTTCTGGTAGCCCACGATGCGCCACTCCCCGAAGTCGGTGGGCAGGCGCGCCTCGGCGGCGCGGTGCACCAGGCGCTCGTTGCGCAGCCGGTAGGCCACGAGCTGCGCCACGGTGATGAACGTGAGCCCATGGTCCGCGGCGAGCCGCTCCAGATCCGGGCGGCGGGCCGCCGTGCCGTCGTCGTTGAGGATCTCGCAGATCACGCCGGCCGGATAGAGGCCGGCGAGGCGCGCGAGGTCCACCGCGGTCTCGGTGTGCCCCACGCGCTGCAGCACGCCACCCTCGCGGGCGCGCAGCGGGTGCACGTGGCCGGGCCGAACGAGGTCGCTGCGCACCGTGGCCGGATCCACCGCCACCTGGATGGTCTTGGCGCGATCCGCGGCGCTGATGCCGGTGGTCACGCCGAAGCGCGGGGCGGCATCGATGCTCACGGTGAACGCGGTGCGCATGGCCTCGGTGTTCTCGTCGCCCTGCGGCGCGAGCCCGAGCTGGTCCACGCGCTCCGGCGTGAGCGCCAGGCAGATCATGCCCTTGGCCTGCAGCATGAAGTTCACCATCTCGGGCGTCACGAGCTGCGCCGCGCAGATGAGATCGCCCTCGTTCTCGCGATCCTCGTCGTCTGCGACGATGACGAACTTGCCGGCCTTCAGGTCCGCGATGGCCTGTTCTACGGTTCCGAACGACATATCAGGATGAGGCGTCCAACGATGAGAGATAGGGCGCGACGAGCCGGCGGACGTACTTGCCGACGACATCGGCCTCGAGATGCGTGCGGTCCCCCGGCCGGAGGGCGCCGAGTGTGGTGTGCTGGCGCGTGTGGTCGATCACGGAGATCTGCACGACGTCCGGTGCCGGCAGCGCGTTCACGGTGAGGCTCACCCCGTCCACGGTGATCGAGCCCACCGGCACCAGCAGCTCGCCGACCTCCGCCGGCACCGCGATGTCGATGAGCAGCGCGTCCTCGCGCGTCTCCACCGCGCGAACGGTGCCCACGCCGTCCACGTGCCCCTGCACCAGATGCCCGCCCAGCCGATCGCCCATCCGGAGCGCGCGCTCCAGATTCACCCGGCGGCCGACGCGCCACTCGCCGATGTTGGTGCGCCCCAGGGTGGTGACGACGGCTCCCACCACGAACCAGCCGCCCCCCCACTCCCGTACGGTCAGGCAGGCGCCATCCACGGCGATGCTCTCGCCCGCCACCAGCCCCTCGTACCGACTACGGATGCGTAGCTCGCGTCCGGCCGGCGACTCGGTGATCCGGTCGATGGTACCAACGTCGTCCACCAACCCCGTGAACATCAGCGCGCCTCTGGTGCGTAGACCGTCATGAGATCGCTGCCAAGGCTGTGCCGCTCGCGCACCGTCCATCGCTGCGCGTCGGCAATCGCGGCGCTCGGCGCCTCGGCGAACGCCCCGCGCGCGCCGGCCCCGAGAATGAGGGGCGCCTGAAAGATAATCAGTCGGTCCACGACGGCGTTCCGGAGCAGGGCGCCGGCCAGGGTGGCGCCCCCCTCCACGAAGAGGTGACGCACCCCCCGCTCCGCCAGACGGCCCAGGGCCTCGGGCACGTCGTCCGCCGTCGCCACCTCCACGCCCGCCGCGCGCAGCGCGGCTGCCGCGCCGGACTCCGGGCGCGCGACCGCGCCGGCGGCGAGCACCAGCACCGGAACGTCGCGCGCCGTGCGCACCAGGTGGCTGGTGAGCGGTAGCCGCAGGCGACGGTCGAAGACCACGCGCAGCGGAGGCACCCGGGCCGCCACACCCTCCCGCACGGTGAGCGAAGGGTCGTCCGCGAGCGCGGTGCCGCTGCCCACGCCGATCGCGTCGGCGCCGGCTCGCAGGCGGTGCACGGCGCGCCGCGATCGGCGGTTGGTGAGCCATCCGGGCCGTCCGGTGGCGTCGCCCAGCGCGCCGTCCAGCGAGACGGCCAGCTTGAGCGTGACCCAGGGGCGGCCCGGGCCGCCCTGCGCGAAGTAGAAGGGCGCGTTGAGCTCCCGGGCCTCGGCCTCCAGCACACCCACGTCCACCCGCACGCCGGCCGCGCGCAGCCGCGCGATGCCCCCAGCGGCCAGCGGGTTGGGATCGAGGCCGGCAATCACCACGCGTGCCACGCCGGCGGCGATCACGGCGTCCGTGCACGGTGGCGTGCGCCCGTGATGCGCGCACGGTTCCAGCGTCACGTACAGCGTGCCGCCCCGTGCCAGCTCGCCGGCCGCGCGCAGCGCGTGCACCTCGGCATGCGCCTCCCCGTAGCGCTCGTGCCAGCCCTCCCCCACGATCTCGTCGCCGGCCACGACGACGGCGCCGACCATCGGATTTGGCGCCGTACAGCCCCACCCCCGCCGCGCCAGGGCCAGCGCGCGCCGCATGTACCGCCGATCGACGCTCGCGCGCGGCGCCGCGTCCATGTCAGAAGCCGACCCGCACCCCCAAGGTGCCGTAGAAGATCGGATCGTCCGCCGCGTGATCGGCGAAGCGATTGTAGGTGTCACCCCCGCCGCCGAAGGCGGAGCCGAACTCGCCGACCACGCGCACGAACGGCCAGCTCATCGACGCGCTGACGAAGGCGTTCGTGCGATTCTGCTTCTCCTCGAGCGCCAGCGGCTCCGCGAGCGCCTGCGGCACGCCGCCAGGATCCAGCGTCACGAGACCGGTGCCGCGCGCGTCGTAGCGGTCCTGCCCGATGCCCGCCACCACGCCCAACGAGATGAAGTGCTTGGCCACCACCACCCGCCACGAGTCCGCGTCCAGGCTCATGCGGCTCACGCGCAGCGTGTCGCTGCGGCTGGTGCGCACGGTGACGTCCGTGGTCGGCAGCCCGCGACGCATGTAGGTCACGGCGATCCCCGGGGAGCCCGAGGCCTCCTGCAGGACGCCGACGCGCACGCCGTAGCCCGCGTGCCCGGCCCCGCCCGAGGTCTCCACGCGCCCGCCGTCCGTGCTGAACGTGGGCAGGAACGCGAGGCTCCCCAGCAGGTCCACGCCGAGCACGTTGGTGAGCTCTATCGGGAAGCCGCGAAAGACGGCGACTGAGAGATCCACCGACGGCATGCCCGCGAACTGGCGGAGCGTGCCGATGTCCGACTGCACCGCCCCGGAGGGATCGAACGCCGTGTCGCGCAGGTCGGGGATGCGCACCCGGTACGCGGTGCCCTTCAAGCCGATGGCGAACCGGCCGAACTTGCCCAGGTTACCACCCTCGCCCACGATGGCGTTGCCGCCGGCGGCCAGCGCGCCGAGCTGCGGCACCATGTAAGCAAAGATGTCCGCCGTCTTCTGGCAGGCGTCCTGCAACGCGCCCGCGGAGGCGGCGCATCCGGCGGCGAGCTGGGCGCTCGCCGGACGCGCCAGCGCGGCCACCGCGAGCATGGCGACGACGCCGGCACCGGGCCGCGTCCAGCCGCAGGTCCACCGGCGCCGCCGCCGGATCCTCACGCGCGACGCTCGCCGCTGAGCACCACCTGGCCGCTGCCGGGAACCACTGCGCCCAGCAGCCATGCCGGACAGCCGGCCTGGCCCGCCGCGGCCATCACGGCATCGGCATGGGCGGCGGCGCAGAGCACCACCATGCCCACGCCCATGTTGAAGGCGCGGAACATCTCGATGTCGGAGACGCCGCCCGCCTCCTGCAGCGCCAGGAACTCCATGGGCACGTCCCAGCTCGCGAGATCCACCACGGCATCCAGCCCGGGCGGCAGCGCGCGATTGAGATTTCCCGGCAGCCCGCCGCCGGTGATGTGCGCCATGGCATGCACACGCCCCAGCACCGGCGTGAGTGCCGCGAGGTACGACCGGTGCACCCGGAGCAGCACGTCGGCCACCGAGGCGCCAGCGCCCGGAAACGGGTCGTGCGCACCGAGCCCCATGCGGTCCCGCACGATGCGGCGGGCGAGCGAGTAGCCGTTGGTGTGCAGCCCCGAGCTGGCGAGCGCCACGAGCACGTCGCCGTCGCGCACCCGCGCCGCGCCGAGCACCGCGTCCTCGGCCACGCATCCCACGAGGAAGCCCGCGAGGTCGAAGTCGGGGGGGGTGTAGATGCCGGGCATCTCGGCGGTCTCGCCGCCAAGCAGGGCGCAGCCGTTCTCGCGGCAGCCGGCGGCCACGCCGGCCACCACCGCCTCCACCACCGTGGGCACCAGCGCACCGAAGGCCACGTAGTCCAGGAAGAAGAGCGGGCGTGCCCCCTGCACCAGCACGTCGTTCACGCAGTGGTTCACGAGGTCGTGCCCCACCGTGTCGTAGCGCTCGGCCTCGACCGCGACGCGGATCTTGGTGCCCACGCCGTCGGCGCTCGAGACGAGCAGTGGCCGCTCGACGTCGGTGGGCATGCGGAACATGCCGCCGAAGCCGCCGAACGCGCCGCGTGCCCCGCTGGTGAGCGTGGACTCCACGAGCCGCTGGATGCGGTCCTTCGCCGCGTCGGCCGCGGCGATGTCCACGCCGGCGCTGCGATAGTCGAGCGGTGCGTCGCCACCGGCGCCGGTCATGCGGGCATCTCCTCCTCGAAGGCCACCAGACGGCGCATGTCGGCCACGCGCCCGCGAATGGTGGCGTCGTCCAATTCCAGCAGCCGGTCGATGGAGAACTGCTCCACCGCGAACGATCCCATGGCGGAGCCGTAGATCACGGCGCGGCGCATGCTGGCATCGCTCATGTCCCCGCTCCGCGCCAGATAGCCCATGAAGCCGCCGGCGAAGGAGTCCCCCGCCCCGGTGGGATCGAACACGCTCTCCAGCGGATACGCCGGCGCGAAGAAGATCTCCTCACGGTTGAACATGAACGCCCCGTGCTCGCCCTTCTTGATGAGCACGTGCCTGGGCCCGCGCTCCATGATCCAGCGTGCCGCCTGCACCAGGTTGGAGCACTCGGTGAGCTGCCGCGCCTCGCCGTCGTTGAGCGTGATGAGGTCCACGTGGCCGAGCAGCTCGAGCAGGTCGGCGCGGCGGCTCTCGATCCAGAAGTTCATCGTGTCGCACGCCACGAGCTTGGGGCGCTCCACCTGCCGGAGCACCTCGAGCTGCAGCCGCGGGTCGATGTTGGCGAGGAAGACGTAGGGCGCGCTGCGAAACTGCTCGGGAATCTGCGGCCGGAAGTGCGAGAACACGCCCAGGCGGGTCTCCAACGTCTCGGCGGAGTTCAGGTCGTGGCGGTAGCGCCCGCGCCAGCGAAAGGATTCGCCCTCCGCCGCCTGCAGCCCGGCGAGGTCCACGCCGCGCGTGGCCAGGGCCTGCAGCCGCTCCACGGGATAGTCGTCGCCCACCACGCCCACGAGCTGCACGCTGGTCAGGTGGCTGGCCGACGCAGCGAAGAACGTCGCCGATCCGCCGAGCACCTCGTCGGCCTTGCCGAACGGGGTCTCGACGGAATCGAGGGCGACGGAACCGACGACGAGGACGGACATGAGGCTCAGTATCGGGTGTCGGGTAACGGGCGTCGGCGGTCCGGGGTCGAATTCCGACACCCGTGCCCGACGCCCGGTCGTTCACATGCGGTCGGGCGCCGAGATGCCGAGCACCGCGAGCCCATTGGCGAGCACGATCTGCACACCGCGTGCGAGCGCGAGGCGCGCCTGCATCACGGGCTCCGGCTCGCCGAGCACATGATGCTTGTGGTACCAACCGTGGGCCAGGCGCGCGGTCTCCAGCAGATAGTTGGCCACGCGGTGCGGCTCCAGCGCCTCGGCCGCGCCCGCGACCACGCGGGGGAAGTCGGCGAGGGCCAGGATCAGCTCCTGCTCCTCGGGCTCCTGCAGCACGCTCAGATCGGCCGCGGCCGGCGGCTGGAACGCGTGGCGGTCGATCTCGCCCACCCGGAAGATGCCGCACATCCGCGCGTGCGCCATCTGCACGTAGTAGATGGGGTTCTCCTCCGACTGCGAGCGGGCGAGGTCCACGTCGAACTGGAGCTGCGAGTCGCCCTTGCGCATCAGGAAGAAGTAGCGCACGGCGTCGCGCCCCACCTCGTCGACGAGGTCGCGCACGGTGACGTAGCTCCCCGCGCGCTTGGAGATCTTCACTTCCTCGCCGCCCTTGAGCACCGTCACCATCTGGTGCAGCACGTAGTCGGGGTACCCCTCGGGAATGCCCACGCCCAGCGCCTGCAGGCCAGCGCGCACCCGCGTGATCGTGCTGTGGTGATCGGCGCCCTGCACGTTGATGGCGCGCCGGAACCCGCGCTGCCACTTGGTGACGTGATAGGCGACGTCCGGCACGAAGTACGTGAACGAGCCGTCGCGCTTGCGCATCACGCGATCCTTGTCGTCGCCGAAGTTCGTGGTGCGCAGCCAGAGGGCGCCGTCCTGCTCGTACGTGCAGCCGGTGGCCTCGAGCGCCTGCACCGTCTCCGCCACCTTGCCGCTGCTGTACAGCGACGACTCGAGAAAGTAGTGGTCGAAGCGCACGCCGAACGCCTGCAGGTCCAGGTCCTGCTCCTTGCGCAGCTCGCGCACGGCGAACACGCGCAGTGCCTCGAGGTCGTCGCCGGCCGCATCCGATGGATGCTCCTGCCCGTACCGCTCGGCCAGCTCGGTGATGTACGCGCCGTGGTAGCCACCCTCGGGGAGCGCGGCGTCCCGGCCCGCCTGCTGCCGCACGCGCGCCTGCACGCTGAGCGCGAGGTTCTGGATCTGGACGCCGGCGTCGTTGTAGTAGAACTCGCGCGTCACGGTCCACCCGGCCCACTCGAGCAGCGTCGAGATGGCGTCGCCGAGCGCCGCCTGGCGCCCGTGTCCCACGTGCAGCGGGCCGGTGGGGTTGGCGGACACGAACTCCACCATCACCGGCTCGCCGCGCCCACGCTCGCCACGGCCGAAGGTGTCGCCACCGGCGAGGACCGCCGTGAGCGACGCGCCGAGCGCGTCCGCGGCCAACGTGAAGTTGATGAAGCCCGGGCCGGCGATCTCCGCGTGCGCCACGCCGGCGGCGGCGTGGTCCAGCCGCTCGAGCAGCGCATCGGCCACCTCGCGCGGCTTGCGACCGAGCGGGCGCGCGAGCGTCATGGCCAGGTTGGTGGCCCAGTCGCCGTGACTGCGGTCGCGCGGGCGCTCCACCACCGGGTCCACCTCGCCGGTGGCACCGATGGCCTGCGCGGCCGCGATCAGTGCCTGGCGGATGCGCGCGTCACCGCTCATTCGGCGCTGCCGCTCTTCGGCGTGGCGGGCTTGGCGGCGGACTTGGGGGTGGCGTCGGGCTTGGGCTCGCTGCGGGAGGCGGCCGCAGATTCGGACCTGGCCTCGGGCTTGGCGGTGGGCGCCGACTCGGCAGCGGACGAGCCGGCGTTGGCGGCCTCGGGCTTCGCGCTGGACTTGGCCGCGGCAGCCTGGCGCTGGTCCTTCTTGCCGTCCTTGCCGTAGTCGGTGATGTAGAAGCCCGAGCCCTTGAAGACGAGGCCCGCGCCGGCGGAGACCTGCCGGTTCGCTGGCTCGCCGCAGACGGCGCACGCGATCTCCGCGAGGCCGTCGCTGATCTTGCGGAAGAACTTCTCCGTCTCGTGCCCGGCGGGGCAGCGGAATTCGTAAGTTGGCATGACCTAATGACTTATTCGTGACGACCAGAAGCTACGGAATGTAGTCGCGGCCAGGTGGCCATACAAGCAGCCCTCGGCGGGTGGGTGGGGCGAGTGGGCGGCGGGTGGCGGCCCGGCGCGGCCGCAGAACCCACCACGGCAGACCGATCGCAGACCTGCGTCCGCCGCGGATGAACGGGTGCGGCAAGCAGAACCACTCCGGCCGCGGAACCTGGCCGGAGTGGTTCAGTCGTTCTCCTCATCCCTGCTCGCCGGCCGCGCACGGCGGCCGACCGCCGCGCACGGCTGGGTCCCGCGCCGCGCTACGGCTGCGGCCGGTACCGCCCCCACTCCGCCGCCAGCACGTCGGAGATCTCGCCCACGGTCGCGCGGGCACGCACGGCCTCGATGATCAGCGGCATGAGCTCGGGGCGCTCGCCCGCGGGCTGGCCGGGGGCGTACGCGCCGGCGGTGGCCTCCAGGGCGGCGAGGGCGCGCGCCACGGCCGCGGCATCGCGCCGCCGCCGCACCTCCGCCAGCGAGGCGACCTGTTCGCGCGCCAGGCGCGAGAAGTCGGGCGCCGGGATCACCGGCGGCTCCTGGCCGTCGGTGAAGCGATTCACCCCGACGATCACCGTCTGCCCGCTCTCCACGCGCAACTGGTGCGCGTAGGCGCTGCGGGCGATCTCCTCCTGGAAGAAGCCGGCCGCGACCGCGCGCGCGGCGCCGCCCAGCTCGTCCACCCGCCCGAGGAGCGCCATCGCGCGCTCCTCCAGCTCGTCGGTGAGCGCCTCCACGTAGTAGCTGCCCGCCAGCGGATCCACCGTGCTCGCCACGCCGCTCTCGTAGCCCAGGATCTGCTGCGTGCGCAGGGCCAGCGTCGCGGCCTCCGCGGTGGGCAGCGCCAGCGCCTCGTCGTACCCGTTGGTGTGCAGCGACTGCGTGCCGCCCAGCGTGGCCGCCAGCGCCTGCACCGTGACGCGCACCACGTTGTTCAGCGGCTGCTGGGCGGTGAGCGTGACGCCGCCGGTCTGCGTGTGGAAGCGCAGGCGGGCGCTCGCGTCCGTGGCGCCGAAGCGCTCGCGCATGAGGCGCGCGTAGAGGCGGCGCGCCGCGCGGAACTTCGCGGCCTCCTCGAACAGGTCGTTGTGCGCCGCGAAGAAGAACGAGAGCCGCGGCGCGAACGTGTCCACCGGCAGACCCGCGGCCAGCGCCCGCGTCACGTACTCCACGGTATTGGCGAACGTGAACGCCAGCTCCTGCACGGCGGTGGCGCCGGCCTCGCGAATGTGGTAGCCCGAGATGGAGATCGGGTTCCAGCTCGGCACCTCCCGCGCGCAGAAGCGGAAGATGTCGGCGATGAGGTCCAGGCTGGGATCGGGCGGGTAGATGTACGTGCCGCGCGCGATGTACTCCTTGAGCACGTCGTTCTGGATCGTGCCGCTCAGGCGCGCGCGCGCGATCCCCCGCTCCTCCGCCACCACCACGTACATCGCGAGCAGCGTGCCCGCCGTCGCGTTGATGGTCATGGAGGTGGAGACCTGGTCGAGCGGGATGCCGTCGAGCAGGACGTGCATGTCGTCCACCGTGTCGATGGCGACGCCCACCCGGCCCACCTCGCCGAGCGCGCGCGGGGAGTCGGAGTCGATCCCCATCTGCGTCGGCAGGTCGAACGCCGTGGAGAGACCGGTCTGCCCGGCTTCCAGCAGCAGCCGGAAGCGGCGGTTCGTGTCCGCCGCCGTGCCGAAGCCGGCGTACTGCCGCATGGTCCACAGCCGGGACCGGTACATGGTGGCCTGCACGCCACGCGTGAACGGGAACTGCCCCGGCTCGCCCAGCGCGTCGGCATCCCGCGGCGCATCGCTGGCGTGATAGACCGCCTTGACGGGAATGCCCGACGGCGACAGGCGCTCGGCGGGCGCGTCCCCGGTGCGGGACGCGCCATTCGCGCCGGCGGTCACCACGTCGGAGGCCGGCCGTGCTGTCACGCCCCCACTCCCGACATCACGCCCGACAGGCACCGGTCGGCGAGCTCCACCTCCGCCTTGCTCCCGATGTACAGCGGCGTGCGCTGGTGCAACTCGGTGGGCTGGATGTCCATCACGCGCCGCGTGCCGTCGCTGGCCGCGCCCCCGGCCTGTTCCACGATGAACGCGAGCGGGTTGGCCTCGTAGAGCAGGCGCAGCTTGCCGTTGGGGCTGCGGCGATTGGCGGGATACGCGAAGATGCCGCCGCCGAGCAGGTTGCGGTGGAAGTCCGCCACCAGCGAGCCCACGTAGCGCACGCTGAGCGGGTCGCGCTCCCCCGCCAGGCCGCGATAGCGCCGCATCAGCCCCTTCACGTCGTCGCTCCAGATGGGCGAGTACGAGTCGTTGACGCTCAGGTACCGGCCCGTGTCCGGGATGCGGATGTTGGGGTGCGAGAGCAGGAACTCCCCGAGCAGGGGGTCCAGCGTGAAGCCGTGCGCGCCATCGCCGGTGGTGTACACGAGCATGGTGCTGGAGCCGTAGATCACGTAGCCGGCCGCCACCTGCTTGTACCCGGGCTGCAGCATGTCCTCGAGCGTGCCACGGTCGCCGTCGCTCACCTTGTGCAGCACCGAGAAGATGGTGCCCACCGGGACGTTGACGTCGATGTTGGACGAGCCATCCAGCGGATCGAACAGCAGCACGTACTTGCCGCACGGGAAGCGCTCGGGAATCTGGATGATCCCCGGCTCCTCCTCGGACGCCATGGCGCACAGGCGGCCGCCGTGGTCCATGGCCTTGATGATGATCTCGTTGGAGATCACGTCCAGCTTCTGCTGGATCTCACCCTGCACGTTCTCCTCGTCCGTGGCACCGAGGATGTCGGCCAGGCCGGCGCTGCGCACCTTGATGGCGATCATCTTCGCGGCCAGCGCCAGATCGTAGAGCAGCGCCGACAGCTCGCCCGTGGCCTGCGGGAACCTGTGCTCCTGCTCGATGATGAACCGGTCGATGGTCACGACCGAGGTGGCGGTGTGCTTGACCACGGGGCGGGGGGATTGGAGGTGGACGACGACGATGGCGCGAACTGCGCGAGCACGGCGTCGACGCGCTGGTGCGCGAAGTGTTCGGCGTCGGTCTCGAAGCGATTGCGGCGGTACCCGTGACGCAGGCTCTGCCACATGTACTGCAACGGGAAGAGCCAGCGCTCCCCAAACTGATGGACGTGGCGGAGCTCGTGCAAGAGCAGGTGCGGCCGCGGGTGCACGCCCGGCGCCAGCCAGACGGTACGCCACAAGGTAATGCCTGCCACGCTGGACGTGCCGAGGCACCAGCCGCCGATGCGCACGAAGAGCCCGCCGCGGCGCCAGCGCGCATCGGCGAGCTCCGGAAATCGCTCGAGCAGCACGGCCGGCAACTCGAGCGGCTCGCCTACGAGCGCGGCCTTCAGCCTGGTGATCGCCTTCATCGGTCCGGCGAGAGCGTCCATCGGTCGTCGTCCGCCTGCAGGGTGATTCGCCGTCCGTCGGTGCGCACCACGACGGTGCCGAGCACGTCGGTGCGCAGCACCTGGGCGCCCGCATCGGCGAGCGCGCGCACCACGCTCGCGCTCGGATGCCGGTAGACGTTGCCCGCGCCCACCGAGATGAGCGCGACGCGCGGCCGCACGGCGTCCAGGAACTCCGGCGACGAGCTGGTCCTGCTGCCGTGATGGCCCACCTTCAGCACGTCCGCCCGCAGCTCGTGGCGCGCGTGCCGCAGCAGCCAGCTCTCCTCGTTTCGCTCCGCGTCACCCATCAGCAGAAAGCGCACCCGGCCATAGGTGACCAGCACGATCGTGCTCGCCTCGTTGGGATCGCTCGCGCGTACCAGCCAGAGGGAGTCCGGCGCCAGGAAGCGCACGGTGACGTCGTCCAGCCGGAGCGAATCCCCGGGATGCACCCGGCGCCACCGCGCGCCCACCGCGCGCGCCGCGGCGAGCGAGGCGCGATACGGCGCGCTGCCGCCCACGTACGCCCCGTCCCAATATTCGCCCGGGCGCAGGGCGCGCACCAGCGAGGCCGCGCCACCCACGTGATCGGCGTGCGGGTGCGAGAGCACGAACGCCGCCGTACGCCCGCCATGCCGGCGAAGGTAGGGCACCACCGTGCGGTGCCCGGCGTCGCCGGTGCGCCAGATGCGGCCGGCATCCACCACGATCCACCGACCGGCCGGCGTGCGCAACGCGATGGCGTCGCCCTGCCCCACGTCCAGCATGTGCAGCTCGAGCTCGCCGGAGCCCGGGTTCACGGCGGGCAGCCACACGGCGAGCGCCACCGCGCCGACAGCCACGATCACGGCGCGCCCGGGCCACACGCTCACGCAGGCGACCACCACGGCGAGCGTGGCCACGCCGCACAGGAATGCGCCGGTGAGCGTGGGCGCGACGGCCACGGCGCCGTAGGGCACGGCCGCCCCGGCCGCCGCCACGCCATCCAGCGCGGCCAGCAGCGGATGCGCGGCGTCGGCCACGAAGCGCGCCAGCGGAGTGACCGGCGCCAGTACCAGCGCCAGGAAGAGCGCCGGCTGCAGCACGGCCACGATGGGCCCGGCCGCGAGGTTGGTGAGCGGGGCCACGAGGCTCAGCTGCCCGAAGTGCCACGTGACGAGCGGTGCCGTGACCACGGTGGCCACAGCGGAGGTGAGCAGCCCGCGCGCGACGGTGCCGCGCCATCCGCCGAGCCGCGGCGTCACCCAGCGCCGGCCGAGCGCGCCGGCCGCGATGAGCGCCGCCACGCCGCTCACGCTGAGCTGCCAGCCCAGGTCGAGCACGATGCGGCCGTCGGCGAGCAGCGGGATGCCGCCGCCGATGGCGAGCCCCGCCCACGGGCTGGTGGGGCGCTGCAGCAGTCGCCCGACGGCGCTCACCCCGAGCATGGCGCCCGCGCGCAGCGCCGGCGCCGGCCAGCCGAGCAGCGCGACGTAGCCGAGGGTGATGGCGAGCGCCGCGATCAGCGCCCCGCGTCGCGGCAGCCGGGCGGCGAGCAGCACGAGCTGCACCGCCTCGGCCACGATGGCCACGTGCAGGCCGGAGATCGAGAGGATGTGCACCAGCCCCGACGCGGCGAACCGGTCGCGCACCGCGGGCGGGATCTGTCGGGTGTCGGCCACGAGGAGGGCCGCCGCGAGGGGTGCGTCGGCGCCGAACACGCGCTCCACGGCGCGGCCCGCCCGTGCGCGCAAGCGCGGCAGGAGTGGGCCGTGGCCGGCGCGCTCGATGGTCGCGCGGTCCACGCGCGCCAGGGCGCCCTCGCCAAGCCCGCCACCGGCGAGCAGGCGGCCGCTCACCCGCACCCGGTCGCCAGCGTCGGCCTGCCCCTGCCTGGCCGCCACGGACACCGGCAGCCGACAGGTGCCCACGGCGAGCAGCACGCGCCCGCCGGCCTGGGCCCGCACCCCGCCGGTCACCACGCCGTCCCACGGCCCCACGCTGCCACCCAGTGCCAGCCGGCACGCGCGATCCTCCAGGCGTGCGTCGTGCGCGACCACGGCGCCGGCGAGCGCGATGGCGACGAGCGCCCCCGGCACCGGCTGGCGGCGCACGCCGGCCGCGAGCCCGCACGCGAGGGCGACGATGATGGTGGGCGCGACCCACCCGCCGAACCCGGCGAGCAGGCCGACCGCGTAGGCGAGGACGGCCGCGGTGACGAGAGGCATGGGAGCGGCGCAGCATCACCCTCGACATCGCGCCACACCGCACCGAACGCACGCGCGGCGCGGCTGTGCGCCGCGCCGCTCGACTACCGCTCCCCTGGACCTCGCCCCGTCACGCGCGACGTCCGGCGGCGGGCCGCCCCGTGCCTACCCGGCCAGCGGCAGCGCCATGCGCTCGCGCGAGGGCCTCACGACGGCCCCGGTGAAGGTGGAGCCGGTGGTGCCGGTGAGCTCCACGGTGAGGTACTGGCCGAGCATGGACTCGTCTCCGGGCACGAGCACGGTCTTGAAGTCGCGCGTGCGCGTCTGCAGCATCTCCGTCCCGCGCCGCGCCATCTTCTCCACCAGCACCTCGTAGCGCGCCCCCAGCAGGCGCATGTTGCGCTCGCGCGCGGCGCCACGCACGGTGTCGATGAGCCGCTGCAGCCGGGCGCCGGCCACCTCGTCCGGCACGGCGTCGCTCGCCGGCAGGCGGGTGGCGGGGGTGCCCTCGCGCATGGAGAACTTGAACGTGAACGCGTCCTCGAAGCCGATCTCCTCCACGAGGCTCAGCGTCTCCGCGAAGTCCTCGTCCGTCTCGCCGGGAAAGCCGACGATGATGTCGGTGGTGAGGGCGAGCCCCGGAATGGCCGCGCGCAGTCGTCGCACGCACTCGGCGTACCCCTCGCGCGTGTAACGCCGCAGCATGCGCTTGAGCGTGCGCGTGGAGCCGGACTGCATGGGCAGGTGCACGTGCTCGCACACGGTGGGCACCTCGGCCATCGCGGCGATCACGCGGTCGCTGAAGTCGTTGGGGTGCGGGCTGGTGAAGCGCACGCGGCGCACGCCGTCCACCGCGCCCACGGCGCGCAGCAGGTCGGCGAAGTCGTGCGTGCCGTCGTTGTACGAGTTCACGGTCTGGCCGAGCAGGACGATCTCGCTCGTGCCGTCGGCGACGATGGCCTCGGTCTCGCGCACCACGTCGGCGAGCTGCCGGCTGCGTTCGGGGCCGCGCGTGTGCGGCACGATGCAGTACGTGCAGCGGTAATCGCACCCGCGCTGCACTGGCACCCACGCCTTCACCCGGTCGAAGCGGCGCGGCGTGAAGTCCTCGTAGTGCTCCTCGAGATCGAAGTCGGTCGCCACGGTGCGCAGCCCGGCGCGCGCGCCTTCCACCAGCTCGGGGAGCGCGCGATAGCCGTCCGGACCGATCACGAGGCTCACGTGCCGCGCCTTCTCGAGCAGCTGCGGCCCGAGGCGCTGCGCCATGCAGCCGGTGACGCCCATGACGCTCGTCGGCTTCATGTTCCGCTTGAGCTCACCCAGGCGGCCAATGACACGCTGTTCGGCGTGGTCGCGAATCGCGCAGGTGTTCAGGAGGATGACGTCGGCGCCATCCG
>DATANT010000452.1:0-5962 GCA_036266115.1 Gemmatimonadaceae bacterium | reverse complement strand
GGCGCCACCCGGGCACGGTGGGCAGCGGGGCGGGCGCCGGGCTCTCCATCCTGGACGGGATGATGCGCGTGGACCTGGCGCGCGGCTTCCAGCCGGAGCGGCAGTGGCGGCTGGACCTGTATCTGGAGGCGCGGTTCTGATGCCCGACACCCGCCCCGCCTCGGGCGGGGCGGGTGCGGGATGACTCGGCCCCCGCGCCCCGCCGTCCCATGCGCGGGGAGGAGCGTGCGAGCCCGGGTGGCGAACGGCTTGCGCGCCGGCAGCCAGCCCGTACCATAGCGGCGTAACGGCTCACCCGCGCCGCACCAGGTACCACTCTCCCAGACGCCGAGGGCACGATCCATGTGGCAGGAGTTCAAGGCATTCGTGATGCGGGGCAACGTGATCGACCTCGCCGTCGGCGTGATCCTCGGCGCGGCGTTCGGCACCGTGGTCAAGTCGCTGGTGGACGACGTGATCATGCCCCCCATCGGGCTCGCCGCGGGGAACGTGGACTTCAGCGACCTGTACGTGCTGCTCAAGGCCGGAGAGGCGGCGGCGCCGCCGTACGCCTCGCTCGCCGCGGCCAGGGAGGCCGGCGCGGTGACGCTGAACTACGGGTCGTTCATCAACAACGTCGTCGCCTTCCTGATCGTCTCGCTCGCGGTGTTCCTGCTCGTGAAGGCGGTGAACCGGCTGTACAAGTCGCCGCCGACGACCCTCACCACCCGGCCGTGCCCCTTCTGCGTCACGGAGGTCCCGCTGGCCGCCACGCGCTGTCCCAACTGCACGTCCCAGATCGCGGTCGCCTGAGGGAGCAGGCGGCGCCGCTGGGGGGCGTGGAAGGCGCGGCGCCCGCGGTGCATCTTTCGGGGAGCGGCGCGCGCCGGTACGGCGATGCCTCACGCGCCTCGTCGATCCCCGCCCCGTTCCCCTCCACGTCCAACGCCGTATGCGCCGCACGATGTGCAAGTCGAAGATCCACCGCGCCGTGCTCACCGGAGCCGACCTTCATTACGAAGGGAGCCTCACGGTGGACCGGGACCTGATGGACGCCGCGGACCTGCGGCCGTACGAGAAGGTGCAGGTGGTGAACGTCAACACCGGCTCGCGGCTGGAGACGTACCTGATCGAGGGGGAGCGCGGCAGCGGAGCCCTGCAGTTGAACGGCGCGGCGGCGCGGTTGGGCATGGCTGGCGACCACGTGATCGTGATCAGCTACGCGGACTACGAGGAAGCGGAGCTGGCGCCCGATTTCGAGCCGATCGTGGTGTTCGTGGACGATCGGAACCGGATCGCCGGGCCGCGCGCGAGTTCGGCGCGATAACTGCTACGTACGTCGATCGTCGTGCGCCGACGCTACGCAGCAGGCGATAGCCGACGCCGTACCGCATGCGGTAACCGCATGTGATGGTGGATGCGACGCCGCCCAGGGGCCGGGCGGCGTGCCGCATCCGAGTTGCGGCCGGGCGCAGCGGTGTGCCCGGCGCATCCCGTCCCCGGTGCCCGCGCGAGCGGGTCGGGGGCGTCTCGAGCCCCGCGTCACGTGCCGCCGTCCGAGCCGTTACGCCGATCGCAGGCCACCGCCGAAGTGCTGCTCTGGCAGAGCGGCTTCCGGCTGCTGGCATTCTGCGGCATCGTGATCAGCTTCCTGCTGTTCCGGCTCGGCGGCCTGATGATCGCCGACTCGCTCGGTGCCCACCTGCTGGGCGAGCGGACGGCGATGGTGCTGTACGGGGCGACCGCCGCTGCCTATGCCGCGGTGGTGATCGCCGCGCGCCGTCGCCTGCTACGTCACCGGCGGGCCAGCGACGGCGCGGTGGCCCTCTTCGTCGCCGCCGATCTGCTCTTCATCTACATCGGCATCTACCTCGCCTCGCCGCAGACGGCGCTCGAGCGAGCGCTCATCGTGTCGTTCATCCCCCTGCTGCTCACGCAGCTGTACTTCGGCCGGCTGCTCTCCTGCTTCGCCATCGTGCTCAGCGTGGTGCTGTACCTGGGGCTTCTGGGTGCCGCCGACTGGCAGGGCGAGGGGCTGCGCTGGCGGCGCGAGCTGTGGACGCTGCAGCTCTACCTGATCGTGGTGGCCAGCTACGTGGTGCTCCAGGGCGGGGTGGCCCGGCGCCTGGCGCGGCTGGTGCGGATGTTCGACCGGGTGGAGGAGGGCGACTTCTCGTACGCGTACGACGTGGCGCGCGACCGCCGTCCCGACAACGTGACCGTGGTGGGCCGCGCCTACAACGCCATGCGCGCGCATCTGGCCGGCGTGGTGCTCACCGATCCGCTGAGCGGCTGCCTGAACCGCCGCGGCTTCGAGCAGGAGCTGGCGCAGGAGCTGGCGCGCGCCGCGCGAGCGGAGGCCAGCGTGGCGCTGCTGGCGCTGGACCTGGATCACTTCAAGCTGATCAACGACTCCCTGGGCCATCTGGCGGGCGACGTGGTGATCCAGGAAGTGGGCGAGCTGCTGCGCGAGACGGCGCGCACCGGCGACGTGGTGGCGCGCGTGGGCGGCGAGGAGTTCGTGATCCTGGCGCCGGACACCGACGTGGCGGGTGCGTACCGCCTGGCCAACCGCGTGGCCGACGCCGTGCGCCAGTGCCGGTTCCGCGGCGTCGCGGGCCGCATCCCGGTGACGGTGAGCCTGGGGGTGGTGGCCGACACGGTGACCAGCGAAGGGCAGGTCTACGACCTGCGCGCGCGCGCCGACGAGGCGCTCTACGCGGCCAAGCGCGCGGGGCGCAACCGCGTCGTGCTCTGGGCGCGAGGGCTGTCCGATCCGTCGAGCTTCACGGTGACGACCCCCGGGATGACGATGCTGGTGACGCCGCCCAACCCGCACGCCGCCCCGGCGGAGCGCGACGACGGGCGGGACGAGCGGCCGCCCGCGTAGCGCCGCCGTGCGGACCAGGCGCCCGGCGCGCGCGCCACGAGGCGCTCGCCCGGGTCAGTCCCGCAGCCGCATCCAACCCTCGCTCACCATCACCGTCGCGCCGCCCACGCGCACGGCGGTGACGGCGCGCGCCGAGGTGTCCGCCTCCACCTCCAGGCGGCTCGGGCGCCCCATCTCCACGCCCTGCGCCACGCTCCAGCGCAGCGTGCCCTCCCGCGCGGACCGGGCGGCCAGAAAGCCGCCGAGGCAGGCGCACGCGGAGCCGGTGGCCGGGTCCTCGGGCACGTTCAGGCCGGGCACGAACACGCGGGCGTGCAGGTCGGCATCGTGAGCGCCGGCGTCCTGGGCGAAGACGAGGATCTCGGAGCTCGTCGTGCCGCGCAGCGTCCCCTCCCAGCGGTCCAGCCGCACGCGCGCGCGGCGCACCGCGTCGCCGCTCGCCACCGGCACGATGAGGAACGGGATGCCGCACGACACGGCGCGCGGTGCGAACTCGCCACGCAGCACGTCGTCGGGCTCCAGGCCGAGCACGTCGGCGATGGTGGCCGCATCCACCGGTGGCTCGGTCTCCTCGGGCAGCATGGCCACCGAGAGCTGGCAGGTGGTGGGCACGCCACCGCTCGAGCGGATGCGCACCGTCACCGGGCCCACGCCCTCCTCGAGCACGATGTCGGTGACGTCGCCGGTGAGCGCGATGGCGCCGGTATGCGCGAGCACGAACGCGGCGCCCACCGTGGGATGGCCGGCGAAGGGGATCTCGCCGCCGGGCGTGAAGATGCGTACGCGGCGCGCATGGCTCGCGTCGCGTGGCGGGTACAGGAAGACGGTCTCGGAGTAGTTGAACTCGCGCGTGACGGCGAGCAGCAGCTCCTCCGGGATGCCGCTCGCGTCGGGGACGACGGCGAGCGGGTTGCCGCCGAAGCGCTCCGCGGTGAAGACGTCGGCCGTGAGGAAGTCGATCTGCACGCGGGGCCTATTCCGCGCCCATGAACGGATACTGGAAATCGCGCGCCGGGCTGAACGTCTCCTTCACGTTCCGCGCGCTCACCCAGCGCACCAGGTTGAGCATGGAGCCCGCCTTGTCGTTGGTGCCGGAGGCGCGGGCGCCACCGAACGGCTGCTGGCCCACCACCGCGCCGGTGGGCTTGTCGTTCACGTAGAAGTTGCCGGCGGCGTTGCGCAGCGTCACCATGGACTGCTTGAGCGCCTTGCGGTCGCGCGCGAACACCGCGCCGGTGAGCGCGTAGGGCGACGTGCCGTCGACGATGCGCAGCGTGTCCTCCCACCGGTCGTCGTCGTAGACGTAGGCGGTGACCACGGGGCCGAAGATCTCCTCGCAGAGCAGCTTGTAGCCCGGGTCGTCGGTGAGCAGCAGCGTGGGCTCCACGAAGTAGCCCGTGTCGCCGCGGGCCTGGCCGCCGGCGATCACCCTGGCGTTCGCGCGCCCGTGCGCCAGGTACTCCGAGATCTTGGTGAACGCCTTCTCGTCGATCACGGCGTTCATGAAGTTGCGGAAGTCGCGTGGGTCGCCCATGCGGATGTCGCCCATCATGGCCACCACGCGGTCGCGCACCTCGGGCCAGAGCGACCGCGGCACGTAGACGCGGCTGGCCGCGGAGCACTTCTGCCCCTGATACTCGAAGCCGCCGCGCACGATGGCCACGGACAGCGCCTCGACGTCGGCCGACGCGTGGGCGACGATGAAGTCCTTGCCGCCGGTCTCGCCCACGATGCGCGGGTACGACCGGTAGCGCCCCATGTTGCGGCCGATGGTCTCCCACATGCTGTTGAACACGCCGGTGCTGCCGGTGAAGTGCACGCCGGCGAGATCCCGATGCGCCAGCGCCACGTCGCTGATCATGCGCGCGTCGCCGGAGACGAGGTTGATGACGCCCGGCGGCAGTCCGGCCTCCTCGAGCAGCCGCATGATGTGGTACGCCGAGAGCATGGCCGAGGCGGCCGGCTTCCAGAGCACCGTGTTGCCCATGAGCGCCGGCGCGGTGGGCAGGTTGCCGGCGATGGACGTGAAGTTGAACGGCGTCACGGCGTAGACGAACCCTTCGAGCGGCCGGTAGTCGAGCTGGTTCCACATGGTGTGGTCGCTGATCGGCTGCTCGTCGTACAGCTGCTGCGCGTAGTGCGGGTTGAAGCGCCAGAAGTCGATGAGCTCCACGGCCGCGTCGATCTCCGCCTGGTACGCCGACTTCGACTGGCCGAGCATGGTGGCCGCGTTGAGCGTGCTGCGCCAGGTGGTGGTGAGCAGCTCGGCGGCCTTGAGGAACACCGCCGCGCGATCCTCCCACGGCCAGTTGGCCCACTCGCGCTGCGCCTCGGCGGCGGCCGCGATGGCCCGCGTCACGTCGTCGGCCGTGGCGCGCTGCCAGTCGGCGAGCACGTGCCGGTGGTCGTGCGGCATCACCGCCTGCGCGGTGTCGCCGGTGCGGACGTCCTGGCCGCCGATGATGAGCGGGATGTCCACGCGCTCGCCGGCCATGCTGGCCAGCCGCTGCTTGAGGGCCTCGCGCTCGGCGGAGCCCGGGGCGTAGGTGCGCACCGTCTCGTTGGCCGGTGGCGGCACGCGGCGGGTGCCGTTGAAGCCGGAGATGCCGCCCATGGAGGGCACCGGCTGCGGCGTGCTCGTGACGGACGTGGACGCGGACGGAACGGCGGTGGCGGACATCTGGAGACACCTCGCGGGAACGCGGTAGCGGCAGGAGCAAACGGGGCGAGCCGGTGCCGTGCAAGTTATGCGCGGCGGCGGGGCGGGCCAACGGCCGCCGAGGGATGGCGGCGGTGGTCGGGGGGGCACCGGGAGCGCATCTTTGGGCGTGGCGCGGCATGCCGACGACGAGCGGCGGTCGCGAACGGTGGCGAGGAGCGAACCCAGGCGCGGCCCTGCGTGGCCGGGAGGTGGCGGTGAGCGGGACGGAACGAGTGGGTGGCACGAGCGGCGCACGGCACCTGTTCGGTGCCCACGTGCAGGACGCCGGCGGGCCCGACATGGCCGTGCGCCGCGCGGCCAACGCGGGCATGCGCTCGCTGCAGCTCTTCACCGCGATCCCCAAGTTCTACAACGATCGCGTGGGCGCCAAG
>DATANT010000451.1:0-3811 GCA_036266115.1 Gemmatimonadaceae bacterium | reverse complement strand
GCGGTGGCCGCGTCTCGTTTCGCCCCCTGAGGGACCCGAGGCCGGTACGACGATGTGACGCGGGCCGACACCCGACGCGCCAGAGCCCGTTAATTTCCCGGGCATGAACGGCTCCGCCCTCGCTACTGCCCTGCTCGCCTTCACGTCGCTGCTCGCGATCGTCAATCCGCTAAGCGCGGTGCCCATCTACGTGGCGCTCACCAGCGATTACGACGAGGCACACCGCCGGGCCACGCTCCGCACCGCGGTTCTCACCGGCACGCTCGTGCTGATCACCTTCGCGCTGCTCGGCACGTTCATCCTGCGATTCTTCGGGATCACGACGGACGCCTTCCGCATCGCCGGCGGCCTGATCTTCCTCGGCATCGGCAGCGACATGATGGCCGCCAAGCCGACGCGCGTGCGCATCACGACGTCGGAGGAGGAAGAAGCCGGCCATCGCGACGAGGTCGGCATCATCCCACTCGGCCTGCCCACCCTCGCCGGCCCGGGCGCGATGACCACCGTGATCACGCTGGTGGCCCAG
The DNA here is from genome assembly GCA_036266115.1 of Gemmatimonadaceae bacterium. Classification (GTDB taxonomy): domain Bacteria; phylum Gemmatimonadota; class Gemmatimonadetes; order Gemmatimonadales; family Gemmatimonadaceae; genus DATANT01. Next base: position 3,285 of record DATANT010000451.1, on the reverse strand, counting down.
GGCTCCTCCGCCTGGGACCAGTGGGGCGTCTACCTGGCGATCGTGGGCGTGATGGGCACCGCGTGGCTCGTGCTGCGCGTGGCACCCATGCTGTTGCTGCGCCTCGGCCGCACGGGCCTCAACATCATCACGCGCGTGATGGGACTGCTGGTGATGGTCATCGGCGTGCAGTTCATCATCAACGGCGTGCGGGCCGTGGTGCTGGACGTGCTGCGCGCGGCGTGAGTGAGCCGGGGTGAGCGCCCGGCCGCCCGCTCACTCGGCGGCGCTCGCCCACCCCATGCGCCGCAGCACCGCCGGACCCGCGTACCGCACGAGGGTGGCGACGGCCATGAAGCGCGCCGCGCGGCCGGCGAGCAGCGCCAGGCCGAACACCCAGAACGGCATGCCGAACGCGCCGGCCGCGAGGCACACCAGCTTGCTCGAGAGCGGCGACACGGTGCTCAGCGCCACCAGCGCCCAGCCTCGCCGCGCGAACTGGCCCTCGCTGGCTGCCAGGGTACGCTCGCTGATGCCCACCAGCTCCAGGAGCGGCCGGCCGACGCTCTCGAAGGCGTGCGCGCCGATGAGGTACGCCACGATGCCGCCGAGCAGTGCGCCGCCGATGGCCCACATGGCCAGGCGGTAGGCTCGCTGAGGATCCGCGATGCCGAGGGGCACGAGCACCGCCTCGGTGGGCCCGGGCACCACCGAGGCCTGAAGGAATCCCCACGACCCCACCGCCGGGCCGCCCCAGCCGGATTCCGCCCACCGATGGAGCGTGCGGATGGTGCCAGTGGCCCAGCGGGTGATGCGTCCGGGCGGGCGGCGAGCTGCGACTGCGGACGGGTCGGACGGCTGGTCGGTGGCAGCGGGCATGGTGAATGGAACGGCGTGCGTGCGGATCGCGAGAGCCTGCATACCCGACGCCCGGCTCCAGGTGCCGTCACCAGCCATGCGCTCCTGTCACAGATCCGCGATTCCCTCGCGCAGTATACACCACCCGTCGCATCACCCGCACATGCCCCCGCACATGTCGCGGAGGCCGAGCACTCGGCGAGGCGGTCCCAGGAACAGCCAGCCGGTGGGCGAGTAGTACGCTGCTCACGCCGTGAGCCACGCGCACGGCCGGCCGCGCCACCGCACGACCCCCGGTTGCTGTGGGACGGTGCCGGTCGTCGCGTGCCAGTAGTAGTGTTGTTCGGAGTCGCCGGCCCACCGGGCCGCGGCCATCCTTCCCGTCTCCATCGCAGCCCGTAGCAGATGTCCTCTTCAGCCCCCCGCCCGCTCCGCGAGCGCCGCGCGGCCTCCCGCCGCCGTGTTGCGCGTGTCTGGGCCAGGGTGGTCGCCCGCGGCCCCCTTCGCAGCCGCTCGGGCCGCCGCGCCGCCTTCGCCGCCGCGCTCCTCCTGGCCCTCGGCACGTTCGCCTGGGCCCTCTGGCCCTCGAGCCCGGTCACGGTGGGCCCCAGCTCGGTGGCCTACTCGCAGCTCTCGGCCGCCATCGCCAGCGGCCAGGCCAGCGAGGTGATGGTGGAGGGCAGCTCGCGCGTGGTCGCCACGCTGCGCCCGGGCGCGGCGGGAGCGGGCGGGCAGATCGCGGCGGTGGTGCCGGCGGCCGGAGTGCGGCTGGAGGACATGGAGCGGTGGAGCGCGACCGGCGCGCTGGTGCGCGTCGTCAACCCGAGCTTCATCAGCCAGCCGGAGCACTGGATCAAGGGCATCGCCCTGGTCGCCGGCATCACCATCGTCGTGGTGCTCCTCGTGGGGCACCAGCGCCGCAACAGCGCGGATCGCTTCGAGGCCACGCCGCCGTCCCGGCAGCTCACCCTGCAGTCGGTGGGCGGCGCGCGCGAGGCCCAGGCGGACCTGCGCGACGTGATCGCCTACCTGCAGGACCCCGAACGCTTTCGCCGCATGGGCGCACGCTGCCCCAAGGGCGTGCTGCTCATCGGACCGCCGGGCACCGGCAAGACGCTGCTCGCCCGCGCCGTGGCCGGCGAGGCGGGCTGCCCGATGATCATGGCCGCGGGCTCGGACTTCAACGAGATGTACGTGGGCGTGGGCGCCAAGCGCGTGCGGGCGCTCGCCGATAAGGCCCGGGCTCAGGCGCCGTGCATCGTGTTCATCGACGAGTTCGACTCGCTGGGCGGCCGCCGCGGGCGCGCCAACCGGTCGGGCGAGGAGGAGGTGACGCTCAACCAGCTGCTGGTGGAGATGGACGGCATGCAGGGGAGCGAGGGTGTGATCTGGATGGCTGCCACGAACCGCGAGGACATGCTGGACCCGGCGGTGCGCCGCCCCGGTCGCTTCGACCGCGTGGTGGAGGTGCCGCTGCCCACCGCCGGGGACCGGCTGGAGATCCTCAAGATCCACGCGCAGCAGGCGCCGCTGGACGAGGACGTGGACCTGGAGCGGCTGGCACAGCTCACCGTGGGGCATTCGGGCGCCGAGCTGGCGAACCTGCTCAACGAGGCGGCCATCGTGGCCGTGCAGGATCGGAGCACCCGCATCACCAACGCCCATCTGGAGCAGGCACGCGACAAGATCCTGCTGGGCCGCGTGCGCGCCGGGGTGGTGGTGACCGCCGCGGAGCGTCGGCTCATCGCCATCCACGAGTCGGGCCACGCGGTGGTGGGCATGGTGGCCTGTCCGGACGACAAGCTCCACAAGGTGACCATCGAGCCGCGCGGCCGCTCGCTGGGCGCGGCGCACTTCGCGCCCGAGTCCGACCGCCACCTCTACCCGCGTCACTACCTGGAAGGGATCATCGCCAAGGCCCTGGGCGGTCGCGCCGCGGAGCTCGTGTTCCTGGGCCACGACCAGGTGACGTCCGGCGCCGGGAGCGATCTGGTGCAGGCCACGAACATCGCCCGCCGCATGGTGGCGGAGTTCGGCATGAGCGGCGAGGTGGGGCTGGTGAGCGCCGCCGCCGCGGCCCAGGGGGGCGCGCCGAGCTCGCATCTCCTGAGCCGCATCGACACCGCCGTCCAGGCGCTGCTCGGGGTGCAGATGGAGCGCGCCGAGGAGATCGTGCGCGAGCATCGGGTGGCGGTGGAGGCGCTGGCCGAGGAGCTGCTCCAGCGCGAGGTGCTGAGCGCCGAGGAGGTGTACGGCCTGGCCGAGCGGCACGGCGTGCCCACGGGCCGGCAGACGGTGCTCAGCGTGGCGTGACCGCTCGCACGGCGGGTAAGGTGGGCTGACGAGACGGGCCGACGCGCAGATCCTTGTGCGTCGGCCCGTCTCGTCAGCTGGGGAAAGCCCGGGCCGCTCGATCGAGCGGCCCGGGCTTTCCCCAGCTGACGAGAC
>DATANT010000450.1:0-6687 GCA_036266115.1 Gemmatimonadaceae bacterium | reverse complement strand
GCTCTCCCTCGCGGCCGTTCGACCCCGAACATCCGACAGCGACGGCGCATCACGAGACGTGAAAGCGATCCCGACACTCGCTCGCCGTCCTGCGGACGACTCGCTCCTGCGGGATGACAGAGAAGGCTCCGCCCCGCGTCTGCTCGCCCCCGTGCGATGACTCGTATGGCGCACGCCCTCGCACCGGCGACGCTGCCTACCGCCTCCCGCCGCCCACGTCCACCACGATCCCCCGCCACTTCTGCTGGTGGAAGCGCCACATGCTCAGTATGCAGCGCGTGGCGTGGCCCACCAGGATGGCGAGCCAGATGTCGATCGGGTCCAGTATGCCGAGCCGCTGGACGGTGAAGCAGATGCCCAGGGGGAGCACCACCTGCGAGACGATGGAGATGTAGAGCGGGCTCTTGGTGTCGCCGGTGCCCTGCAGGCCGCCCGTGTAGGTGAGCGCGACGGCCACGAAGAGGCCCGAGACGCCGAGCACGCGCAGGAGCTGCGCGCCGATGTCGAGCACCGCCGGCTCGTTCATGCCGAACACCGCCAGCAGCTGCCGCGGGAAGAGCAGGAAGAACACTCCGATGGCGGCGGCCATCACGAGCGCGATGCGCGCGGCCACGTGTACCGCCGCCACGGTGCGATCCGGTTGGCCGGCGCCGAGGTTCTGCCCCGCCACCGCCGCGGCGGCGCCCATCAGCCCCACCGCCGTCCAGGTGATGAACGAGAACAGCTGCGAGTACGAGACGGCGAAGGCCGCCTGCGCCGCGGCGCTCTGCGCCAGCGAGCCGATGAAGGCGAGCATGAACAGCCCGCCGATGTTCATCGCGATGCCCTGGATGCCGGTGGGCAGACCGAACCGGAACAGCGCGCGGATGATGGTCCAGTCGGGACCCAGCGCGCGTCCGCGTGGGAACCGCACCACCCAGCCGCCACTCCAGAGCCTCCACACGGCGTACACCGCGACCAGGCCCGAGGCGATCACCGTGCCCATGGCCGAACCGGTGGTGCCGAACGCGGGAATGGGGCCGAGCCCGCGGATCAGGATGACGTTCAGGACGATGTTCAGCACCGTGAGGGCGATGCCGAGCATCATCGGCGTGCGGGCGTCCCCCGCGGAGCGAAGCGCGCCGCCGAGCATGAAGAAGACGAGCATCCCGCTGCTGTACAGGAACATGACCCGCAGGAACGGCAGCGCCTCCGCCTTCACGCCGGGCGCCGCGTTCACCAGGTCCAGCAGCCACGGCGAGAGCACGTAGCCCACTGGCGCGATCACGAACAGCGCGAGCCCCATGGCGGTGAGGAACGCCTGATAGACCGCGCGATCGACGTTCTCCTCGTCGTTGGCCCCGGCGAAGCGGGCCACGAGCACGCTCATGCCGGTGAACAGCGAGGTGATGAAGACGATGACGATGATGAAGATCTGCCACGCGACGCCGATGGCGGCGTTGCCCTGGTAGCCCACGAGGTGGCCCACCAGCACGTGATCCACGATGCCCTGCACCCCGCCGATGATGTTCGTCAGCATGGTGGGCCACGCCAGCTTCCAGACCGCCGGCACCAGCGGCCCCTCCACGATGGACCGGTCGTACCGTCCCGCCGAGGGCCGGGGTGGCGCGAGCGGCGGGGTCGCAAGTGCGGCGGAGCGCGAGACGTCGGTCACGTGGCGACCTGGGGGCGGTGAATGGGCGAGGCGGACCGGGTCGGGCGCGGGGGGAGCCGTTCCGGGCGGAAAGATGACGGACCCCTGGCGGCGCTGTCCAGCGACCCGGCGGGGCGGGCGGGGCGTCACTTCAGCCGCGCAGCTGAGGCGGGGCCAGTCGCCGTCGTCGTCCCGTCGGAGCGCCGCTAACGGCTCGGGTGAGAGGAGCGAGTCATCCCGCGGAGCGCCGCCGAGAGCAATGCCAGTCCAATGTTGTCATCCCGCAGGAGCATTGCCGAGCGTGGGGCCAGCCAATCGTGTCATCCCGCAGGAGCGCGGCCGAAGGGGAGGCCAGTCTACCTTGTCATCCCGCAGGAGCGCGGCCGAAGGCAGCGCGAGCGTCGGGATCGCTCTCCCTCGCGGCCGTTCGACCCCATACCCCGTTCACGCTCCTGGTGTCCCTGGGTGGGAAAGCGGCCCCGACACTCGCTCGCTGCGCTCGCTCGTGCGGGATGCCCTACCCCTCGCACCATCCCCGGGATGACCCCCGACCCCTCATCCGAAGCTCGTCCGCGCCGGCGCCGACGGGTCCGTCACGTTCGCACGCAGGCGCCCGAGCAACTCCTCGAGCGCGGCCACGTCCTCGTCGCTCAGGCCGGTGCGCAGGCGCTGGTCGTAGGCGATCGCGGCGGTGCGGAGCGTACGGAAGCGCGCCTCGCCCTCGGCGGTGAGCTCCACCAGATGGATGCGGCGGTTGGCCGGGTCGCGCCGGCGGGTGACGAGCCCCTCGGCCTCCATCGCATTCAGGTGATGCGTGAGCGTCGCCCCGCGAATGCCCACCACCTCGGCCAGCTCACGCTGGTTGCCGATCCGCTGCGCCTTGAGCGACCGCAGGATGAGCCAGATGGGGAGGGAGCCGCCGGCGGCCTCGAGCGTCTCGCCGAACGCGCGCGAGAGCAGCTTGGCCGTCCGGGCGAGGTTGAGGCCGATGGGTGTTCCCTTGGGGGGCGGCATGGGCATAAGATAGTGGCCGGTGTTTCGATTGACATCTAACGCTTAGATATCTATCGTATTCGTCCCCGTCGGGGGGACGGGCGCCGCGTGGCGACTCCCCGGCGAGCCCTTCCTCTGGAGCGTGACCGATGGACGAACGAACCCTCATCCTCGTGCTGCGGCTGGTGCACATCCTGGCCGGCGTCTTCTGGGTCGGCGCTGCGCTGCTGCTCAGCCTGTTCATCGCGCCCACCCAGCGGGACGTCGGCCCCGCGGGCGGCCCGTTCATGCGCCAACTGATGATCGGGCGCCGCCTCTCGGTCTGGCTCATGGTCTCGGCGGCACTCACGGTGGTGTCGGGCATCGCGATGTATGCGCGCTTCTCCGCCCTCTCCAACGGCGGCTTCGCCGGCACGCGTCACGGCATCGTGCTCGCCGTTGGCGGCGTCGCGGCCATCCTCGCGGCCATCGTGGGGTCGGCGATCGGCGGCGCGGCGGCGCGGCGCATGACGGCGATCGGGGCGCAGCTGCAGCAGGCGGGCACGCCGCCGGAGCCGGCGGTGGCGGCGGAGATGCAGCGGTTGCAGCGGCGGGCCGGCCTGGGGTCGGCCATCGCGACGGGGCTGCTGGTGGTGGCCACGCTGGCGATGGCGGGGGCGCGGTACTTCTGACGGCTGCCAACCCCATCGACCCGCTGGCGTACGGCGCTGTGGCCGGGGCGATGGTCGTCATGGCGCTCGCGGCGAGCGCGCGGCCGGCGTACCGCGCGGCGCGGGCGGATCCGAACAGCGCGTTGCGCGCGGAGTGAGGGGAGGCGTCGCGGACGTTGACTGGGCGCGAACGAGATCTAGGCAGTCGGACGGACGCGCAGCGTCTCGAGCAGGTTCAGGAAGTGCGGGCGGTTGGCTTCGTGCGTACCCTCCCGCCCGATGTACAGGAAGAGCACCGTCCGCCCGGCCGGGGCGAACACCACCAGCTCCCTGACCATGCCGGTCGCTGCGTCCAGCCCGCGATAGGCTCCCAGGGCGGAGGGCGTCGGCACGGACGTCGTCTCGGTTGGCTGAAGTCCGACCTGCGCGAGCCAGAATGCCGCCAGCTCCGCGGCCGGAGTGGGCGCGGAGACGATCAGGACTGTCGCCTGGGATGCGCCCAGGGCATCAGCGGTGGCGTGCTTCGCGAACAGGGTGGATAGCACGGCGATGCTGCTCTCGGAGCCGTTCGCCATGCGCTGTCGCGTGGCGGTGCCGATCATGAAGTAATGCGGAAACCGGATCATCCAGCCATTCGCGTCCGCCGTCAGCGTGTACAGCGAGTCGAAGTGCAGGGTGAATCCCGGAGTCGCGATCGGGGCGAGCGGTCGAGCGGCGACACCGGCATCGAGGGCTGCGGCCACGAGTCCGGCTCCGGGCAATCCGAGTTCGTGGCCAAGGGCGAACAGGCCAGCCAGCGCGGTGTCCCCTTCCGGCGGGAACGGCGGCCGCCCTGCGCGTGCGCGCGTCTTCGCATCCTCGGAGATGATCGCGAAGAGATGCTCGCGTGCCGCCACGAGCTCGTTCTCGGAAAGGGAGTCGGCGGAGTACAGCCACGCCTTGAAGCCGGCGGCGTGCACCGGCATCGAGTCGGCTGGGAACGCGACGGGCGTCTGGAGAGGATGCGTGTCGAACGCCTGAGCGCCCGCCGCGCTGGAGAACGCGAGCGTGAGTGCTGCGACGATATGCCAGGCAGCGAGTGCCGGTGGAGTCATCTGGATGTTGGATTGTAGCCGACGCGCGCGATCCGTTTGCGCTGCAGCTCGTCGAGATTCTCGCCACTGCGAGTGGGCGCCCGGCCAGTCCGGGATGAACCCGACGAAGGTCCCCGTAGCGAGCGCCGAGTATAGCGACCATCCGTTCGCCGGCGGTGCGGCGGCGGCCAGCCGCTAGAACATCGTATTGGAGTTGGCCGCGCTCTCCGGAACGCGCTGGAGCACGTCCCAGTGCTCGACGATCCTGCCGTCCGCGTCGAAGCGGAAGATGTCGATCCCAGCCCACGGGCCGTCACCAGGCCAGTCCTGAAAGCAGTGCAGCACGACGTAATCGCCCTCCGCGACCACGCGCTTGATCTCCACCTGCTTCCCGGGATACTCCGCCGCCATGCGCGTGAAGTAGTCGATGAATGCCTGCTTCCCATCGCCGACCGCCGGATTGTGCTGGATGTACTCGCGGCCGACATACCGCTCGATCGCCTCGGCGGGGCGGCACTCGTTGAACATCAGGCGGTAGAATGCCTGCGCGGTGGCCTTGTTCTGCTCGAGTCGGTCGTCCATCGGTCGATCGCGTCGTAGGTCTGTGTCCATCTAGCGCGTGTTGGCAGCCTGCGCCTACCCGCGCGGGCTCTCCCTCTCAGCGCCGAGCGTGGCTCGATCCCACCCGCCGGGCAAACTCCACCCCAGACCGAGCCGCCCCCGCCTCGCTCACCCCGCCCCCTCGTACGCCGCTCTCACCCATCCCACCAGTTCCGCATCCACTTCGCGCACATCCCCGATCCTGACCTTGTAGTTGCACATCCCACCCGCCGGCACCTCCACCAGCCGCTCGCTCGCCGGCAGCCCCTTCGCGTTCAGCCCCACCTCCACCATGGTCTTCGTGGCCGGGCCCACCATCGCGAACTGCTTCTTCCGTCGCAGGCTGAGGTAGGTCTTCTTGGGCGCGATCTCGAAGTCACCCAGCTCGTGGATCCGCGCCATGATCTCGTCGTGGATGGGGCGGAGTGCCGCCTTCGCGCCGGTGTAGATCGCGCCGACGACATCGTCCGGTGATGCCGGAGCGGCACCCGCTGCACTCTGATCGTCGGGCTTCAGCGCGACGTGCACCAGTGTGTTCGCGTCTCCATATCCCATGCCCAGCTCCTGCTGGAGCATGGCGCGCAGCTCGCCGTGCTTGGTGAGGGGGCTCTCGCGCACGATCCGCTTGAGCTCCGCGATCGCCTTGCCGGTTCGCTTCTCGATGTTCGCGAGCTGCGTGGCGAGGGCCGCGTCAGGGCTGCTCATCGTCGTACCTCATGGATGGGTGATGGTCGCCCCGTCTTCCCGCGGCCGACGCACCGCCAGCACGTCGACGGGGATCGCGGAGAGCAGCCGCTGCGCGACGCTGCCCAGCAGGACGGTGGCGAGCCTGCCCCGCCCCGCGGTGCCCAGCGCCACCAGGTCCACGGCCCGCGCCTGCACCAGGTCGCGCAGCAGCACGTCGACGTCGCCGTACTCGCACACCGCGGGAATCACGCGTCCGGACGCCGCCACGCCTGGCGTGTCGGCCAGGAAGTCTCGCGCCTCCTCCATCTTCCGGCGTCCCACCTGCTCGCGAGCCGCCATCTGGTCCCCGAGCAGCGCTTCGTACGCCACGTCGTAGGCGTGGAACAGGCTCACGCTGGCCTCTGGCAGCCAGGCGAGCACCGTCTGCAGGGCGTGACGCGAGCCTTCGGAGAAGTCCGTGGCCACCACGACGTTGCGATACGGCCCGCGCGGCCGCGACTTCGCCACCAGCACCGGCACGTCCGCGCTGCGCACCACCGCGTCCACCGTGGTGCCGAGCAATATGCGGCCCAGCGTCTCGTCGCGCGCCACGCCCGTCACGACGAGGTCGCAGCCTCGCTGCCCGACGGTCTCGAGGATGAGCGGCGCCGGCTTGCCCCGGCGCACCAGCACCTCGACGCTCACACCCTCCGCCCCACGCAGGTCGTCGCGTACGCGCCGCTCCGCTGCCTGTCGGGGATCGAGCGTGCGCCGCCAGGACGGCACATCGGTGACGGGCTCCGGCTCGCCGAGCGCATGCAGCACGATCACCCGTGCCTTCCACTCGCTGGCGAGCGCGGTGGCGCGATCCAGCGCGCGGTCGCAGCGGCAGCTCAGGTCCGTCGCGAGGAGAATCTGCGTGGGCTTCATCGTGGCTCCGATGTACTGGCGATTGGCGCGGGATGTGTCACATCCCCGCTCTACGGATGTTGGGACCAGGTCGTGGAAGCGCGGCGCAGGATCGCGCGGAGCGACGCCGCGGGGGCCGCGGCGTCGCTCCGCGTCCGAGCTC
>DATANT010000449.1:0-8809 GCA_036266115.1 Gemmatimonadaceae bacterium | reverse complement strand
GTTGGCGCGTAGAGACTGTGCGAGAACTGGGCGCCGGGGATGCGATGGCAGCTTACCGGCGCTTGGCGCGTCGCATGTAGGATTCGCCCTTTCCGTAGAGTCTCTAGTCGTCCTCCCCGGCATCATGATGGCTGCCATCGTCGTCCACCACCTGGAAGCGCACGAGCCGCACCGACCCGTCCACCACGAGGCCCACGTCATCCGCGAACCATTTGTAGCCCACTTCCCCGTCCAGCAGATTCGTCTCGCGCACGCGGATGGTCTCGCGGAACACGCCGACGGGCACCCGGACGGGACCGCTACCCACGATCTTGCCCGCGTCCTCGGCGACGCCGGGCGCGTGCTCCATGGCGAACGTCATCCCGGGGCGCGGACGGGCTGGCATGAAGATGCCGGGCGCGTTGCCCGGCGCGTCGGCGCGCCACGCGCCTTCGTGCGACACCACCTCGCCATCCTCGTAGATGTCCACGTCCTCGCCCAGGTAGCAGACCGTTCCCTCCCCGGTCTCGGCGAAGAAGTTGCGCGAGACCTCGACCAGCTCCCCGTCGTTCCACTCGCGCTCTTCCACCACGTGCGTGGTGACACCGCCCACCACCTCGGTGTCGTACAGCACGGTGATGCGTAGCCGCACGCGCGTGCCGTCCTCCTCGCCGAGGTACTCCCACTCGCTGCCGGCCCCGAGGGGGAAGAAGTCGTTCTCCGACCTGAGCGTGAAGTCGCCACGATCGAGCGCGCAGAGCGCGGGCGACAGCTTCTTGTCCGCTCCGCTCGCAGCTCGTCGCGCGTCCGCCGTGGGCGTCGCGTCGGGCGCGAGCGGTGTCGGCTGATCGCAGCCTGCCAACGCGACCACACCGAGCACGAGAGTGGCGGTGAGCATTACGGTGCGACACATGGTGCCTCCCGGTCATGAGGAATGGGCCCTTGTACGAGGAACCCACCAGCCGGATATTGGTGACGGGCGCGGCCTGGTGAGCGAGCGCGCGCCACCGGGATGGCCCGCGCGAACTCGCGCACACGCTGTGGGCTGCATCGCATGGCATCGTGGCTGCTCGGCGCGGCGAAGCTGCTGTTCGCGCTGCAGACGACCCAGGCCGCGGTCGTCGGCACGGTACGCGACGGCCAGAGCGGCGAGCCGCTCCCGGGCGCGACGGTCACGCTCACCGACGCCGAGCGCGTCGTGGTGGCGGACGCCGGCGGGCGGTACGCCTTCGCCGCGGTCCCGCCGGGCCCGCAGCACCTCACGGTGCGGCGCATCGGCTACACGCCGCGCACCCTCCACGCGCTCGTACCGCGCCACGGCGAGCTCGAGATCAACGTGGCGCTGCACGCCGTGGCCATCCTGCTGCGCGGGGTGGAGGTGCGGCCGCGGATCGCCGTCAGGGGCGTGGACGGCGAGGACGGCCCGGCCTTCCCGGATCGCGGCATCTCGCTGGCCGCGGTGCGCAATCACCCGCTCCTCGCCGAGCCGGACGCCCTGCTCGCGCTCGGCGGCGGCGAGGTGAGGATGGAGCCGGAGTCCCCGAGCGGCATGCACATCCGCGGCGGCGCCTCCGACCAGACGGCGTATCTGCTGGACGGGATCCCGGTCTTCAGCCCCTACCACTCGGCGGGAACGTTCACCGCCTGGAACCCGGACGCCCTGGAGCGGCTGCAGCTCCACGCGCCGGCGTCGTCGCCCGTGCTGCCGGATGCGCTCTCCGGCGTGGTGAGCGCGACCACGCGCACGCCGGGCGCGCGCTTTCGCTCCCAGGGCAGCGTGAGCACCACCCAGGCGCGCGCCACGGTGGACGGGCCGCTGGGCGTGGCCGGAGCGGGCTACCTGGTGAGCCTCCGCACCGGCTTCCCGGGCTTCATCGCACCGGAGCGCGAGCACTCGTATCTGCGCGGGGAGAGCGGCGACCTGCTGATGAAGCTGGAGCTCGGGGCGCTGGGCGGACGGGTGCGCCTGCTGGGCTACGACAGCTCCAACGAGCTGGACGCCGCGGCCAGCGCGCCGGACATGGACGCGGACTCGCCCGACGTCGACCCCCGCCGCAACGCCTTCGCCTGGTACAGCCGGTCCATGGGCGCGGAGTGGGATGGGCAGCTGGGGGGCGTCCCCGTGCGCGTGCGCGGGTGGCGGGCGTCCGCCGAGGCCGACGCGAGCTGGAACCCGGACGACGCGCCGGTGACCATGACGTCGGAGCGCGAGGACGATGGCCTGCTCGCGGTCGCGGAGCGCAGCACCCGCACGACGACGACCGCGGCCGGCATGCGGGTGCGCCAGAGCCGGACGTCGTACCGCGTGGCGCCGGTGAACGGCGATGCGCCATCGGTCGCGTGGAGCGCACGGACGCTGTTCGGGACGGCGTTCGTGGAGCATGAGCGCGCGCTGGGCTCGCGGCTGGCCGCACACGTCGCCCTCTCGGCCACCTCAGCGGCGGGCACCGTCTACGCCGACCCACGCGCGAGCCTTCGCTGGACCGCGTCGTCGCGACTCACGCTCTCCGGCAGCTACGGCCGCGCGCACCAGTTCGCGCAATCGCTGCGCAACACGGAGTCGGTGGTGGGCAGCGTGTTTCCGATGGACCTGTACGTGAGCGCGGGCACCGGCGGGGTGCCGGTGGCGTGGAGCGACCAGGCCATCGTGGCCGCCGAGTACCGCCCGGCCGATGGCCTGCGATTCGGCGCGCAGGCGTACGCGCGGGAGCTCGGCGGCCTGCTCCTGGTGGCGCCGAGCACGGCGGACCCGTTCGACGTGAGCGCGTTCACCACCGGCACGGGAACGGCGCGCGGCGTCGCGGTGGACGCGGCGGCCAGCGGCGCCCGCTACGGCGTGGTCGCGAGCTACGGCTGGCAGCGCGTGCGCCTCGTGCACGGCCACTCGAGCTACGTGCCCGACCACGCGGCGAGCCACGTCGCGGAGGCCGGCGTGATCGTCTTTCCCTCGGCCACGTCGTCCATCAGGCTCGGCGTCACGGGCGCCATGGGACGACGCGCGACGGCGGTGGCCAGCGCGCTGGAGTGGGAGGCGTGCAACCTGCTCGACCGCGGATGCGAGTTCGGTGGGAGCCCGCGACTCGCCACCGATCGCCTGGGCGCCACCAGGCTGCCGCCGTATCTGCGCGTGGATCTCGGCGTCCGCAAGCACTGGCACCTGCGGCTCGGGAGCCGGGACGCGCTCGTGGCGGCCTTCGGGACGGTGACGAACGTGTTCGGCCACCGGAACGTGCTCACCATCGCGACCGATCCCGCTACCGGCGCGTCCGCCGAGATCGGGATGCGTCCGCTCGCGCCGCTGGTGGTGGGCATCGACTGGCAGTTCTGACGCACCCGTGTCACGGTGTCACAAACCGGCTCGCTCTCCGGCTCCACCCTCGAATGACATCGTCGTTCCAGGACCGATTCGTCGAGCTGTTCGACGCGCACTTCGCGCGGCTCTACCGCTACCTGGATCGCCTCTCGGGCGAGCCGGAGCTCGCGGCGGACCTCGCGCAGGAAGCGTTCGTGCGGCTGTACCGGCGAGGCTCGCTGCCCGACGCGCCGCGAGCCTGGCTGATCGCCGTGGCCATGAACCTGTTCCGCAACGCCAGATCGACTCGGGCCAGGCGCAGCCGGCTGCTCACGGTGCCGCGTGCCGAAGCGGTGATGGCCGACCCTCCGCCATCGCCCATCCAGGCGGCGGTGGCGGCGGACACGAGCCAGCGCGTGCGCGCGGCGCTGGACCAGCTGCCGGAGCGGGAGCGCCGGCTGCTGCTGCTCCGCGCCGAAGGGTACGGATACCGGGACATCGGCGCGGCGCTGGAGCTGAACGAGGCCAGCATCGGCACCCTGCTCGCCCGTGCGAAGCGAGGGTTCCGCGAGATCTACGATGGTGAGCTCGATGCATCTTGACGAGGAGCAGATCCAGCGTGTGGTGCACCGTGAGCTGACGCCACCGGCGGCGGCAGCGGCCAGCGCGCATCTGGGGGATTGCCCCGAGTGCCGCGCCCGCGTGGCCGAGGCGGAGCTCGAGGAGACGTGGGTGCGGGAGCGCCTGCGCCAACTGGACCACCCGCTGCCGCGCGTGACCGCCGCCGAGATCGCGCGCCACGCCGGAGGCGGAGCGCGCGACTGGGGCCGGTGGGCGGCCGGCACCGCCCTGCTCCTGGCCATCGGCGGGGCGGCGTACGCGGCGCCGGGTTCCCCGCTGCCAGCGCTCATCGACACGCTGATCGCGCGCGTGGAGCGCACGCCGCCGACATCGTCGCCCGAGCCCGCGCCGCCGGAGCAGAGCGACGGCTCTCGGGGCATCGCCGTGCCGCCGGGCGATCACCTCGTGATCGCGTTCCCCGCGCACCAGCCGGGCGGCGTGGCCACCGTGTGGCTCACCGACGACACGGAGGTCGTGGTTCGCGTCGCGAGCGGTGCGGTGAGCTTCACCTCCGACGTGGATCGCCTCGCGATCGAGCACGCGGACAGCGCCGTCGGGCTGGAGATCCGGATCCCGCGTGACGCGCCCCGCGTGGAGATCCGCGTGGGCACACGGACCGTGTTCACATCCCGAGCCTCGCGCGTGATCACCGACGGCCGGCGCGACCAGGAGGGGCGCTACCTCGTTCCGCTGCGCTCGCCCCGCCGGTAATCGGGAACTCGCGGTGCGGGACGAAGGCCGCCGTCAGCCGCCCGACGACGCGCGCCGCCGCCAGTACGCGTACACCGGCACGCCGGCCGCGAGCAGCACCGTGCCGCGCACCGCGTTCACGGGGTTCGACACCACGGCGCCGGCCACGACGTACACCGCGGCGAGCACGAAGAGCGCGACGCTCACCGGATACAGCGGGGCGCGGTAGCCCGCGCGCGCGTGCGCGCCGTCGCGCCGCCGGTACACCACGAGCGTGCACGCCGTGGCGCCGAAGAAGATCCAGTCGGCGAAGGTGACGTAGTCCAGCAGCTGCCCGTAGGTGCCGGAGAGCACGAGCGCGATGGCCCACGCCCCCTGCACCACGATGGCGGCCACCGGCGTGCGGAAGCGCGGGTGCAGCTCGGCGAACCGCCGGAAGAACAGGCCGTCCCGCGCCATGGCCTGGTACACGCGGGGCGTGACGAGGATGACGAGGTTGAGGAAGCCGAAGGTGGAGATCGCGATGCCCGCCGCGATGAGCGCCCGGCCCGCGGGGCCGAAGTGCATGGCCATGGCGTCGGCCGCGGGCGCGCGGCTGGCCGCGAGCCCCGCCACACCGAGCGTCTGCAGGTAGGTGAGGTTCACGCCCAGATACACCACGCCCACCACGAGCACCCCCACCACGAGCGCGCGCGGCAGGTTGCGCTCGGGCGTCACCATCTCCTCGGCCACGAAGTTGGTCTGCTGCCAGCCGCCGTACGCGAAGAGCACCGGCACCAGCGCGGTACCCAGCGCCAGCGCGAGCCCCATCACGCCAGACGGCGCCACCAGCTCCGCGCACGCCAGCCCGGCCGCGCACGCCGTGGCCTCCGGCAGCGCGGGCCTGGTGAGGCCGGCCACGATGAGCACCGCGATGGCCACGAGCTTGAGGATGGTGAAGACGTTCTGCGTGATGGTGCCCGGCCGCACGCCGAGCACGTTCACGAGCGTGAGCAGCGCGATGGCGCCGATGGCGAGCGGCGTCTGGCCGCCGGGCGGGAGACCGAGCAGTGGCGCGGCGTAGCTGGCGAAGGTGACGGCCACGGCCGCCATGGCGCCGGTGGCGATGGCGAGCAGCAGCGCCCAGCCGTACAGGAATGCCGGCAGCCGCCCGAACGCATCGCGCAGATACACGTAGCCGCCGCCCGCGCTGGGGTGCCGCGCGCCCAGCTCGGCGAAGATGAAGGCGCCGAGGAGCGCCACCAGCGCGCCCAGCGCCCACGCCGCCATGGTGAGCGGCGCGGTGCCCACGCGCTGCGCGACGATGGCCGGGTTCAGGAAGATCCCCGACCCCACGATGCCGCCGATCACCATCATCGTGCCCGAGAAGAGGCCGATGCGGCGGGCGTAGGCGGGGCTGGTGGCGACGGGTGCGGCCGCCGGCGGCGACTCCGCGACGGACATCAGCCGCGGGGTTGCGGTGCGTGCGGCTCGCGGGCGGTACGCGGGCGCACGTTCAGCGGCGCCGGCGCTCGAGCAACAGCCCGATGATGGCCGCGAGCATGAGTGCCAGGCCCAGCACCATGAGCACGACGCGAGCGTTGCCCGCGCGCACCAGCACGACGCCCAGCGTATTGACGGCGATGCCGGTGACGAGCAGCGGCAGCCACGGCCCGCGCGGGCGCGGAGCGGTCATGGTGATCCTGGGTGGGGGTGTGCTCGACACGGCGCAGCGCGGCGCGGCACACTCCGTGGCGCGCCGGAGCGGCGCGTCACGTCACTCCGATGGGGCCGCGGGCTCCTCGGCAGCCACCGGGTTTCCGAACTCGTCCACCTGCCCCATCACGAACTCGTCGGGCTGATCGGCATTCTCGCGCTTGCGGCGGTTCTTCTCGTCCTTCTTCGCCTTGCGGGCGATCTCCTTCTTGCGCTTCTCGAAATCGTAATTGGGCTTCTTCGCCAATTGTGGGACCCCGCTGGTGGGAGGCTGTGGAGCGATGATGGGCGTGGGGATCGGCATCCGTCCCCGGGCCCGGGTACCCTCAAGTTAACCGCGCCAGCGGCGCGGCGCGGGCGCCGTCAGCTGATCCAGGTGCCCAGCGCGACGACGAGCAGGCCGAACAGCAGCGCCACCGCGGCCAGCGTGCCCACCGCGGCGGCCACCGCGCGCAGCGCGCGGAGCGCTCGCGCCGGCACGCCGTCCACCGCGCGCGGCCGCTCTGCCAGCTCGCGATCGGCAATTCCCCAGCAGCCGAACGCGGCGAAGCAGAGCGCGCCGCTCAGCACCACGAACCACGCCGTGGGCCGCCAGACGAGCGCCGCGCCCGACACCAGCAAGCCACCGGCCACGTCCAGCGCCAGCCGCGCGTCCGACGCGGACCGCGCGCGGGCGGCGAGCAGCTCGGGCAGACCCACGTCGGGCCGCAGTGCGGAATTGACCATCGGAGCTCCTCCAACCCTGAGGATCGCGACGAGGCTCGATCACGTGAGCCGGCATCTCGACCATACCGGCGCCCGACCCAACGTACGACCAGGTGGGCTCGCTGGCGAGAGCGGCGCCGGACGGGCCGCGGCGCCCCGGGCGTTCCGCGCGCCGCCGCGGCGCCTATACTACCAGGCACAACCGCCCGCGCACAGCCGCCCGCGACTCGACGCGGCGCCCTTCCCTCTCCCGTCACCGGAGACGCCCCATGCCCTCTCGCTCGCCCGGCGCCACCCGCCTCGCGGCCATCGCGGCCGGCATCGCCATCCTGCTGAGCGCGTGCGGCGGCGAGCGCACCGCCGCCGACGACAGCCAGCGCGGCGCCGCCGACAGCGTGAGCGCGGAGCCCGTGGAGGATCTCACGGTGATCGATACGGCCATCGCGCCCGAGCTCGACATCGACCTCTCCCGCATGACGCGGCAGCCGAGCGGCCTGTACGTGCTGGACCGGCGGGTGGGTACCGGTGCCACGGCGGACAGCGGAAAGTGGGTGAGCGTGAGCTACACCGGCTGGCTGACGAACGGCACCGTGATCGACGACACCCGCAAGGCGGGCAAGCCGCGCGACGTGCTGCTCGGCTACGGCCGCGTGATTCCGGCGTGGGAAGAAGGGCTGCGCGGCATGCGGGCCGGCGGCCGGCGCATCCTCGTGGTGCCGCCCGCGCTCGGCTACGGCAAGGCCGGGCAGCCGGGCACCGTGCCGTCCCGCGCCACGCTGGTGTTCGACATCGAGCTCGCCAGGGTGCACTGAGCAGCGACGCGCGTGCCGCGACCCGAGCTCGGCGTGGCCCGCTCATATCAACGGCCACACCCCGAGCAGGCGGCGCACCACGACGAGCTGGCCCACGTGGTACGACGTATGGTCGGCCACGAGCAGGATCTCGCGGATGTACGTCTGCCCCGTGCCGTGCGGGATGGTGGCGAAGAGATCCACCGCCGGGTCGAGCGCGAGCTGCTGGAGCGACTCGCGATCGCGCCGGAAGCTCGTGACGCTCTCCTCCCACGCCTCCAGCGTGGGCGGCTCCGCCGTGGGCGGCCAGTAGTCGGCCGGCCACGACGGCTCCACGTAGTCCGGGTGGCGGCAGAAGTCGAGGATGTCGCGCTGCGTGAGGCGCAGGTGCTCCAGCAGCTCCCACGGCGAGTGCGGCAGTCCCACCGGACGCAGGCCACGCGCCTGCAGCGGGATGCCGATCACCACGGCATCGAAGTCGGCGTGCGCTTCCTTCCAGTCGAGGAACCGCGCGAGCTGGGTGCGCAACTGTTCGGTGGAGTCCATCGGGGCCTGGGGACGGGGGCTGCCGAGCCAACGAGCCCCGTCCGGCACCGGGCGGAGTCACACGGAACGAAGATGTGAGATGAGGGCGGCCGTCGCCAGACGGAGAATCGGGCGGCGCGAGTCAGGCGGTCATGCCGCGAGCGAGTGTCGGGATCGCTGTCCCTCGCGGCCGCCTGAGCCCTGGACCCTGACCACCCTCCCCGTCACCCCTTCTATCGTGTCATCCCGAGCGGAGCGGCCCGCAGGGCCGCGCAGTCGAGGGATCTACTGTCCGTGGGGACGGAGCCGGCCACGACCCCGGTGACACTAGATCCCTCGACTCGCTGCGCTCGCTCGGGATGACACCTCAGGGTGGCGCTCGCTCGGAATATCGACGGGTGGGGACAGTGTTCGCTCGCGGTGACAACGGGTGGGGGCTGCGCTCGCTCGGGATGACGCGAGAGGGCGCTGCGCTCGGGGTGACAACTCCGGGGACAGCGGTCAAACGGCC
>DATANT010000448.1:0-35602 GCA_036266115.1 Gemmatimonadaceae bacterium | reverse complement strand
GCAGGTGGACGTGGCGGTGGTGGAGACGGGGCTCGGCGGCCGGCTGGATTCCACCAACGTGCTCGCGCCGCTCGCCGCCGGGGTCACCAACGTCTCGGTGGACCATGTGGAGTATCTGGGGGGCACCATCGAGCTGATCGCGGCCGAGAAGGCGGGGATCTTCAAGCCGGGTATTCCCGCCGTGATCGGCGAGCCGCACCCCGCCGTGCGCGCCCTGCTGGCGGCGCACGCGGAGCGCGCGGGCGCGCGGCCGGTGGTGACCACGGCCGACGCCTGGCGCGTGTCGGACGAGCACCTCTCGGACGCGGGTACCCGGTTCCGGCTAGCCCACGCGGGCGAGTCGGCCGAGCTCTGGACGCCGCTCGCCGGCCGGCACCAGGCCGCGAACGCCGCGACGGCTCTCGCGCTGCTGGACGTGATGGGCCCCGGATATCGGGTGTCGCTGGCGGACGCCGCGCGGTGGCTGCCCGCGGTGCGCCTGGCGGGACGGTTGCAGCGAGTAGGGCCCTGGCTGTTCGACGTGGCCCACAATCCCGAGGGGGCGGCCGTGCTGGCGGGGGCGCTGGCCGAGCTCGCGCCCGCGCGGCCGGTGGCGGCGCTGTTCTGCGTGCTGGCCGACAAGGACTGGCGCAGCATGATGGCCGCCCTGGCGCCCGTGGTGGACCGCTTCGTGGTGACGCTGGCCCCCACCGCGCCGGCCAATCGGGCATGGGATGCGGCGGAGGCCGCGGCCTTCGCCACGGCACACGGCTGGACGGCCAGCTGCGAGCCGGACTTCGACCGTGCGCTGGCAGCCGCGCGGCTCGACGCGTCCACGGTGGTGGTCACGGGCTCCTTCCACACGGTGGGCGACGCCATGGCGCGCTTGCAGGTGCATCCGCTGGCCGTCTAGATTGCC
Organism: Gemmatimonadaceae bacterium; assembly: GCA_036266115.1. Classification (GTDB taxonomy): domain Bacteria; phylum Gemmatimonadota; class Gemmatimonadetes; order Gemmatimonadales; family Gemmatimonadaceae; genus DATANT01. The sequence continues at coordinate 34,704 of DATANT010000448.1, read as the reverse complement.
TTGATGTCCTCTGCCGCCCTGCCGGGCTTTCGTGATTTCTATCCCGCCGAGCTGGCCGAGCGCGCGCATCTCATGCGCGCCTGGGGCAAGGTGGCCCGCCGCTATGGGTTCGTGGAGTACGACGGCCCGCCCCTGGAGCCGCTCGATCTCTACACGCGCAAGAGCGGCGAGGAGATCGTCGGGCAGCTCTACAACTTCCTGGACAAGGGAGGCCGCGAGGTGGCGCTGCGGCCCGAGATGACGCCCACCTTCGCCCGCATGGTGGGGGCGCGCGCCAACGCCCTGCGCAAGCCGGTGCGCTGGTTCTCCACGCCGCAGCTCTTCCGCTACGAGCGGCAGCAGAAGGGCCGCCTGCGCGAGCACTTCCAGCTCAACGTGGACATCGTGGGAGAGGCCGACGTGCTGGCCGACGCCGAGCTGCTCGCGGTGGCCATCGACGTCATGCGCGAGCTGGGGCTCACGGCCGATGACGTCCGCGCGCGGGTCTCGGATCGCCGCCTGCTCACGGCGCTGCTCGGGGCCATCGGCGTGCTGGAGGCGCAGCTGCCGGTGGTGTTCGCGGCGGTGGACAAGATGGAGCGCGAGCCGCGGGAGTCGATCGCCGCGCGCCTCACCGCCGCCGGGCTGAGCGCCGCGACGGTGGACCGCCTCTACGTGCTGGTGCAGGGCACCGACTGGAACGCCGTGCGCGCCGAATATGGCGCGCATGCCGGCGTGGCCGAGCATGTCGCGCGCCTGGATCGCTACCTCGACGCGCTGGACGCGATGGGGCTGCGCGAGTGGGTGCGGATCGACCTCTCCATCGTGCGCGGCCTCGCCTATTACACGGGCATCGTCTTCGAGCTGTTCGATGCGCGCGGCGAGTTCCGCGCCATCTGCGGCGGGGGGCGCTACGACACGCTGCTCGCCGCCCTCGGCCCCGTGGATCTCCCGGCGCTCGGCTTCGGCATGGGGGACGTGGTGCTGGGCGAGCTGCTCCGGGCACGCGGGCTCATGCCGCAGTGGGAGCCCGCGCTGGACTGGTGGGTGGTGGCGGGCGAGGGAGTGCCGGTGGCGGCGGTGCTCCGCGCCGCCCGCGCGCTCCGCGAGCAGGGCTTCAGCGCGGAATACGTGCTCAACGCCGAGAAGCTCACCACCCAGAAGACCGGCGCGCAGCTCAAGACCGCGCAGAAGGCGGGCGCGCGCCGCGCGCTCGTGCTGCGCGACGCCACGACCGCCGAAGTGCGCGCCTTCCGGAGCGACGAGCCGCCGCGCGAGATCCGGCTCGACGAGCTCCACCGGCTGGGTGCTCCGCACCCCGCCTGAGTCCTTCGCCACGCTTTCGCACTTCCAATGGCCGACGAGAAGAAGCTGACCACCCGCGCCGACGACTTCAGCGCGTGGTACAACGAGGTGGTACTCCGCGCCGAGCTGGCGGACTACGCGCCGGTGCGCGGCTGCATGGTGATCCGGCCCGACGGGTACGGGATCTGGGAGCGCATGCAGCGCGCGCTGGACGACATGTTCAAGGCCACCGGGCACCGGAACGCGTACTTCCCGCTGCTCATCCCGCAGAGCTTCCTGAGCAAGGAGGCGGAGCACGTGGAGGGCTTCGCCCCGGAGCTGGCCGTGGTCACCCACGGTGGCGGCAAGGAGCTCGAGGAGCCACTCGTCATCCGGCCCACCAGCGAGACGATCATCTACTCGTCGTTCGCCAAGTGGGTGCAGAGCTACCGCGACCTGCCGCTGCTCATCAACCAGTGGGCGAACGTGGTGCGCTGGGAGATGCGCACGCGCCTGTTCCTGCGCACGCTGGAGTTCCTCTGGCAGGAAGGGCACACCGCGCACGCCACGCACGACGAGGCCGAGGAGGAGACGCGGCGCATGCTGGGCGTGTACCGGGACTTCATGGAAGGGCACATGGGGATGCCGGTGATCACCGGCCGCAAGACCGACTCCGAGAAGTTCGCCGGCGCGCTGCGCACGTACTCGTGCGAGGCCATGATGCAGGACAACCGCGCGCTGCAGGCGGGCACCTCGCACAATCTCGGCCAGAACTTCTCGAAGGCGTTCGACCTGAGCTTCCAGAGCGAGACGGGCAGCATGGAGTTCGCCTGGAATACGAGCTGGGGCGTGAGCACGCGGCTCATCGGCGGGCTGGTGATGACGCACGGCGACGACAACGGCCTGCGCATCCCGCCGCTGCTCGCGCCCACGGAGCTCGTGGTGGTGCCCATCTACCGCTCCGACGAGGAGCGCGCCCGCGTGCTCGAAGCGGCCGACCGCATCGTGCAGGGGCTGCGCGACTGGGAGCGCCGCGAGCCCGGCCGCCTGCGCGTGCACCTGGACGCGCGGCACGGCATCAAGCCCGGCGCCAAGTACTACGAGTGGGAGCTGCGCGGCGTGCCGCTGCGGCTGGAGATCGGCCCGCGCGATCTGGACAAGAACCAGGGCGTGCTGGTGCGTCGCGACACGCGCGCGAAGACCCCGGTGTCGCTGGACACGTTGGGCGAGACCGTGGCCGAGCTGCTGGGCACCATCCAGAGCGACATGCTGGCGGCCGCTCGCGAGCGCCGCGAGGCCAACAGCGTGCGTGGCGACATCAGCTACGACCGGTTCAAGGAGATCATGGCTGGCGACGGCGCGTTCGTGTACGCCGGCTGGAACGGCGACCCGGCCGTCGAGGCTCAGGTGAAGGAGGAGACCAAGGCCACCATTCGCGTGATTCCGGATGCGGAGTTCCAGTCGGCGGAGCGCCCCACGCGGTGCATGGTCACCGGCGAGCCGGCCAAGCATGAGGTGCTATGGGCACGGGCGTACTGAGCTCCGCGTTCACCGAGCGGCAGGGCACCCTCCACTGCGAGGGTGTCTCGCTCGAGGCGCTGGCGACGCAGGTGGGCACCCCGGCCTACGTGTACAGCGCGGGCGCCATCCGCGAGCAGTACGAGCGGCTCACCGCGGCGCTGGCGGGCGTCTCCTTCCGCGTGCACTTCAGCGTGAAGGCGAACTCCAACCTGGCGGTGCTCGCGCTGCTGCGCGAGCTCGGCGCCGGCGTGGACATCGTCTCGGGCGGTGAGCTGCGCCGGGCGCTGGCCGCCGGGATGACCGGGCCGGACGTGGTGTTCAGCGGCGTGGGCAAGACGACGGCCGAGATGCGCGAGGCGCTGGCGGCCGGCGTGCTGTTCTTCAACGTGGAGTCCGAGGGCGAGCTGCTCGCCCTGGAGGCCGTGGCCGCCGAGCTGGGCACGGTGGCGCCGGTGGCGCTCCGGGTGAACCCCGAGGTGGACGTGGAGACGCCGCACGCGTACACGCGCACGGGCGGCAAGGGGCACAAATTCGGCATCCCGTACGATGAGGTTCGGCAGGTGGCGCGCCTCGCGCTGGCGTCGCCGCATCTGTCGCTCGTGGGGCTGGATCTGCACATCGGCTCGCAGCTCTCCAGCATGGAGCCGTACGAGCAGGGAATCGCGAAGGTGGAGCTGCTCCTCCGGGACATCCGTGCGGACGGCGCGCCAGACCTCGCGTACCTGGACATCGGCGGCGGGCTGGCGGTGGTCTACGACGACGAGCCGCCCACCGACATCGAGGCCTTCGGCCGCACGGTGCGCGGCGTGGCCGAGCGCACGGGGTTGCGCATCGTGGTGGAGCCGGGGCGCTTTCTCGTGGCCAACGCCGGCGTGCTGCTCACGCGCGTGCTCTACACCAAGCGGAGCGGCGGCAAGGACTACATGATCGTGGACGCGGGCATGACGGAGCTCATTCGCCCGTCGCACTACGACGCGTATCATCGTGTGGCCGCCGTGACGCCCACCGGGCAGCGGCGCACGGTGGACGTCGTGGGGCCGGTATGCGAGAGCGGCGACTTCCTCGCCCTGGCACGCGACATGGACGCCGTGGAGCCCGGCGGCCTGGTGGTGGTGCATTCCGCCGGCGCGTACGGCATGGTGATGGCCTCCAACTACAACTCGCGCCCACGCCCCTGCGAGGTGCTCGTGGACGGCGACCGCTGGGCGGTCGTGCGCGAGCGCGAGACGTTCGACACACTCGTCCTCGGCGAGACCACCACGCCCACCTGGAGGCGCGACTGATGCGTATCGGACTGCTGGCGGACACGCACGATCGCCTGCCCGCCGTGGCGGCGCTGGTGGCGCGCATGGCGGAGCGCTCCGTGGAGCTCGTGCTCCATGCCGGTGACTGGTGCGCTCCGTTCGCGCTGCGCCCGGTGCACGAGCTCGCGCTTCCCGTCGTCGGCGTGTTCGGCCGCTCCGACGGCGACCGCGAGGGGCTGCGCGTGGCCGCGGCCGCCGGGCTCGCGACGGAGCTGTTCGAGTCGCCGCACAGCCTGGAGATCGGGGGGGAGCGACTCCTCCTCGTGCACGACCTGAATGAATCCGTGGAGCGGTCCGTGGCGTCGCACGCCTTCGTGGTGCACGGCTGCACGCACAGGGCGGAGCAGCTCGAGCGGGACGGCGCGCTTCTCGTCAATCCGGGCGAGGCCTGCGGATGGCTGCACGGCGTGCCCACCGCCGCCGTGCTCGATCTCACGACCCGCACCGTGGAGTTCCTGCGGCTCACCGAGCCGGAGTGGAGAGTCTAAAGTGTCCAGTCGCATCCTCATTCTCGATTACGGCTCGCAGTTCACGCAGCTCATCGCGCGCCGGGTGCGCGAGGCGCGCGTGTTCAGCGAGATCCATCCGCCCACGCGCTCGCTGGACTGGGTGCGCGAGTGGAACCCCACGGGCATCATCCTGAGCGGCGGTCCCAACTCGGTGTACGGCGACGACGTGCCCACCGCCGATCCGGCGCTGCTGGACATCGCGCCGGTGCTCGGCATCTGCTACGGCATGAACCTCATGGCGCATCTCACCGGCGGCCAGGTGCAGCCGGCCGAGCGGCGTGAGTACGGCCGCACCGAGACCACGGTGGAGGAGGCGGGCGGCCTGTTCGCGGGCTTCGAGGTGGGCGAGCGCATGACGTCGTGGATGAGCCATGGCGACCAGGTGAACGCGCTGCCGCCCGGGTTCGTGGTCACGGCGTCCAGCGGCAACTCGCCGGTGGCCGCCTTCCGCCACGCCACCAGGCCGCTCTTCGGCGTGCAGTTCCACCCCGAGGTGGCGCACACGCCACGCGGCGGCGAGCTGCTGGCCAACTTCCTCTTCGGCGTGTGCAAGGCGGAGCCCACGTGGACGCCCGGCGCCTTCGTGGAGGAGGAGATCGCGAAGATCCGCGAGCGCGTCGGCGCTGCCCACGTCATCTGCGGCCTGTCGGGCGGTGTGGACTCCTCGGTGGCCGCGGCGCTGGTGCACCGTGCCATCGGCGACCAGCTCACCTGCATCTTCGTGGACACCGGCCTGCTGCGGCTGCACGAGCGCGAGCAGGTGGAGCGCACGATGCGCTCGCACCTGGGCATCAAGCTCGTGGTGGTGGATGCCTCGGAGCGCTTTCTCTCCGCCCTGGCCGGCGTGGAGGACCCCGAGAAGAAGCGCACCATCATCGGCCACACGTTCATCGACGTCTTCGAGGACGCCGCCGAGGCGGCCGGGCAGGACGCGAAGTTCCTCGTCCAGGGCACGCTGTATCCGGACGTCATCGAGAGCGCGGCGCCCAGTGGCGGCCCGTCGGTGACCATCAAGACGCACCACAACGTGGGCGGCCTCAAGCCGGACATGCGCTTCGCGCTCATCGAGCCGCTGCGCGAGCTGTTCAAGGACGAGGTGCGGAATGTGGGGCGCGAGCTGGGGCTCCCCGAGGAGATGGTGGGCCGCCACCCATTCCCCGGTCCGGGGCTCGCCATCCGCGTGCTCGGCGCCGTGACGCCGGAGGCGCTCGTCACGCTCCGCAAGGCGGACGCGATCTACCTGGAAGAGATCCGCGAGGCGGGGCTGTACGACGACATCTGGCAGGCGTTCGCCGTGCTGCTGCCGGTGCGCTCGGTTGGCGTCATGGGCGACTACCGCACCTACGACAACGTGCTCGCACTACGCGCGGTCACCAGCACGGACGGCATGACGGCCGACTGGTTCCCGTTCCCGCACGACGTGCTCGCCCGCATGTCCAACCGGATCATCAACGAGGTGGACGGGGTGAACCGCGTGGTGTACGACGTGAGCTCCAAGCCACCGGCGACCATCGAGTGGGAGTAGCGCTCGTCCGCGGTCGCTGACGCAACGACGGGACGAACGACGAGGGGCCGGCATCCACGTACGATGCCGGCCCCTCGTGCATTCCCGATGCTGCCTACGCTCAGACCCCTTTCTCCTCGAGCAGTCGCATGAACTCGGCGGGCTGCTCGAGCTGCAGCAGCCGTCCGGGCACGTCGGATTCCTTGGAGAACTGGGCGATCTTGCCGAGCACGGGGAGGTACTGGTTGGAGACCTCGAGCGGCGGCGCGACGATGAGGAAGAAGAAGTGCACCGGCTTCTCGTCGATCGCCTTGAAGTCCACGCCCCCGGTCTTGCGGCCGAAGGCCACGCGAAGCTTGTTCACCACCAGGGAGCGGCAGTGCGGGATCGCGATGCCGCGTCCGATGCCCGTGGAGCCCAGGTTCTCCCGGCGCTTCAGCATCTTGAACAGCATCCCCTCGGACTTGTCGTCGAGCTTGAGGAGCCCGATGAGCTCCTTGAGCACCTCGTCCTTGGTGGTTCCTTCCAGCTCCAACTTCACTGCATCTTCGGAAAAGAACTCGCGCAGTTCCATCTATGTCCTCAAAGGTCGTAGGCCATGCTCGACCGCCTGCCGTCTCGAATCCTGCAAACTACCCGGGGCGGCAAGTCGTGTCAAACCTTCACGTTGCACCGTCCGCACCGGCTCAATAACTTGAGTCCATGCGGTTTCCGTATCCGGTCGGCTCCTCCGACGCCTCGTATGTCCCGGTGATTCTGGCCCCCATGGCGGGGGTCTCGGAATCGCCATTCCGGCGCATCTGCCGCCGCTACGGCGCGGATGTGGTGGTCACCGAGTTCCTGTCCGCCGAGGCGATCCGTCGCGAGAACGAGGCCACGCTGGCCAAGCTCCGTTTCCTGCCCGAGGAGCACCCCATCGGGGTGCAGATCTTCGGCTCGGAGCCCGAGGCCATGGGCGACGCCGCGGCCCTCGTCACCGACGTGTTCCAGCCGGATTACGTGGACATCAACTTCGGCTGCCCGGTGAAGAAGGTGGTGAAGCGCAACGGGGGCTCCGGCTGCCTGCGCGACCTGGGGCTGGTGCAGCGGGTGATCCGTGGCGTGCAGGCTCGCACGCACCTGCCGGTGACGGTGAAGATCCGGAGCGGCTGGAACGAGGAGATGCGCGACCCGGTGACCATCGCGCTCCGCTGCCAGGACGCCGGCGCCCGCGCGCTCGCCCTGCATCCGCGCACGCGCACCCAGATGTACTCGGGCCACGCGCACTGGGACGAGATCGCGGCCGTGGTGGAGGCGTTGGACATCCCGGTGATCGGCAACGGCGACATCAAGACCGCCGAGGACGCGGCGCGGATGCGTCGCGAGACCGGCTGCGCCGCCGTGATGATCGCGCGCGGCTCCTTTGGTCAGCCCTGGATCTTCCGCCAGGCGCGGGCGCTCCTGGACGGCACGCCCGTGCCGGCTACCCCGCCGGTGGAGGAGCGGTTCGCGGTCGCCCTGGACCACGCTCGGCTGGCCGCGTCGTACGAGCCGGATCGGCGCGGCGCCGCCATCGAGTTCCGCAAGCATCTCGGGTGGTACGTGAAGGGCCTCCCGGGCTCCGCGGACCTGCGCAAGCGGCTGTACGCCGTCACCGAGCTGGATCAGGTGGAGGAGATCTTCGCCACGTACCTGGCCGGCGACTGGCGGCTCGCGCCGGCGGACGAGGGCGACACGCAGCTCGACGACGTCGCCGCATGAGGCGCGAGCGCATGCTCGCGCTTCTGCAGCGGATCGCCACCGGCACGCTCGATCCGGCGGCGGCGCTGGACATGCTCGCGCTGGAGCCGGTGGAGGCGCTGCCCTTCGCCAGCATCGACCATCACCGCGCGCTACGCCAGGGCTTTCCCGAGGTGATCCTCGCCCAGGGCAAGACGGAAGCGCAGGTGCTCGCCATCGCCGAGCGGATCGCCGAGCATGGCGACGGCTTCCTGGCCACCCGGGCGGACGACGGCGTGCGGCGCGCGCTCGAAGCGCGCTTCCCGAGCGCCGTCGTGAACGACGTGGGGCGCACCGTCCACCTCCCGGCCACCGTCGCCAGCACGCGGCCCGCCGCGGGTACCCTGCTCATCGTGACCGCGGGCACGGGCGATCTACCCGTGGCCGAGGAGGCCGCGTCCACCGCGTGCGCGCTGGGGCTCTCGGTGGCGCGGCTGAACGACGTGGGCGTGGCGGGGTTGCATCGCATCCTGGGGCAGGGCAGCCAGCTCCTGGACGCCCGCGCGGTGATCGTGGTGGCCGGGATGGACGGCGCCCTGCCGTCGGTGGTGGGTGGACTCGTGCGTCGGCCCGTGATCGCCGTGCCCACCAGCGTGGGGTACGGGGCGAGCTTCGGCGGCGTCGCGGCACTGCTCTCCATGCTCAACTCCTGCGCCGCGGGGGTGACGGTGGTGAACATCGACAACGGCTTCGGCGCCGCCATGGCGGCCGCGAGGATCCTCGCTGACTGACCCCGGGCGCCGGGCTGCTGCCGGGCCCGAGCTTCCATCGGCGGCGCCGATCCGCTAGCTTTCAGGGTGTCGCACAGGGGGCGACTGGCTTCGACGGGGTTGGTGAAGCTGTGGCAGCGTGCCCAGGTCCTCGGGTTCCTGGTAAAACACTCGGGAAAATTTCAATCGCCAACAACAACCTGGCGCTCGCCGCGTAACTTCTAGTTACGCCGGCAGTGCCCATCGAGAAGCTCGCCTGAGGCGGCTCGATGGGTATCGCAAATTCGGGCTAGTTCGCGGTCGCGTCTTCCGGCAGCGGGCGAAAATCTAGAAGACTTGTTCAGTCGTGGGCCGCCCACTGGCCAGCGCCTGGAGACCTCAATCGGTGGGCTACGCACGTAGACGCTGTGGTCGATCTAGTCTCGGACCGGGGTTCGATTCCCCGCGCCTCCACTGCTCGGAAAGCGGCCTCCTCGCCATCGCGAGGAGGCCGCTCGCGTTTGGGGCCGACCGCTGGCGCACTCGACTCTTATTCGTAACTTCTGCCCAATGGTTCAGCCCGGCAGGGCGACCCATCGCATCCCTCGAGTGCCCGATTCACCATCACCGTGCTCATGACCGCTGACGAGCTCACCGCCGCATGTAGACAACTCGAGCTCTCCGAGAGCGACCTTGCTGCCGAGCTCGGCGTGACGGAGGCGATCGTGCGCGCGTGGGCGCGTGGCCAGCTGCCGATCCCCCGCGAGTATGCCGAGACGGTGGCCTTCCGGGTGGCCATGGAGGAGCGGGCCGCGCTCTTCGAGAGCAGTGGCATCCGGTGCGAGTGGATGGTGCGGTGGGATGCTCTCCCGGTGCCGGCCGGCATGGAGCAGGAGTTGGCGCACTTCGAGGGGGCGAGCCAGCACGCGGAGAATTGCGAGACCTGTGTTGCCGCCAACGCCTACGTCACGGAGCGCCTCGGGCCACCGCCCAAGCCGCCGATGTCCGCGACCGTGCGCGGGATCGTCGCGATCGGCGACGCGATCGAGCGCGTGCCGAAGTGGGCCCGCCCTGCGCTCGGCGGCGCGGCGCTCCTGTTCTCGATCGTGCTGTTGCGCGTGTTGCTCATGATTCCCGCGATCATCGCCGATCCCGGAGCGCACCTACCCGCTGCGCTCCTCGCGCTCGCGATGGGGCCCGTTGGCGGCGCGATGGGCGGCTTCGCCTACTCGGTCGTGCGCGGCCCGTTCCGGCGTCTTGGCCCCGCGGGCGACTATCTCACCGGCGTCGTGGTGGTAATCACGTACATGCTGTCGCTCGCCGCGGTGGCGCCGATCGCGTTTGGCGAGACCATGATCGAGAAACCGAGCGATCTGGTGATCTTCGTCGTGCTCTCGGTGATCTTCGGACTCGTGCTGGGACGCACCTGGTTCCGGTCGGGCCGCAGCAGCTGAGCGCCGCGGAGTCGAGTCCGCGCGAACTGACGCGATGATCATGGGAGCGCGCGAACGGGTCCGCCAATTGGCGGACCCGTTCGCGTTGCGGTGATCGGCCGTGCGTGGTCACGCCGTGCAGTGCGCGTACTACCGCAGGTGAGGGTGACTCGCGCGCTTCGCGCTCGTCTGTCCACGTCCACCGCTTCGACGCGCTCTCGCCGGAGCCGATGGGCGCTCGCGGTTCTCACTCCTCGCCGTCATCGACCATTGCCTCGATTGAACGTTCGCATCATCCCGAGCATCGCACTCGCGCTCGGTGCCGTTGCTGTCCGCGCCGACGCCCAGGACACCACGTCCAGCGTCGTCGCTCCATCCACGAGGTCGGCCGCCGCGGCGGGAACGGCTGACGGCTCGCAGCGTATCGACGTCTGCGTGGTGCCCGGGAGCGGCACGGTCTACCGCGTGGGCGTGGTGGAAGCCCCTTCCCGGTGCCTGACGAGTGCCCACACCGCGGTGAGCCTCAACCTCCAGGGGCCCGTGGGCCCCCAGGGCGAGCGCGGCGAGAAGGGCGCCGACGGGCTGCCGGGTGAGCCCGGCGCGGCCGGTCCGCGGGGCGAGGTGGGGCCGCAGGGCGACGTGGGGCCGCAGGGGATCGCCGGGCCGCAGGGCGCGGTTGGCCCCGCCGGGGCGATCGGTCCGCAGGGCACGCCCGGCACGCCCGGAGCCACGGGGGGAGTGGGCCCCGTGGGACCACCAGGGCCGAAGGGCGATACGGGCGCCGCTGGACCACCGGGACCGATGGGGGTTCCAGGTAGCGTGGGCCCGCAGGGGATTCAGGGGGACGTCGGTGCGACCGGTGCGACCGGTGCGACCGGCGCACCGGGGGTGCAGGGAGTTCAGGGGGAAGCGGGACCGATCGGCCCGATCGGCCCCGCCGGTCCACAGGGCCCGGCTGGCGCAGCCGGCGCGCCAGGTGCGCAGGGCATTCAGGGCATTCAGGGCGAGGCCGGCCAGGCTGGCCCTGCGGGTGCCGAGGGTCCAGCGGGGCCGCAGGGACCGGCGGGAGCGGATGGTGTGGACGGTCCTGCTGGTCCTACTGGACCTGAGGGTCCTGCTGGCCCCACCGGTGCCACCGGCGCCACTGGCGCCGCTGGCGCGAAGGGTGACCCGGGCACCACGGACCACAGCGCGCTCACCAACCTCGCGGCCGACGGCCACCCGCAGTACCTGCTGGCTGGCGTGCGCGCGGCGAACAACGGCTTCGCGGTTTCGGGAACGTCCGGCAGCGGCAGCATTCCGGTCTCGGGCGCCGGAACGCGCCTGATGTGGTATCCGGCGCGCGCCGCCTTCCGGGCCGGCAGCGTCAGCGCCTTCGGGGCGACCTACTGGGATGCGGGCAACGTCGGGATCGGCTCGGCCGCGTTCGGCGAGAACACGCGCGCGACCGGCGCACAGTCGTTTGCCGCGGGACTGGAGACCACGGCGAGCGGCGAGGCCTCGGTGGCCCTCGGGAGCAACAGCACCGCGAGCGGCGATCGCGCGCTGGCGTTCAATGGGACGGCGAGTGCGGTGGGCGCGATCGCGCTGGGCAGCGGAGCCCAGGCGACGGCCGATGACGCCCTCGCCCTCGGCCCGAGCTCCATCGCGGGCGGTCTCGCTTCGGTCGTGATCGGACCGAGCATCGCGAATGGCAGCTTCGGCGTGGCGCTCGGGCTGCAGAACTCCGCGAGCGGGAACTTCTCCGTCGCCATCGGCAAGAACGCCCGCACCGCGAATCGCCAGGGCGCCATCGTGCTGGGCGACGGCTGCGCCGGATTCTCCTCGGACTCGGTGTACGCGACGGCCAACAACCAGTTCGTGGCCCGCGGTTGCGGTGGCATCCGGTTCTTCACGTCGCAGAACCTCACGTCCGGCGTCGAGGTGGTGCCAGGTGGTGGCTCGTGGAACTCCATCTCGGACCGCAACCGCAAGGAGAACTTCCACGCGCTCGACGGTGAGGAGCTGCTGCGCCGCATGCGCGGGATTCCCGTCACGTCGTGGAATTACATCGCGCAGGGACGCGCCATTCGCCACATCGGTCCCATGGCGCAGGACTGGGAGCGCACCTTCGGCCTGAGCGGCGATTCCACGACCATCAACACCGGCGACATCGACGGCGTGAACTTCGCCGGTGTCCAGGCGTTGGAGCGGCGCACCACCGATCAGCAGACGCGCATTCGCGAGCTGGAGGAGCGAGTGCGGGAGCTGGAGCAGCTGATCCGATCGCTCGCCGCGCCGAAGCCCGGCTCTGTTTCGGCGGCGAAGCCGCACTGATTCGCCGCGGCGCGTCGCGCTCCTCTCCGAACCGACGAACGGGCCCGCCAGCTGGCGGGCCCGTTCGTTGGCAGGAGCTCGTTCGACGCTCAGTCGGCGTCTTGCAGCGCCGCGTGCGCCGCGGCCAGGCGGGCGATGGGCACCCGGAACGGCGAGCAAGAGACGTAGTCCAGCCCGATCCCGTGGCAGAACGCCACCGAGCGCGGCTCGCCGCCGTGCTCGCCGCAGATGCCGACCTTGAGTCCGGCCCGCGCCTGCCGACCCTCGTCCACCGCCATCCGGATGAGTCGTCCCACGCCGCGCTGGTCGAGCACCTGAAACGGGTCGTCGGGAAAGATGCCGCGGGCGATGTACTCGGGCAGGAAGCGCCCGGCGTCGTCGCGCGAGAGGCCCAGCGTGGTCTGCGTGAGATCGTTGGTGCCGAAGGAGAAGAAGTCCGCCGTCGCCGCGATCTCACCGGCCGTGAGCGCCGCGCGCGGCAGCTCGATCATCGTGCCCACGAGGTAGGGCAGGGGCTCGCCCATGCCGCCCAGCACCTCGCCGGCCACGCGGTCCACGATGCTCCGCTGATGGCTGAACTCCTGCACGGTGGCGACGAGCGGGATCATGATCTCGGGCCGCACGGTGATCCCACGTCGCTTGGCCTTCACCGCCGCCTCGAAGATCGCGCGCGCCTGCATCTCCGTGATCTCGGGATACGTGATCCCCAGCCGGCAGCCGCGATGGCCGAGCATCGGATTGGTCTCGCGCAGCGAGTCCACGATGCGCGCCAGCTCGTCGCGGCCGATGCGCAGCGTGCGCGCGAGCAGCTTGCCTTCCTCACCGCCATGCGGCAGGAACTCGTGCCGCGGCGGGTCGAGCAGCCGGATGGTGACCGGGCAGCCGTCCATGGCCTCGAAGATCCCCTCGAAGTCGGCGCGCTGCATGGGGAGCAGCTTGGAGAGCGCGCGCCGGCGGCCGCCCTCGTCACGCGCGACGATCATCTCGCGCATGGAGTTGATGCGGTCGCCCTCGAAGAACATGTGCTCGGTACGACACAGGCCGATGCCCTCGGCGCCGAACCCGCGGGCGGTGCGGGCATCGCGCGGCGTGTCGGCGTTGGCGCGCACCCCGAGCCGCCGTACCTGGTCGGCCTCGCGCAGCAGCGCCGCGTAGGCGCGGTACACGGGGGCCTGGGTGGCCGGCAACGTGCCGCTCACCACGCGCACGATCTCGCTCGGCACGGTGGGCAGGTCGCCCACGAACACGCGCCCGGTGGCGCCGTCCAGCGTGATCCAATCGCCCTCGCGCACCACCGTCTCGCCCACCGTGAAGTGCCGCTCGGCCACGTCCACCTGCATCTCGCGAACGCCCACCACGGCGCACTTGCCCATGCCGCGCGCCACCACCGCCGCGTGGCTCGTCATGCCGCCCCGCGCGGTGAGCACGGCGCGCGCCGCGACGATGCCGTGGAAGTCGTCCGGCGTAGTTTCCTCGCGCACGAGGATCACCGCGTCGCCGCCCGCCGCGCGCGCCTCGGCCACGTCGGGATCGAATACCGCCTGGCCGCTGGCCGCGCCGGGGCTGGCGGGCAGGCCGGTGCAGAGGGGCACCGCCCGCGCGCTGGGGTCGATGATGGGATGGAGCAGCTGGTCGAGCTGGGAGGGATGCACCCGGAGCACGCCCTCGTGCGGCGTGATGAGACCCTCGTCCACCATCTCGCGCGCGATGCGCACGGCGGCCGCCGCGGTCCGCTTGCCGGTGCGCGTCTGCAGCAGATAGAGCTTGCCGCGCTCCACGGTGAACTCCAGGTCCTGCATGTCCCGGTAGTGCCGCTCCAGCCGGTCCTGCGTGGCCAGTAGCTCGGCGTACGCGCCGGGTAGCCGCTGCGCCATCTCGTCGATCACCAGCGGATCGCGCGTCCCCGCCACCACGTCCTCGCCCTGCGCGTTCACCAGGAACTCGCCGTAGAAGCGGCGCTCGCCGGTGGATGGATCGCGCGTGAACGCGACGCCGGTGCCGGAGTCGTCGCCCAGGTTGCCGAACACCATGGCGACGATGTTCACCGCCGTGCCCATGTCCTCGGGGATCGAGTTCACGCGCCGGTAGTCCACCGCCTTCTTGAGCGTCCAGGAGTTCCAGACGGCCTCGGTGGCGCCCCAGAGCTGCTCCTGGGGGTCCATGGGGAACTCGCGCCCGGTGACGGAGCGCACCAGGGCCTTGTACTCCTCCACCAGGTTGCGGAGGGCGTCCTCGCTCAGCTCGGCGTCGGTCTCCACGCCGGCCGTGAGGCGCTTGGCCCGGAGCAGGTGCTCGAAGTCGCGGGCCGGGACGCCGAGCACCACGTCGCCGTACATCTGGAGAAAGCGGCGGTAGGAGTCGTAGGCGAAGCGCGCGCTGCCACTCTGCCGCGCCAGCCCCTCCACCGTGCGGTCGTTCAGTCCGAGGTTGAGGATCGTCTCCATCATCCCCGGCATGGACGCCGCGGCACCGGAGCGCACCGAGACGAGCAGCGGGTTGGCCGCGTCCCCGAGGCCACGCCCGGTGGTCTCCTCCAGCCGGGCCACGTTCCGGTCCACCTCCGCCCGCAGTGCCGGGTCCACCGCCCGTGCCCGCAGATACTCCAGGCACCGCCAGCTGGCGATGGTGAAGCCTGGTGGAACGGGTACGCCGAGATTGGTCATCTCGGCGAGGTTCGCGCCCTTCCCGCCGAGCTCCGCCTTCATCTCGCGGGTGCCGTCGGCGCGGCCGTTGCCAAAGAAGTAGACGGAGGGTTTCACGGGGGGCTCAGGTCATCAGCATCCGCAGCCGAAACGGAGCTTGTCGGGGTCGGTTGGCGGCGGCGTGGGGTAGTCGCCGGAGAAGCAGGCGTGGCAGAAGCCGTTGGGCCCGCCCGGCACCGCACTCAACATGCCATCCAGCGAGAGGTAGCCCAGCGAGTCCACCCCAATCTCCCGTCCGATGGCCTCCACGTCCAGATTGGCCGCGATCAGCTCCTCGCGGTTGGGCGTGTCGATCCCGTAGTAGCACGGACCCGTGACCGGCGGGGACGAGACCCGCATGTGCACCTCGCGCGCCCCGGCCGCGCGCACCATCGCCACCAGCCCCCGGGTGGTGGTGCCGCGGACGATGGAGTCGTCCACCATCACCACGCTCTTGCCCTCGAGCACCTCGCGCACGGCGTTGTACTTCACCTTCACCTTGGCCACGCGATTGCCCTGCGACGGCTGGATGAAGGTACGCCCCACGTAGTGGTTGCGAATGAGCGCCAGCTCCAGCGGCAGCCCCGACCGCTCCGCGTAGCCGAGCGCGGCCGAGTTGGACGAATCCGGCACGCTGAACACGAGGTCGGCGCCGGGCGCCGGCTGCTCCAGCGCCAGCTGGCGCCCCAGGGCGCGACGCGCGCGATCCACCGAGCCGCCGAACACCCGCGAGTCGGGGCGCGCGAAGTACACGTACTCGAACACGCACTGCCGCCGCTCCTTCTCCGGCAGCCGCAGCGAGGTCATCTCGCCGCCGGGCCGCACGACGATGATCTCGCCCGGCTCCACCTCGCGCTCCACGGTGGCGTTCACGATGTCGAACGCACAGGTCTCGGAGGCGGCCACCACCGCGCCGTCCAGCCGGCCGATGACCAGCGGGCGCCAGCCGCGCGGGTCGCGCGCCACCACCATCGTGTCGCCGATGAGCATCAGCACGCAGAACGCGCCGTCCACGCCGGTGAGCGCCTCGAGCAGCTTGTCCTCGAGTCGCGGCGCGGTGGAGCGCGCGATGCGATGGACCAGCACCTCGGAGTCCATGGTGGAGCTGAAGATGGCGCCCTGCTCCTCGAGCTCCGCGCGCATCTCGGTGGCGTTGACGATGTTGCCGTTGTGCGCCAGGGCGATGTGACTGCCGCGGAAGCGCGCCAGCACCGGCTGCGCGTTCTCGATGCTGGAGGAGCCCGCGGTGCTGTAGCGCGTGTGCCCGATGGCGCTCGTGCCCACGAGGCGCGCGAGCTCCTCGGGGCCGAAGCCCTCCGAGACGAGCCCCATGGTGCGGGCCGCGCGCGCCTCGCCGGTTGCGTCGTCCACCGCCACGATCCCGGCGGATTCCTGGCCCCGGTGCTGGAGCGAATAGAGACCGAGATGCGCCAAGGCTGACGCATGGTCGTGGCCCTGGATCCCGAAGATGCCGCACATGGCTGCGCTTAGTGCTCGATGAGGGTGTCCGTGACGTCCACGGCGGCCGCGGCCCGGCTCATGAGTGCCGGGATCGCGTCGTGATACGCATGCGCGAGCGAATCAGCCGGCGCGCGAATGGTGCGATGCGTGAGCTCCAGCGTGACGTCGGAGCGCTCGCCGCCCACCTGGCCGATGACGCGCGCCGGCACGCCGTGCCGCTCCGCCACGGCCAGCAGCGCCGCCGGATCGCGCGTGGTGAGCACGGCGCGACCCTGCGCCTCGCCGTACAACAGCGCGCGCTCCGGCAGCGAGTTCCAGGCGTTGAGCACCACGCGGCACCCGCGCGCCGAATTGAGGTCGCCAATGGCGCACTCCGCGATCGCCACCGCCAGGCCGCCATCCGCGCAGTCGTGCGCGGAGACCACCACGCCGCTGCGGATGCCCTCCAGCAACGCCTCGATGAGCGCCCGCTCGACCTCCAGGTCGCAGGCCGGCGGCGCACCCGCCACCACGCCGTGGATGCGCTGCAGGTACTCGCTGCCGCCCAGCTCCGCCGTGTTCTCGCCGAACAGCACGATGGTGTCGCCCTCGCGCTGGAAGCCCATCGGCGTGATGTGCTCCAACTGCTCCACGAGGCCGATCATGCCCACCACCGGGGTAGGGTACACGGAGCTGGTGGGGCTCTCGTTGTAGAGCGAGACGTTGCCACCGGTGACCGGGGTGCCCAGCGCCGTGCACGCCTCGCCCATGCCCGCCACGGCCTCCCTGAACTGCCAGAACACCTCCGGCTTCTTGGGATTGCCGAAGTTGAGGCAGTTGGTGATGGCCATGGGCCGCGCGCCCGTGCACGCCACGTTGCGGGCGGCCTCGGCCACGGCGATCCGGCCGCCCACGCGCGGCTCCAGGTACACGTAGCGGCCGTTGCCGTCCGTGCACATGGCGAGCGCCTTGTTGGTGCCGCGCAGCCGCACCACGGCGGCGTCGCCGCCCGGGCCGGCCACCGTGCTCGTGCCCACCGACGTGTCGAACTGGCGATGCACCCAGCGCTTGCTCGCGATGGTGGGCGACGAGAGCATCTGCTCCAGCACCCACACCGGATCCTGCTCCTCGGTGCGCTCCTCCACCGCCGCCACGTCGCGCGCCCGGAGCGCTGCGATCTCGTCGCTCTCGCGGTACTCGGGGTAGTACACCGGGCAGTCGGTGACCAGCCGCGAGCCGGGGAACTCGGCCACCACCCGGCCGCCCTCGGTCACGCGGTACACCGGCTCGGCGATCACCTCGCCCACCACGGCGGCCATGAGGTCCCACCGCGTGAGGATGTCCACCACGTGCTGCTCGTGGCCCTTCTTCGCCACCACGAGCATGCGCTCCTGCGACTCGCTCAGCAGGATCTCGTAGGGGGTCATCCCCTCCTCGCGCACCGGTACCAGGCTCGTGTCGATCGTGACCCCCACGTCGCCGCGCGCGGCCATCTCGGCCGACGACGACGTGAGCCCGGCCGCGCCCATGTCCTGGATGGCCACGATGTGCCCGCTGGCGATGAGCTCCAGGCTCGCCTCCAGGAGCAGCTTCTCGGTGAACGGGTCGCCCACCTGCACGCGCGGCCGCTTGGCCTCGCTGGCCTCGCTCAGCTCCTCCGACGCGAACGAGGCGCCGTGAATGCCGTCCCGTCCCGTGCGGGCGCCCACCACGAGGATCGGGTTGCCCACGCCCTCGGCCTTGGCGCGGATGAGCTCGTCCTCGCGCATGAGGCCCACGCACATCGCGTTGACCAGCGGGTTGCCTTCGTACGCCGGGTCGAACACCACCTCGCCGCCCACCGTGGGCACGCCCATGCAGTTGCCGTAGTCGCCGATGCCCTTCACCACGCCCGCGAACAGATAGCGCACGCGCGGCACGTCGAGCGCGCCGAAGCGCAGCGAGTCGAGCAGCGCGATGGGTCGCGCCCCCATGGTGAAGACGTCGCGCAGGATGCCGCCGACGCCGGTCGCGGCGCCCTGGTACGGCTCGATGGCGCTCGGGTGGTTGTGCGACTCGATCTTGAAGGCCACCGCCCAGCCGTCGCCCACGCTGATCACGCCGGCGTTCTCGCCGGGCCCCTGCAGCACGTAGGGCGCCGTGGTGGGCAGCGTCTTGAGCACGGGGCGCGAGTGCTTGTACGAGCAGTGCTCGTTCCAGAGGGCGCTCACGATCCCCAGCTCGGTGAACGTGGGGGCGCGGCCCAGCAGGCCCACCAGGCGGTCGTACTCATCGGGGGTGAGCCCGTGTTCGGCGACGAGCGCCGGCGTGATCTCGGGATCGCCGGGGCGCGGAGAGACTGCCGCCATCACGTTCGCTTGAAGAGAGCGGAGAAGAAGCCGCCGCTACCCGCGGCAGGCCCGCTGGCGGAGCGTACCTGGTGCTCCAGCAGCTCCAGCTCCCCGTTGTCCAGCCACACGCCGCCGCACTCCGTGCAGCGATCCACCTTCACCTGATCGTGCTCCAGCTCCGCGAGGTCGCCGCCGCACTTGGGGCACTTCATGAAGTGCACGCTGCGGCGCTGCTCGGCGCGCTGGGCGTTCAGGCGCTCGCGCCACTCCTGCGTGAGGCGCGTCTCCTCGTCGGCGAAGTACTTCTGCTCCTGGATGCTCGGCTTGTTGTCGGGCGAGTCCATGATCGGATTGGTGTCTGGGTTAGGCGCCGACGCGGGCAAGCAGCCCTTCGAACAGCGGGAGCCCGTCCGTGGAGCCCAGCAGCGGCTCCACGGCGCGCTCCGGATGCGGCATCATCCCGAGCACGTTGCCCCGGTCGTTGACGATCGCGGCGATGTTCCGCGCCGAGCCGTTGGGGTTCGCCGCCGCCGTCGGAACGCCGGCCGCATCCGCGTAACGAAAGATAACCTGCCCCTCACCCTCCAGGCGCTCGAGCGTGGCGTCGTCAGCCGTGAAGCGGCCCTCGCCATGCGCGATGGGGAGGGAGAGGAGCTGATGGTGCTCGTAGCGCTCGGTGAAGATGGTGCCCGCGTTCTCCACCCGCAGCCGCACGCCCTCGCAGATGAACTGGAGCGACTCGTTGCGGAGCAGTGCCCCGGGCAGCAGGCCGGCCTCGCAGGCAATCTGGAAGCCGTTGCAGATGCCCAGCACCGGCGCGCCACGCTCGGCGTGCGCCACCACCTCGCGCATGATGGGGCTGAAGCGCGCGATGGCGCCGGCCCGGAGGTAGTCGCCATAGGAGAACCCGCCCGGCAGGATCACCACGTCGGCGCCCTGCAGGTCATGGTCCTTGTGCCAGAGCCGCACCGCCTGCGCGCCCAGCACGTCCACCACCGCGTGGCAGGCGTCGGCGTCGCAGTTGGAGCCGGGAAAGGTGACGATGCCGAATTTCACTGCGCCTCCACGGCCTCGATCTCGAAGTCTTCGGTCACCGGGTTGGCAAGCAGCTGCTCGCACATCCGCTGGACGGCCGCGGTGGCGGCCTGCTGGTCGCCGGCCTCGGTCTCGATCACCAGGTAGCGACCCACGCGCACGTCGCGCACGTCGGCGAAGCCGAGGCTGTGCAGCGCATCGGCAACGGCCTTCCCCTGCGGGTCGAGCAGCCCCCGGCGGGGGATGATGTGCACTCCGACGCGAAACTGGCTCATGAATCTCGTTCCTCGGTGGCGGGGTCGATGTCCGGGGGACGCCGCGCCGGGCGGCGCCGGCGTCGGTGACGCCGTGGCGCCGCCCAGTCCTCGTCGATGGCCTCGGGCGATGACGTGTCCTCGCCGGGTTCCTCTAGGAATGTATCGCCGTTGGGAAGCCGCCCCATCAACCCCAGCACGAACGACCGTGCCACGCCCCACAGCACGTACGCCATGAGCGCCGGGAAGAAGAACTCGCGCGGCAGGAAGATGACGCCGAGGATGGTGGCGATCACCACCAGGAACCCGATGATGCCGCGGGTGGAGCGGAAGTCCACCGTGGGCAGGGCGGGGTACTGCACGTTGCTGATCATCAGCAGGCCCAGGCCCAGCATGACGAAGCGCAGCATCACGTGCCACGGCAGCTCGGCGAGCACCGTCTGGTTGTAGAGGGGCGTCTGGCTGAACCAGTAGTAGGTGGCCAGCGTGAGCCCCGCGGCCGGGCTCGGGAGCCCGTGAAAGTGCGTCTTGTCCCGGCCGGCCTGCTCCACGTTGAAGCGGGCCAGCCGCATCACGGCGCAGGCCGTGTACAGGAACACCAGCAGCCAGTCCCACCCCGACTCGTTGTTGAGGACGGCGAAGTACATGATGAGCGCCGGCGCCAGCCCGAACGAGATCGCGTCCACCAGCGAATCCAGCTCCTCGCCGAACCGTGATCCCGTGCCGGTGGCCCGCGCCACGCGGCCGTCCAGGGCATCCAGGATGCCGCCGAACACGACGTACCGGCCGGCGGACACGAACTCACCGCGCGCCGCGGCGACGATGGCCAGGATCCCGAAGAACAGGTTGCCCAGCGTGAAGCCGTTGGGCAGGATGACCACCGCACGCCGGCGGTACGGCCGTGTGACCATCACGCCTCGGGGAGCTCCGCCAGCAGCGACGTGCCGGCCGCCACCTTGTCGCCCACGGAGACGAGGACCTTCGAGTTGGTGGGGATGAAGACGTCCATGCGCGACCCGAAGCGGATGAGGCCCATGCGCTCGCCCTGCACCACGTGCTCGCCCTCGCGGCTGTACGTCACGATGCGCCGCGCGATGAGTCCGGCGATCTGCTTCACCAGGATGCGCCGCTCGCCGGTATCGATGCCCACCGACGACTGCTCGTTCTCCAGGCTGGCCTTCTCCGCGGCGGCGTTGATGAAGCGCCCGGGGTTGTAGTGCACGTAGCGCACGGTGCCACCCACCGGATACCGGTTGACGTGGACGTTGAAGATGTTCAGGAACACCGAGACGCGCAGCGCGCGGCCGTGGATGAACGCGGGCTCGTCCACCTCGGTGATGAGCACCACCTTGCCGTCCGCCGGCGAGACCACCAGCCGGTCGCCGCGCTCGCCCGTGCGCTCCGGGTCGCGAAAGAAATACGCGACGTAGATGGTGAGGACCACCAGGCCGAAGGCGAGCAGCCAGAGCGGCCACGAGCGCCGGCTCACCGCGAAGGCGAAGGCGATGACGGAGAGCGCCGCGGCACCCAGGATGAAGGGAAAGCCTTCACGCGCAAAGTTCACGAGAGCCCGCTGATGTCGAGAGGGTGACCGGTGATGCGCCGGTACGCGTCCAGGTAGCGTGCGGAAGTTGCGGCAACGACGGTGTCCGGCAGGTGCGGCCCGGGAGCCTCACCATCCCAGCGTCCGGCCCGTCGCTCCTCATCCAGCCAGTCGCGCAGCGGCTGCTTGTCGAACGACGGCTGCCCGCGCCCGGGCATGTACGACTCGGCCGGCCAGAAGCGGGAGCTGTCGGGCGTGAGCACCTCGTCGATGAGGATCACCCGTCCGTCCGCGTGGCCGAACTCGAACTTGGTATCTGCGATGATGATGCCGCGGCGCTCCGCGATCGCCCGTCCCCGCTCGTACACGGTGCGGGAGAGCCGCTCCAGCAGCGCGGCCAGCTCCGCCCCCACGGTGGCCGCCATGCGCGACACGGAGATGTTCTCGTCGTGCCCGCTCTGCGCCTTGGTGGCCGGGCTGAAGATCGCCGGCTCCAGCCGGGCGCTCTCCTGCAGGCCTGGCGGCAGCGGCTCGCCGGCCAGCGTGCCCCGCTCCTGATACTCCTTCCACGCCGAGCCGGCGAGATAGCCGCGCATCACGCACTCGATGGGCACCACCTCCGTGCGGCGGCAGAGCATCGCGCGCCCGTCCAGCGAGGCCTCGTGCCCGGCCAGCGCGGGGACGGCGGCCACGATGCTCGCCGCGTCGGCGGCCAGCATGTGGTGGGCGAGCTCGTCGCGGAGCTCGCCTTCCAGCGCGCGCAGCCACCACGCGGTGATCTGGGTGAGCACGGCGCCCTTGTGCGGGATCGCCTCGGGCAGCACCACGTCGAAGGCGCTCACCCGGTCAGTGGCCACGAGCAGCAGCCGCTGCGCATCCACCTCGTACACGTCGCGCACCTTGCCCCGGTGGATCACGGGCAGCGGGAGGTCGCTCCGCGCCATGGCGATCGTCATACGCGCAGCTCCTCCCGCTCCGTCACCACGTCGGCGTGGCCGGCCAGGATGGGCTCCACCACCTCGGCCAGGAACTCGTCCACCTGCTCCGGCGCGCGCCCCACGTAGCGCCGTGCGTCGGTGGCCGCCTGCAGATCGTCCATGCCCACGCTGAACGCGGGATCGGCGGCCAGGCGCACGAGCATGTCGTTGGGCTGCCCCTCGTGCTTCATGGCGCGCGCCGCCTCCACGCTGTGCCGCCGGATCACCTCGTGCGCCTCCTGCCGGTCGCCGCCCGCGCGCACCGCCCGCACGAGCAGCTCCTCGGTGGCCATGAACGGCAGCTCCTCGGCCAGGCGGGCCCGGATGCGCGCCGGATGCACCTCCAGGCCGCTCGTCACGTTCGTCATCAGCACGAGGATGGCGTCCGCGGCCAGGAACGACTCGGGGATGACGAGCCGCCGGTTGGCGCTGTCGTCCAGCGTGCGCTCGAAGTACTGCACGCTGTGCGTCTCGTTGGCATTGGCCTCCAGCGACAGCACGAACCGGGCGAGCGAGTTGATGCGCTCGGAGCGCATGGGGTTGCGCTTGTAGGCCATGGCCGACGAGCCGATCTGCTCCTTCTCGAACGGCTCCTCGATCTCGCCGAACGCCTGCAGCATGCGGATGTCGCTCGCGAACTTCGCGGCGCTCGCCGCGGTGCCGCTCACGGCGGAGAGCACCTGCGCGTCGATCTTGCGCGAGTACGTCTGCCCGCTCACCGGGATGGAGGCGCGGAAGTCCATGCGCGTGGTGACCAGCTCGTCCAGGCGGCGCACCCGCGCGTGGTCGCCCTCGAAGAGCGCCAGGAAGCTGGCCTGGGTGCCCGTGGTGCCCTTGACCCCGCGGAATGGCAGCGTCGCGATGCGGTGGGAGAGGTCCTGGTAGTCCAGCACCAGGTCCTGCATCCAGAGCGTGGCGCGCTTGCCCACGGTCACGAGCTGCGCCGGCTGCAGGTGCGTGTAGCCCAGCGCCGGCTCGTCGCGCCATTCGCGCGCGAAGGCAGCCAGGGCACGCAGGATGTTCACCACCTTGCCGCGCAACAGCTCGAGCCCGCGGCGCATCAGCACCAGCTCCGCGTTGTCCGTCACGAAGCAGCTCGTCGCGCCCAGGTGGATGTACGGCTTGGCCGCCGGCGCCACGTCCCCGAAGGCGTGGACGTGCGCCATCACGTCGTGCCGGAAGCGCCGCTCGTAGGCCGCCACCGCGTCGAAGTCGATGGTGTCCAGGTGCGCCCGCATCTGCGCGATCGCCTCGGCGGGGATGTCGACGCCCAGCTCCCGCTCGGCCTCGGCGAGCGCCAGCCAGAGCCGGCGCCACAGCCCGTAGCGCAGGCGCGGTGACCAGAGCTCCAGCATGGCCTGCGAGGCGTAGCGGTCCGAGAGGGGCGACGAGTAGCGATCGGTATGCGTCATCGAATGATGAAATCGGTGCGATAGATGCGTTGGTTGCGCTCCACGAGCATCGTAATGGGTCCGCGACCGCCGTAGTAGTCGAGCGCGCGCACCACGTCCTCGGCGCTGCCCACCGCCGTGCGGTTGACCTGGAGGATCACGTCGCCCACCAGGATTCCCAGCTGGTCGGAGACGCGCGGGGTGGCGCCGGTGACCAGCGCGCCGCGCACGGTACGCGTCTGGCGCTCGGCGCGAATGGCCGGCGTGAGCGTCGCGAGCTCCAGCTCGCGCAGCACCTGCACCTTGGGCGCGTTCACCTCGGGCAGGTCGGCGACCTTCACGGTGACGGTGCGCTCCCCGCCGCCGCGCCGCACCACCAGCGGCACCTCCTCGCCCACGCGCAGCTCCAGCAGCTCGGCTTCCCAGTCGTACCAGTTGCGCAGCGGCCGGTTGCGCGAGCGCACGAGCACGTCCTGCGGCCGGATGCCGGCGCGGGCGGCCGGCGAGCCGGGCACCACGGAGCGCACCACCGCGCCCGCCGTGAGCGCCTCGCGAGCCGCAACGCTGGCCTCGGGCACCTCCAGCTTGACCCCGATCCACGCCCGGCGCACCGCGCCGTGCTCCAGCAGGTCCTCGGTCACCCGCCGCGCGCGGTTGATGGGGATGGCGAAGCCCAGCCCCACCGAGCCGCCGGTGGGCGAGTAGATGGAGCTGTTCACCCCGATCACCTCGCCCAGCGCATTCACCAGCGGGCCACCGGAGTTGCCCGGGTTGATGGACGCGTCCGTCTGCAGCATGTCCACGTACGCGCCGCCGGCGCCGCCGTCGCCCTGACCCACCAGGTTACGCCCGGTGGCGCTCAGCACGCCGGTGGTCACGCTCGGCTCCGTGTTGCCGAGCAGGAAGCCGAACGGGTTGCCGATGGCGATCACCCACTCGCCGATGAGCGCGCCGTTGGAGTCGCCCATCTCCGCCACGGGCAGGTCGCGCGCGTCGATCTTGAGCACCGCCAGGTCGTTCGCCTCGTCCGCGCCCAGCACCTTGGCGTCGTAGGTGGTGCCGTCGCGTAGGGCGACGGACACGCGGGACGCGCCGCTCACCACGTGTGCGTTGGTGACGATCACGCCGTCCGCGCGCACGATGAAGCCCGAGCCCAGCCCCGGCACCCGCCGCTGGCCGGAGCGTCCGCCGAAGAACATCTCGAACGGGTCGGCCGGCACCCGCTCCACCATCTCGGTCTGCACCGTGACCACTGCCGGCGCCACCTTCGCCACGGCATCGGTGATCGGGGTGCGCCGCGCCGCCGGCACCATGGCCGGCGTGACGCGCGCCGGCGTGCCGCCGTCCTGCCGCGCGGACTGGGCGTCCGACGGCGCGGAGTTCTGACAGCCCACCACGAAGGTGATGGCGAGCGCCATCCGTCGGCGGCCCTTCATGTGGCCACCCTGCTCTTGGGAATGTGGCTCAGCACATTGAGGAACTGGTCCACTCCGCGGTCCGTGAGCGGGTGGACGAGCATCCGGCGCACGGCGGGCAGCGAGAGCGAGACGGCGTCCGCTCCAGCGGTGGCGCACTGCGCCAGCTCGGCCGGCGTAGCCGGTTGGAGAGCGAGGACGTCGCATTCGGCGCCGGCCGCATCGAGCACGTGGCGAATCTCGGCGACGGTCTCCAGGCCACTCTGCCCGTACGCGTCCAGGTCGCGGAACGGCACGCACACGGCCACCGCGCCCGCCCTGGCGGCGAGGAGCGCCTGGGCCGGAGTGAAGACCAGCCCCGCCGCCACCCGGATGCCGTCCGCCTTGAGCCGGCCGATCACCGTGAGCGCATCGTCCACGAGCGGCACCTCCACCATCAGTTGATCGCCCAGACGCCCCAGCTCGCGGCCGTCGCGATACATGTCCTCGGTGCCGATCGACGTCACGGAGGCGATGACCGGCCCCGGAGCCAGGCGACAGACGTCCTGCAGGCGCGAGAGCATCTCGCTGGGCCCCACCTCGTCGGCCAGTAGGGCGGGGGAGGTCATCACACCATCGGCGAGCTGCCTGGCGGTCGCCCACGTGACGTCGGCGAGTGAGGCGCTGGCGAGGAAGATCTTCATGCGCGGCGCAGGTAGAGGTGGTCGGGGTACTCCACGTGATCCAGGTACAGCGCGTGTGGCGGCGCCGGGCTCGAGACGCCCCGGTTGTCGGGCGCCGCCAGCAGCAGGGCCAGGTCGCCGGCCTCGCGCCGGCCGCTGGCGATGTCCAGCATCGTTCCCACCAGGAAGCGCACCATGTGGTGCAGGAATCGATTGGCCTGGATGGTGAGGGTGAGGCCGCCCGGCCGGTCGTCCCATCGGGCCAACTGGATGGTACACCGGTGCTCGTCGGTGGCGGGAGCGGTGCCGCGCACGGCGAAGGCGCGAAAGCAGTGGTCGCCCTCGAGTGCGGCGGCGGCGGCGCGCAGGCGGTCGGCACAGACGGGCCGTCGGTAGTGCCATTCGAGCGATCGGCGGAACGGCGAGCCGGCGTCCTCGTCCAGGCCCACCAGGTACGAGTAGCGGCGGGCCGTGGCAGAGAAGCGCGGATGGAACTCCGGGTGCATCTCGTGCGCGGCGGCCACCCAGACGTCGGCCGGCAGGATGGCATTGAGCGCCCGGCGCAGCTCCGGGGGGGTCCATCGCTCCGGAACGACGACGCCCGCGGCCTGACCGCGGGCGTGGACTCCTGCATCGGTGCGGCCGGCGCCGGTGACACGTGTGGGCGCGCCGCACAACCGGGCCATGGCGGCCTCGAGCTCGCCCTGAACCGTTCGCTCGGTGGCCTGACGCTGCCAGCCGGCGAACCGGGCCCCGTGGTAGTGCAGAACCAGCTGTACGGTGCGAGCCGCCATACGGCACGCAAGTTACCCGCGGCACCCCCCGAGTCAAGCCGACGCATGAGCCGGAACCGATTGACTTTGCTCGACGTACGGCTCAACATTTCGCCCTCCCGCCCGCCCGCCGTCCCCCCGCTGCATGGCCCCCCGCACCATCCCTTCACTCGCCCACGCGCTGGCCGTCTCGCCAGCGACCGACGCCGCGCTCATCGCGCTCGGCGAGGCGCTTGCCGAGCTCGACCGTGGAGCGACGGTCTCGCTGCTCGCGTTCGACGAGCGCCGGGACCTGCTGCGGGAACGGGCGACCGCGCACGGTGACCAGGTGCTGCGGGCCAGGGTGGACACCACCCTCGACCACCTGCCGGAGGCCGTGTGCCGCACGGTGCGGGCGGGTGCGGAGTTCGCCGACCTGGGCGACCGGAGCGCCGAGTTCGCCCGGCTGCTGGGGCTGCCGGTGCAGCCGGATGGAGGGGTGCTCTCCCTGCGGGGCCTGCACGTGGACGGTCACCTGGCCACCGTCGTGGCGCTGTACGAGCCCAAGAAGTTCTTCGGCTCGCGCACCTCGGAGCGGTTCGCGCCGGCCATCGCGCTGTTCGACCTGGCCTTCGCGCGATTCGCCGACCGCGAGGCCCGCGGCGAGGCCGTGCGCACGCTCGAGGACGTGACCCAGCGGGTGCACGGCGAGTACGTGCGCAAGCTCGCGGTCATGGAGCGGCAGCTGCTGGCCATGGCCGCCGACCGCCGGGCATCGGACGCGCTGGCGGCCACGGGCAGCTCGGCGGCCGCCCAGGCGGCCGAGGTGACCACGGAGCGGCAGCACGCGGAGCTGCGTGAGGAGGCCCGGCGCGCCCAGCAGCGCGCCGGGCAGCTCGAACAGCAGTTCACGGCCGCCGCCGGCCAGCTGGAGCAGGCCCACGTGGAGCTGCACCGACGGAGCGAGGCGCTGCGCCAGCGCACGCGCACGCTCTACCTGATCGACCGGGTGCTGGCACTGGACGCGGAGACCACCGATCCGCACGAGCTGGCGGATGGGCTGCTGGCGCTGGTGGGGGACGACATGCAGGCGCAGCGCTGCTCGCTCGTGCTGCGCTCGCCCGTGCCCGGCGAGCTGTACCTCGCGGCCGCGCGCGGCATCGCGCCGCACGTCACCCAGGGCGCGCGCATCGTGGTGGGGGAGGGGGTCGCGGGTCGCGTGGCGAAGTCGCGGCAACCGGTGCTCGTGCAGGACGTGGACGAGGCAGGCGCGCATCCGCTGCTGGGCGACCAGTACTTCACCTCCGGCTCGTTCATCAGCTTCCCGCTCGTCTATCACGACGAGCTGGTGGGGGTGGTGAACCTCACCAATCGGGCGCAGCGGGGCGTGTTCGGGGACGAGGACGTGGAGCGCGTGCGGCTACTCGCGCTGGTCATCTCGCTCATCGCCTGGCAGGCCCGCCTGCCGGAGCGGCTGCTGGACGCGATGCATGCCGACTGACGCGCTGCGCTCCGCCATCCGGCGGCTCGCCATGGGCGGGTCGCTGGACGCCGCGGAAGCCGGCGCCGCATTCGACGAGGTGATGCGTGGCGAGGGGAGCGAGGCGCAGGTGGCCGCGCTGCTCATCGCGCTCCGGGTGAAGGGCGAGACGGCCGACGAGGTGGCCGGCGCCGCGCAGGCCATGCGGCGCGCCATGGTGCACCTGCCGGCGCGCGATCCGCAGGCACTCGTGGATACCTGTGGCACCGGCGGCGGCGAGCTCACCACCTTCAACATCAGCACGGCCGCGGCGCTGGTGGCCGCCGGCGCCGGCGTGCGGGTGGCCAAGCATGGCAACCGCTCCTTCACCTCGCGCTGCGGAAGCGCCGACGTGCTGGAGGCGCTTGGCGTGGCGATCGAGGCGCCGGTGGAAGCGGGGACGGCCGTGCTGGAGGAGGCGGGGATCGTCTTCATGTTCGCCCCACTCATGCACCCGGCCATGCGGCACGTGGGCCCCGTGCGGCGCGAGCTCGCGGTGCCCACGGTGATGAACGTGGTGGGGCCGCTGGCCAATCCGGCCGGTGCCGGTCGCCAGGTGGTGGGCGTGGCCGAGGCGGTGCGCCTCCCACTGCTGGCCGCCGCGCTGGCCCGCCTGGGCAGCGTGCATGCGATGGTGGTGCATGGCGAGCCGGGGATGGACGAGATCTCTCCGCTCGGCCCCACGCACGTGATGGAGGTGCGCGACGGCGCGCTGCGCGAGTGGACCATCGAGCCGGCGGCGTTCGGCTACGCTGGCTTCCAGGCCGCAGACCTGGCCGGAGGAGGGCCGGCGGAGAACGCCGCCATCATCGGCGCCGTGCTCGGCGGCGGCGGAACGCCCGCGGCTCGGGCCGCGGTGGCGCTCAACGCGGCGGCCGCGCTGTACGTGGGCGGCTGCGCTCCCGACTACCCATCGGCGGTCGCGGTGGCTCGCCAGGCGCTGGACGAGGGACTGGGCGCCGCGGCCCTTCACCGTATGCGCGAGGCCTACGCGAGGGCCGCCGCGAACCCCGCGGTGTCGCGCCGCTCGTAGGCCCCGGGCGCCGGCTCAGTCGAGGCGCTTCAACGAGATGCCGGTCTCCGGCCACAGGCGGGTCGCGGCGTTGCCGAAGATCGAGTCGCCGACTCGATTCAGCGTGATGGTGTGCAGCTCGTACCGCCGGTTGTTCAGGCCGCCCGAGACGATGCCGTATCTGACTCCGCGCAGTCGGAGGAGGTTGTCGTTCACCAGCTCGCCCACCATCTCCTCCTCGAACACGCCGCCGTAGTAGCTGGGCGACTCCCAGCGATACACCGCGCTGAAGCGGCCGTCGTCCGTGGCGCGGAGCTGGAGCTGGTAGGTGGTGTTGGGCCGCCCACGGGGCGCGGCCCACTCGCCGCCCCAGCTGCCCACCCACTGGGCCAGCACCCGACGGCGCGCCTCGGTTGCGGCCCGCCGGGCCTCCGCCTCGCGCGTGGCCACCCGCTCCGCCTCGGCCGCCGCCACGACCCCCTCGTCGATCTTGTTGATCAACTTGGTGAGCTCGGTGACCTCGTCGCGGGTGAGCTCCTCCACGCTGCGGTCGAACTTGGACTCCGGGAGCTTCTTCTCGGTGATCTGGAAGAACGCCTCGAGCTCGTGCTGCGCCTCCGCATACTTCCGGGCGTGGTACGCGGCCAGGACGTGGAGATGCTGGAGCTGGCGGTTGGTACCGTCCAGCGCCTCCTTGCTCCGGTAGACGTAGTCGAGCGCGCGCTCGTACTGCTTGCCAAGGTAGGCTTCCTTGGCCGAGTAGAAGTGGCCCTGCGCGCGCACGTTGATGCTCTGCGCGTCGGCGGTGGCGAAGGCGGCGGCGCTGAGCAGCGCGACCCAGAACGAGCGCCGGAGCGCCGTGGTGGTCGTGGACATCGTTCCCGTCTTCCCCGTCGAGTCGGTGGAGGTCGCGACGGCGCCCGGTGCGGCGCGCGGCGCGGGTGACGGTGAGTGACGGGTTGGCGCGACCGGGGGTAACTCTGCCGCACCCGCTCGGGGCGCGCAGCGCCCCGAGCGGGTGCGGCCGGACTCAGTACCGCCGCAGCACACCCACGACGATGCCCTGGATGGTCACGTCGTTCTCGTGCACGTAGAGCGGCGCCATGGTCTCGTTGGCCGGCTGCAGGCGGATGCGGCCGTCGCGCTCGCGGTAGAACTTCTTCACCGTGGCGCCGCTGCCGTTCACCAGCGCGATCACCGTCTCGCCGTTGTCGGCGCCGGGGCGCTCCTGCACCACCACGAAGTCGCCATCGCAGATCTGCTCGTCGATCATCGAGTTCCCGCGAACCCGGAGCGCGTAATGGTTGCCATTCCGCCGCACGAACGAGTCGGGCACGGCGATGGTCTCACCATCGTTCATCACCTCGATCGGCAGGCCGGCGGCCACCGCGCCGAGCAGCGGCACCTCCACCGCCCGCGGACTGATGTCCGACGGCAGGATCTCGATGGCGCGGCTCTCGTTGTAGCCGCGCCGGATGTAGCCCTTGCGCTCGAGATTGCTGAGGTGTTCGTGGACCGTGGCGAGCGAGTTATAGTTGAACATCGCCGCGATCTCTTCGAAGCAGGGCGCGTAGCCGTGCTCGGCGGTGTACCCCTGCAGATAACTCAGGATCTCGCGCTGGCGCTTGGTCAGCGGCATGGCCGTCCCCGGTGAATGGGATGAGAGAAGGCGGAAATCGGTACCCGAAGACCCGCCGAAGACTACGTTAGCCGAATAAGGGCCGAAGTGCAAGCATATCAACGTTGGAAGCCACCTTCCGGGGTGCTCGGCACGCTCGTGGCCGAGTCCTGGGTACGCGCGGCAGCGCTCGCTGACCGGCATGGAGAGCTCGTGCGCCTGGCGCAAGCCCGGCCGGCGCCGCCGCCGTTCGCGGCCGCGCTGCGCCGTGCCGATGTCGCCCTGGTCACCGAGGTCAAGCGGCGCTCGCCGTCCAAGGGCGCCATCAACCCGGCGCTCGATCTGATCGCGTTCGTGCGCGGCTACTCGGCCGGCGGCGCGTCGGCGCTGTCCATCCTCACCCAGACCTCGCACTTCGGCGGCCGCGTGGAGGACCTCGCGGCCGCCGCGGATGCGGTCACCGTGCCCCTGCTCCGCAAGGACTTCCTGGTGGCGCCGGTGCAGCTCGCCGAAGCGCGCGCGCTGGGGGCGTCCGCGGTGCTGCTCATCGCGCGCGCCGTGCCGCCCGCGCTGCTCGGCGACCTGGCGGCCTGCGCCCTCGAACTGGGGCTCGAGACGCTGGTGGAGGTGCGCGACGAGGCGGAGCTGGCGCTCGCGGCGGAGCTCGGGGCCGCCGTGATCGGGGTGAACACGCGCGACCTGGAGACGCTCGCCATCGATGCCGCCACCGGCGATCGGCTGGTGCCCCAGATCCCGGCGGGGTCGGTGGGGGTGTGGGAGAGCGGGGTCGCGTCGCGGGCCGACGTGGAGCGCGCCGCCCGCGCCGGCGCGGACGCGGTGCTCGTGGGCTCGAGCCTGTCGGCCGCGCCTGACCCCCGGGGTGCGGTCGCCGCGCTCACCGGTGTGCCGGTGCGCGGCCGCCCGGTGGCCGCGGCATGACGCCCGGCGTCAAGATCTGCGGGCTCACCCGCCCCCAGGACGCCGCCGGCGCCGCGGCCCTGGGGGCGGCCTACGTGGGCGTGGTGTTCGCCGGCGGGCCGCGCCTCGTCACCGTCGAGATCGCGGCCGACGTGCTCGCCGCCGCCCGCCCGACGGCTCGCACCGTGGGCGTCTTCGGCGCGCAGTCGGCAGCGGAGATCGCGCGGGTGGCCACCACGCTGGCGCTGGACGTGGTGCAGCTGCACGGCGATCCCACGCCGGCGGACGTGGCGCTGGTGCGCGAGCGCTTCGGCGGCGCCGTATGGGCGGTGTGCCGCGTGCGCGGGACGCTCGAGCCGGCGCCACTCCTGGAGCTGTTCGAGGCGGCCGACGCCGTCCTGCTGGACCCGCACGCCCCGGATGCCCTGGGCGGAACCGGGCGCCAGCTGGCCTGGGACGCCATCGCCTCGGAGCTGGCCGCCGTGCGTCGCGGGCGGCCGCTGGTGATCGCCGGCGGGCTCACGCCCGCGAACGTCGCGGCGGCCGCCGCCACCCTCGCGCCCACGGTCGTGGACGTGTCGTCCGGGGTGGAGCAGCGCGCCGGCATCAAGGACCATGATCTCATGCGGCGCTTCGTCGCCGCCGTCGCCACGCCGGAGTGCATTGCATGACCGAACCCACGACTCTCCTCCCGAACGCCGCCAGCCGCCCGGACCACGATCGCTTTGGCGAGTTCGGCGGCCGCTACGTGCCCGAGACGCTGATCCCGGCGCTGGAGGAGCTGGAGACGGCGCTCGGCGCCGCGCTCGCCGACGCCACCTTCCGCGCGGAGCTGGGCGGGCTGCTGCGCGACTACGTGGGCCGGCCGTCGGTGCTCACCGCGGCGCCCCGGCTCTCCGAGCACGTGGGCGCGCCGGTGTACCTCAAGCGCGAGGACCTGAACCACACCGGGGCTCACAAGATCAACAACACGGTGGGGCAGATCCTGCTCGCGCGGCGCCTCGACAAGCGGCGCATCATCGCCGAGACCGGGGCGGGGCAGCACGGCGTGGCCACCGCCACCGTGTGTGCCCGTTTCGGCATGGAGTGCGTCATCTACATGGGTGAGGAGGACATGCGGCGCCAGGAGCTGAATGTCTTCCGCATGCGGCTGCTCGGCGCCCGCGTGGTGCCGGTGCTGAGCGGCACCCGGACGCTCAAGGACGCGACCACCGAGGCCATCCGCGACTGGGTGGGGAACGTGACGGACAGCCACTACATCATCGGCTCGGTGGTGGGACCGGCACCTTATCCGCGGATGGTGCGCGACTTTCAGGCGGTGATCGGAGAGGAGGCGAGGCGTCAGATGCTCGAGCTGGCCGGCCGCCTGCCGGCCAGCGTGGTGGCTTGTGTGGGAGGCGGGAGCAATGCCATGGGAATCTTTCACGCCTTCGTGGCGGATGCGGACGTGGAGCTGGTGGGCGTGGAGGCGGCCGGGGAGGGGCTCGCCACGGGCCGGCACTCGGCGTCCCTCTCCATGGGCACGCCCGGCGTGCTGCACGGCGCCATGAGCTATCTGTTGCAGGACGCCGCCGGCCAGGTGCATCCGGCGCACTCGGTGTCGGCGGGGCTCGACTACCCCGGCGTGGGCCCCGAGCACGCCTACCTCAAGGACAGCGGGCGCGCCACCTACGTGGCCATCACCGACGCCGAGGCGCTGGACGGGCTCGTGCTGCTCAGCCGTCTGGAGGGCGTGATTCCCGCGCTCGAGACCGCGCACGCCGTGGCGTGGATCGCGAAGCAGCGCGGGCGCTGGGCACCCGATGCGCCGGTACTGCTGTGCGTGAGCGGGCGTGGCGACAAGGACATGGCGCAGGTGAGCGAGCTACTGCACCTGGACGCATGAACTCCACCGCCGCCGCGCGCGCCGCGTCGACCGCCGACCCCGAGCTGCACGACGCACCATTCTCGCCCACCGTGGTGGAGGATCTGCTGCGCCAGCTCGGCAAGACGGCGCGCGCGCACCAGCTCTATCTGCACAACAATCCCACGTACCTGCGCGCGCTGGACCAGCTGCGCGCGACGTTCGTGCCGTTGTGGGAGAAGACGGACGAGCTGGTGCTGGCGGTGGCGGAGACGGAGCTGCGGTGGGAGGGAAGGGCGGTGCTCGTGGAGCAGGACAAGTCCAGCGAGGCGCTGCCCTGGTTGTTCTTCAAGGACGGCATCCGCGAGCTGCGGCTGACGCCGGGCTTCGAGCAGGACGAGCTGCCGGAGCTGCTCGACCTGCTGGCCGCCGTGCGCCGCGTGGGCAACGTGGAAGACGATCTGATCACGTTGCTCTGGGAGCGCGACCTGGCGCACCTGCGCTACCGGTACGTGGACCTCCAGGCGGACGGCGTGTTCGCGTTCCGGGGCGCGAACGGTGACGGCGAGCTCGCCCCCACGGTGCTGGCCGAGCCGGTCGTGGCCCAGCCCGCGGCCGGTCTCGTGCGCATCGACGACTACGAAGGCACGCTGCACTTCCTGAACGCCGACGAGGTGGAGTACCTGCGCGACTGCGTGGAGCGTGAGTACAACCGCGACCTGCGCAGCACCACCACGGGCATGCTGCTCGACATCTTCGAGCTGCACGGCCACCACGAGGGCGCGCGCGAGGACGCCTGTGCCGCGCTGGAGACGCTGCTCGTGCACCTGCTGATGACGGGGAGCTTTCGCTCGGTGGCGACGCTGCTGCGCGAGGTGCGCGCCACGCTCGAGCGCTGCCCCGAGGCGAGCGCGGCGCACCGGGATCGGCTCGCGCGGCTGCCGGAGCTCCTGAGCGCGGGCGACGCGCTGCGGCAGCTGCTGGAGGCGCTGGACGGCGCGGCGGAGCTGCCGCCGG
>DATANT010000447.1:0-14377 GCA_036266115.1 Gemmatimonadaceae bacterium | reverse complement strand
ACGCGGGCAGCAGCGGTGGTCGTTCTACGGCGCCGGCGGTCTGGGCGTGCGTTGGGATCGCGGGCAGGGCGGGCAGGCGGGGCTACTGGCGCTGGCCGGAGTGGAGGGGCCTCCGGTGGGCGGGCGGCTGCGGCCCGCCCTGGAGGCGGGGGTGGGGCACGGGCTGCGGGTGGCGGTGGTGCTGCGGACACGGGGCGCGGCGCGCTGATCTCGCCACCCGCCGGGGCAGGGCGCGACATCGCCGCGACATTCCCGGAAACACGAACGCCCCTCTTTTGAGGGGCGTTGCGTTGTTGCTGCACCGCTCAGGAGGCCGGTGAACCGCGCCTGCTAACCTTCAGGCGGCTGAGGCGGCCGACTCTTCGGCCATCTGGACCTTGGGCGGCTGCACGAAGCGCTCGCCCAGGGTACGCAGCTCCGCAACCTTCGCGGGGCTCAGCTCGTGGTACCGCTCTGCCAGGTACCCGATCGTATCGTCGAACCACTCCGTCTGGAGCTCGGAGTCGGATCCGATTACGCCGCACCGCATGATATGCTGGAACATCTCGTCGCGGGCCTGCTCGAAGGGAGTGGGCTCCGTGACCGGTTTACGTCTGGTTTTCTGCTTGGCCATGAAACTCGCGTGTGTAGGTGACAAGCTTAAAATCTAACGCATGAAGGCCTTGCATTCCAGTGCGCGGGGAGTTTCCCGCGTGTGTGGAGTATCTCCTCGTACCACGGTCACGCGACCTCCGTTCCGCGGGCCAGGCTGAAGTCGTGCACCAGGCGCACCAGCTCCTCGGGATTCTCCTCGGGCACGAGCTGTCCCACGCTGGGCAGGTGCGTCACCTGGCAGTCGGGGATCTCGCGGGCGATGCGGTTGGCCACCACGGGCTCGAGCAGCGAGTCCGCGTCACCCCACACCACCAGCGTGGGGGTGGAGACGGCGCCCAGCTCGATCTCCTCCAGCTCCTCGCCGCGGATGGCATTGGCGAGGGCGATGAGGTGGCTCACGCCGTCGCGGCCCACGAACGGCGCGAGATAGCGGCCCACGAGCCGCTCCGGCATGGCCTCGGGGCTGGCCACCAGGTCCTGCAGCACGGGCGTGAGCAGGGGGGCCACGCCCAGCACGCTCCGCTGCGCCTGCAGCGCGTAGCGGGCCGCGTTGCGCTGCAGCTCGCGCACGTCGCGCCCCGGCACGAGATCGAACGCCGGCGAGTTCACCAGCACCAGGCGCCGCAGCCGGTCGGGGCGGAAGGCGGCCAGGCGGAGCGCCACGGCGCCGCCCAGCCCCACGCCAACCAGGGTAGGCCGGCCCACCCGGAGCGCGGTGAGGGCCTGGTCCACGTACTCCGCCTGCGCGGCGATGCCGAAATCGGCGTCGAGCGGCCGGTCGGACTCGCCGTAGCCGAACAAATCCACCGCGAACGCGGTATGCCCCAGATGCGCCAGCGCCGGAGCGACGTGACGGTACAGGAAGCTGGAGGTGGCGAAGCCGTGCAGCAGCACGATGGGCGGGCCGCCGTGGCCGTAGCGATCCACATGGAGCGCGCCGGGCCCGACGGGCACGCGCAGGGTGTCGGCGTCGATGAGGACCTCCGGAGGAGTGCGACGGTGAAGTGGAGCGCGTGGAGTGTCTGCGCGAACGGCGTCCGGGTCAAGTCGGGGGGCGCAGGCGTGGACGCCCGATGAATCACCGACGGGTTGCTTGCACGAGCCTCGCCCCGTCATAGCTTTCAGGATCGCTCAGCCCGGTTGTCGCTCCCCCACCGGCACGCTCCTCGCCGGCACCGGGGCCGGCCATGCCAGGCGGCGCGATCATTCAGGGTTGGGAGGCGCACGATGTCCGACCAGACGTACGACGACGATCGAGCGCGGAATCTCGAGGCCATGCTGCGCGCGCTCGCGCAGCGCATCCTGGAGCTCGACGCGCACGGGAACGCGCTGCAGCATGCCGGCGAGCTCACGGAGCTGATCGGCAACGTGCGGAGCGAGCTCTTTCACTACGAAGTCCGCGCCACGTACGATACGCCGGAGATCGCCGAGCACCGGCGCATCGTGGCCGACGCCAAGAACACCGACGAGGGTACATGGGAAGCAAGCGAGTGGACGCGGGACGACGAGGACGATCGGACGTGGTGAAGTCCTCCAGGAAGCCCGGGATGGGGAAGTTCTACCTCCTGCTGGGCGGCATCGCCGTGGTGGCCGTGGTCGCCATGCTGATGGGCGGCAACAAGGCGAAGCAGGATGCCTTCGTGGTCGATCCCAGCGTCGCCGTGAGCGACGTCAAGGGCTTCTCCATCGGTGATCCGAACGCGCCGGTGAAGGTGTCGGAGTTCGCCGACTTCGAATGCCCGGCGTGCATGGTGTTCGCCACCGTGACCGAGCCCGACGTGCGCAAGCGGCTGGTGGAGACGGGCCAGGTGCAGTTCACCTTCTACTTCTTCCCGCTCGAGCAGCATCGGAATGCCGCCGGCGCCGCCTACGCCGCCGCGTGCGCCGCCGACCAGAACAAGTTCTGGGAGATGCACGACAAGATCTTCTTCGGCTTCAACGACTGGGAAGCCAACGTGACGCGCAATCCCCAGGGCGTGTTCTCGCGGTACGCCGCGGACATCGGCCTGGACGTGGCTGCGTGGAAGACGTGTTACGAGAGCGACAAGCACCATGCCCTCATCACGAGCCACAAGGCCGAGGGAATGCGTCGCGGGGTGACCTCCACGCCCACGTTCTTCATCGGGAACCGCATGGTGCCCGGCGCCGTGAACTACGACCAGTTCAAGGGCTACGTGGACCAGGCCCTGGCCGCGCAGCCGGCGGTGGCCCGGCCCGACTCGACGGCGGCGCCGGCGGGCACCCGCTAGTGAGCCGACGCCAGGCGGTCGCGGCGATCGCCTTCGCCGGCATCTTCATCTCGCTCTACCTCACGCTGTACAAGCTCGGGATCATCGGGAACCTGAGCTGCTCCGTGGGCTCGTGCGAGACGGTGAACACGAGCCGGTGGGCCATGCTCCTCGGCCTGCCGGTGGCGGTGTGGGGACTGGGCTTCTATCTGGCCACCTTCGCGCTGGCGTTCGTGGGCCTGCGCGGCCGGTGGGCGGCGCACCGCGGGGTCTCGCTCGGCCTCGCGGCGCTCACCGGCTGGGGCGTGCTCTTCTCCGCCTATCTCACCTGGCTGGAGCTGTTCGTGATCCACGCCATCTGCATGTGGTGCGTGGTGTCGGCCATCCTGGTGGTGGTGATGTTCGTGCTGGCGCTGCTGGACTGGCGGGCCGAGCGGGGTGAGCGGGCCGCGACGCCGGACGACGGGCTGCGGAGTCGTGCGCGGCCGGCCTGACCGGCGCACGCACCCTGCGAATGGACGAACGCCGCGCGGCAACTGCCGCGCGGCGTTCGTCGTTGGAGCATGCCGGCCCTGCGCTCCCGGGCCTCAGGCCCGGCGCATGGACCGCTGCTTGGCCTCGGAGGCGTCGTTCAGCCGCAGGCGCGGCTTGCCGTCGCTGCCCATGCCCTCCTCGTCCTCGCGCGCGCGCTTGCGGTAGGGCACCAGGTCCTGGCCCAGCACCACGAGGGTGCGGGTGGCCACCGTGCTCGCGAGCGGCTCCGGGATGCCCATGGCGCGCACGTAGCTGTCGATGGCCCGGTCGAACGGCAGGTCTTCGGCCAGCGTGTCCACGAACATGAGCGCGTTGTCCACGTGCGCGCGGATGATCGCTTCCTCGGCGCGCGCCTGCGCGAGCCGCAGCCGGCGGTCGGCCGTGGGCGTGAGCTTCCGGGGAAAGATCGTCTCGGGAAAGAGGCGGCGAAGCAGCATGGCGCGGGGGTGGGGGAGGACGGCCACCTGAACGTTAGTGCAGGCGGTGTGCCGGTGTCCACTAGCGAGAGTGCGGCCGGGTCAGCTCTCCTGTGCCTCGTACTGCTCCTTGAGCCCCGCCACCACCGCGGGATCGGCCAGCGTGGTGGTGTCGCCCAGGGCCCGCCCCTCGGCGATGTCGCGCAGCAGCCGGCGCATGATCTTGCCGGAGCGGGTCTTGGGCAGATCCGCGCTGAACAGGATGTCGTCGGGCCGAGCGATGGCGCCGATCTTCTCGGCCACGAACTCGCGCAGCTCGTCGCGCAGCTCGAGCGACGGGTGCTGCCCCTCGCGGAGCGTGACGAAGGCGGCGATGGCCTGCCCCTTGAGCTCGTGCGTCTTGCCCACCACGGCCGCTTCGGCCACCGAGGGATGCTCCACGAGGGCGGACTCCACCTCCATGGTGCCGATGCGGTGCCCGGCGACGTTGAGCACGTCGTCCACCCGGCCCAGGATCCAGAAGTAGCCTTCCTCGTCGCGCTTGGCGCCGTCGCCGGCGAAGTAGAGGTCGGGCCGGCCGGGCCACTTGGAGAAGTACGTCTGCACGTAGCGCTCGTCGTCGTTCCAGATGGTGCGCAGCATGGACGGCCACGGCCGCGTCATCGCGAGCAGCCCGCCACCCACGGGGATGGGCGTGCCGTCGCTGCTCAACAGCTCCACGGCGAAGCCCGGCAGCGGCCGCGTGGCGCTACCCGGCTTGGTGGCCGTCAGGCCGGGCAGCGGCGAGATGACGATGGCGCCGGTCTCGGTCTGCCACCACGTGTCCACGATGGGGCAACGCTTGCCGCCGATGTGCTCGTGGTACCACATCCACGCTTCCGGGTTGATCGGCTCGCCCACGGAGCCCAGCAGGCGGAGTCGCGAGAGATCGTGCCGGGCCGGATACTGCGCGCCCCACTTCATGAAGGCGCGAATCGCGGTGGGCGCGGTGTAGAGGATGGTGACGCCGTGGCGCTCGCAGATGTCCCAGAAGCGATCCTTCTCCGGCCAGTCGGGCGCGCCCTCGTAGAGCAGGCAGGTGGCGCCGTTGGCCAGCGGGCCGTAGGTGACGTACGAGTGCCCGGTGACCCAGCCCACGTCCGCGGTGCACCAGAACACGTCGTCGTCCTTGAGGTCGAACACCATGCGGGAAGTGGAGGCCACGGCGGTGAGGTAGCCGCCGGTGGTGTGCACGATGCCCTTGGGATTGCCGGTGGTGCCGGACGTGTAGAGGATGAAGAGCACGTCCTCGGCGTCCATGGGCTCCGGCTCGCAGTGCAGCGGGGCGCGCTGCATCACGCGATGCCACCAGTGGTCGCGCCCCTCCTGCATCTGCGCGAACGCCTCGTCGCCGCTGCTGCCGGGGCGGCGCATCACCACGATCACGTTCTCGATGGATGTGGAGCCCTCGATGGCCCTGTCCGCGTTCCGCTTGAGCGGCACCGTCTGCCCGCGGCGGTAGCCGCCGTCGGCGGTGATGAGGAGCTTGGCCTGCGCGTCATCGATGCGGTCGCGCAGCGACTCCGGCGAGAAGCCGCCGAACACCACCGAGTGGATGGCGCCGATGCGCGCGCAGGCGAGCATCGAGATCACCGCCTCGGGGATCATGGGCAGGTAGATGGCCACGCGGTCGCCCTTGCCCACGCCCATGCTCCGGAGGACGTTGGCGAACCGCGTGACGTCGCAGTACAGGTCCCAGTAGGTGAGGGTGCGCCGGTCGCCGGGCTCGCCCTCGAAGATGATGGCGGCCTTGTTGCGCCGCGGGCCGCGGATGTGGCGGTCCACGCAGTTCACCGAGGCGTTCAGCTTGCCGCCCGCGAACCAGCGCACGTGCGGCGGCGTCCACTCCATCACCTCGGTCCACGGCTCCATCCACTCCAGCTGGCTGGCCTGGTCGGCCCACCACGCCTCGGGCGCCTGCGCTCCGGCGTCGTACACGGCGGGATCGCTCACGATGGCCCGCTCGGCGAAGTCGGGGGGCGGCGGGAAGGAACGGGTCTCGGAGAGAAGGACGTCGATGTCGGGCATGAGGTGCCAGGGAAAGACGTGAATCGGCGGCGACGCACCGGCGGCGGTCATCAGGGAGTTTGCAGGGTGAGCTGGCGCGCGGCAACCGGCGGAGGTTCCACCGGGGGGCGCGGCGGGCGCTCGCGGGGGCCGGCACGCCCGCGGCCATGGCCACGCGGGTAGCCCGCAACCAGCCGATGCGGCTAACCTTCGGCGATGCTCGCCTCATCCACTTCCACGTCGCACGCCGACCCGCGCGCCGCGCCGGCGCCGGCCATGGACGCCCAGGGCCTGGTGCGCCACTACGGGCGCCGGCGCGCGCTGGACGGCGTGTCGCTGGCGCTGGAGCCCGGCGAGTGCCTGGCGCTCTTCGGCCCCAATGGCGCCGGCAAGACCACGCTGCTGCGCGTGCTGGCCGGGCTGCTACGACCGCAGGCCGGCACGGTGCGCGTGGGCGGCGTCACGCTGGCCGGTGACGCCGAGGCCCGCGCGCAGGTGGGGCTCGTGTCCCACCAGAGCATGCTGTACGCGGCGCTCACGGTGCGCGAGAACCTGGTGTTCACGGCGCGGCTCTACGGCGTGTCACAGCCGGCGCGCGCGGCGGAGGCGGCGCTGGAGCGGTTGCGCGTGCTGGACCGCGCGGAGTCCACGGTGCGCTCGTTGAGCCGCGGGCTGCAGCAGCGCGTGTCCATCGCGCGGGCCATCGTGCACCAGCCGCGCGTGGTGCTGCTCGACGAGCCCTACACCGGCCTGGACGAGGTGGGCGCCGCGGCGCTCACCGCGGCCCTCACGGAGCTCGCCGCGCATGGCGTGGCCATGATCCTCGTGACCCATAACCTGGCCGAGGGGCTGGCCCTGGCCACGCACGCGGCCATCATGCGGGACGGGCAGATCGTGCGCAGCGAGCCGCGGGCCGCGGTGGAGCCGGCGCGCTACGCGGCGCAGTATCGCGAGCTGTTGACGAGCGTGGTGGCGAGTGGATCGATGACCGAGGTGACCAGTGGCGTCTAGCGCGGTGGGATCTCAGCGTGGACCGGGGCTGCTGGCCGCGGCGTGGCTGGTGGCGCGCAAGGATCTGGCGATCGAGTTCCGCACGCGGAGCGCGTTCTTCAGCGCGCTCGTATTCGCGCTGCTGGCGGTGGTGATCTTCTTCTTCGCGTGGGACGCCACGGCGGTGTCGAGCCTGGATCTGGCGCCCGGGGTGCTGTGGGTGATCTTCACCTTCAGCGGGCTGCTGGGGCTCAACCGCTCGTTCTCGCTGGAGCAGGCGGACCGCGCGGTGGACGCGCTGCTGGCCGCGCCGGTGGAGCGGGAGGCGATCTTCCTGGGCAAGGCCTTCGCGAACCTGGTGTTCGTGCTGGCGGTGCAGGCGTTCGCCATTCCGGCGGTGGCGCTGTTCTACAACGTGCCGCTGGGCGGGGTGTGGCCGGCGCTGGCGGGCATCGCGGTGCTGGCGGCGGTGGGGCTGGTGTGCGTGGGCACGCTGTTCAGCGCCATGGCGGTGAACACGCGGCTGGCGGAGCTGCTGCTGCCCATGCTCGCGCTGCCGTTCTTCGTGCCCATCGTGATGCCGGCGGCGCAGGTGACGGCGCGGCTGCTGGCCGGCCGGCCGATGGCCGAGGCGTGGCCGTGGCTCAGGATCCTGCTGGGGTTCGACCTGGTGTTCCTGGTGGCGTGCACGCTGGCGTTTCCGTACACGTTGGAGGAGTAGGGCGGAGCGGCGGGCACGGGGGCGTCCGCGCAGCGGGGGGCCCCCCCGAGTCTTAGATTACGCCCCACGCGCCCCCGGCCCCGCACCCTTCCGCTGCCGGCCGCGCCATTCGCCTGCGCCTCATCATGACCAAGACTCTCGCCACCGACCCCTCCGCCACCGCGGCGCCACCGCGACGCGGGCCCGCCGCCCGCCGCGGAATCGATTGGCTGCTCGTCCTCGCCGTCCTCGCCGTGGCCGCCACCTACGTGCGAGCCATCTTCTTCACGCCGCTGGAGGCCATGCAGGGCCCGGCGCAGAAGATCCTCTACGTGCACGCCACCGCCGCCTTCGTGGGCCTCTACCTGGGCTTCGGGCTGGTGGCCGTGGCCAGCCTGCTCTACCTCTGGCTCAAGGACGAGAAGCTGGACCGGGTGGCCGAGGCGGCCGCCGAGGTGGGCGTGGTGTTCACCACCACGGTGCTCGTCACCGGCCCCCTGTGGGGCAAGCCGATCTGGGGCACCTGGTGGACGTGGGACGCCCGGCTCACCCTCACGCTCTTCCTCTGGTTCGTGGGCGTGGGCTACCTGGTGCTCCGCGGCGCCGTGGACGAGCCGGCGATGCGCGCCCGCTACTCGGCGGTGGTGGGCATCCTGGCGGCGCTGCTCGTGCCCTTCATCCATCTGAGCGTGTACCTGTTCCGCACGCTGCACCCCATGCCCATCGTGCTCAAGCCGAGCGCGCCCTCCATGCCCGGCGAGATGCAGGTGACCTTCTTCATGGGTTTCGCGGCGTTCACGCTGCTGTTCGTGGCCTTCCTGCGCGCGCGCTATCGCCTGACCGTGCGCCGCGACGCGCTGGTGGCGCGGGGAGCGGAGCTCTGATGCCCGACAACGCGATCTACTACCAGGCGGCCTACGCCGCGGCGGCCGTGGTCTACGCCGCCTACGCGCTCTCCCTCGTCTGGCGCTCGCGCCGGCTGGACGCCGTGGAACGGCAGCTCGACGCACAGGATGAGACGGGCGGCGCGCGTGGCCAGCGCTGACGACGACTTCACGGCGCCCGACGCCGCGGCATGGCTGGACGAGTACGTGTCCGACGAGCTGCCCGAGCTCGGATCGCACCAGGTGCAGCCGGGCGGCATGGTGTACCTGGTGGGCGCCGGCCCCGGTGACCCGGGGCTGCTCACGGTG
Organism: Gemmatimonadaceae bacterium; assembly: GCA_036266115.1. GTDB lineage: Bacteria > Gemmatimonadota > Gemmatimonadetes > Gemmatimonadales > Gemmatimonadaceae > DATANT01. Next base: position 5,676 of record DATANT010000447.1, on the reverse strand, counting down.
CGCGCGCGCGAGCTGCTGGACCGGTGCGACGCGGTGGTGTACGACGCGCTCGCCCACCCCGCGCTGCTCGAGCGCGGTGACCCGACCCAGGCGCCGCCCGAGCTCCACTTCGTGGGCAAGCGCGGCGGCGACGAGCGCTCGGCCCGGCAGGACGACATCAACGCGCTGCTCGTGCGCCTGGCGCGCGAGGGCAAGCGCGTCGTGCGCCTCAAGGGCGGCGATCCGTTCGTCTTCGGCCGCGGCAGTGAGGAAGCGCAGGCGTTGGCCGAGGCCGAGGTGGCGTTCGAGGTGGTGCCGGGCGTGACGTCGGGCATCGCCGCGCCGGCCTACGCGGGAATCCCGGTGACGCACCGCGGGCTGGCGACGTCGGTCACCTTCGTCACCGGGCACGAGGCGCCGGACAAGACCGGCAGCCAGACCAACTGGGCGGCGCTCGCGCAGTCGGGCGGCACGCTGGTGCTCTACATGGGCGTCAAGCGGCTGGCGGCCATCGCCGCCGCGCTCGAGGCGGGTGGGCTGCCCGGCGAGATTCCGGCGGCCGCCATCCAGTGGGGTACCCACGCGCGCCAGCGGACCGTGACGGCCACCCTGGCCACGCTGGCCGACGAGGTGCGCCGCGCCGGGCTCTCGGCGCCGGTGATCACGGTGATCGGCTGGAGCGTGCTGCTGCGCGACGAGATCGCGTGGTTCGACCGGCGGCCGCTGTTCGGCCGCACCGTGGTGGTCACGCGCCCCGAGCACGGGAGCGAGATGGCGCGGCGGCTACGGGAGCTGGGTGCCACGGTGCTCGCCGTGCCGGCCACGCGCATGGAGCCGCTGGACCCGGAGCCACTTCACGAGGCGTTGGCCGCGCTGGAGGCCTACGAGTGGGTGCTGTTCACCAGCCAGCACGCGGTGCGGCTGGTGTGGGAGGCGCTGCGGGCCACGGGGCGCGACGCGCGCGCGCTGGCGCACGCGCGGGTGGCGGCCATCGGCAAGGGCACCGCGGACGCGCTGCTGCGCCACGGGATCGCGGTGGACGTGATGCCCGAGCGCTTCGTGGCGGAGGGGCTGCTCGAGGCACTGCAGGAACGCCACGACGTGGCCGGCACGCGCGTGCTCTACGCCACGGCCGAGGGCGCGCGCGACGTGCTGCCGGACGGCCTGGACGAGATGGGGGCGCTGGTGGACGTGGTGCACATCTACCGCTCGGTGCCCAACGCCGAGGGCGCCGAGCCGCTGCGCGCGGCGCTCGCCGAGGGGCAGGTGGACCTCGTGACGTTCACGTCCGCGTCCACGGTGGCGGGTTTCGTGGCGGCGGTGGGCGAGGACGCCGCGCGCCGGGCGCCGGCGGCCAGCATTGGCCCGGTGACCAGCGAGGCGGCGCGCGAGGCGGGGCTCGACGTGCGGGTGGAGGCGACGGAGTTCAGCATCGATGGCCTGGTGGAGGCCATCCTGGCGGACGCCGCCACGTGGGCGCCGGCCGATGCGGGCGATCGCGCGACCGACGGCGGCGACTCCGATGCCTGACCGCACAGCGAAGCGCGCGGCGGAGCGCGCGGCGTGTCCGTGAGCGGCACGCCCGCCATGCGGGTGCTGCGCATCGGGACGCGGGCGTCCGAGCTGGCGCTGTTCCAGGCGCGCCAGGTGCAGGCGGCGCTCGCCGAACGTGGCGTGCAGAGCGAGCTCGCCACCTACACCACGGTGGGGGACCAGCGGCTGGACCAGCCGCTGAGCGCCATCGGCGCCAAGGGGCTGTTCACGCAGGAGCTGGAGGTGGACCTGCTGGCAGGCCGCGTGGACTGCTGCGTCCACTCGCTCAAGGACCTGCCCACGCAGTCGCCACCGGGGCTGATGGTGGTGGCGCATCTGGAGCGCGAGGACGCGCGCGACGCGCTGCTCCTGGCCCCCGGCGTGGCGGCGACGGACCTCGCGTCGCTGCCGGCGGGCGCGCTCGTGGGCACGTCCAGCCTGCGCCGACGCGCGCAGCTGTTGGCCGCGCGCCCCGACCTGCGCGTGGCCGACCTGCGTGGCAACGTGCCCACGCGGGTGCGCAAGATCGACGAGGGCCAGGTGCAGGCGGCGGTGCTGGCCGCGGCCGGGCTGCACCGGCTGGGCATGGCGGCGCGCATCGCGGCCTATCTGGAGCCGCCGGCCTGGCTGCCGGCGGCGGGGCAGGGGGCCATCGCCATCCAGGTGCGCACCGACGACGAGCCGCTGCGCGCGCTCTTCGCCTCGCTGGACCACCCGCCCACGACGCGCGCGGTGGCGGCCGAGCGCGCGTTCCTGGGGGCGCTGGAGGGCGGGTGCCAGGTGCCCATCGGCGCGCTCGCCATGCCGGATGGCGAGGACGACGGCGCGCTCCTGCTGCACGGACTGGTGGCGAGCGTGGACGGCGGACGCGTGACGCGCGGTGCGCTGGCCGTGACGCCGGCGGACCCGGCCCTCGCTGGCCGCGAGCTGGCCACCGCGCTCCTGGGGCAGGGGGCGAGCGACATTCTCGGAGCACTGGCCTCCGCCCGCTCGCTGCCAGCGCCGCAACCGGAGTAGCGCTCGGCGGCCGCCGGCCGGCTGCCCCGTCCGCCCGGGGCGGACGTTAGATTCTGAGAGCGCGTCCGGCGCTCGTACCCCGGAGTCCCATAGCCATGTCGTTCACACCATCCACCGATTCGTTCGCGGCCGTGCGCTCGCTCATCCAGCGTCCACGCCGGCTGCGCCGCACCGCGGCGCTCCGCGGCCTGGTGCGCGAGACGCGCCTGGACCCGGCGCAGCTCGTGTTACCGCTGTTCGTGCGGCCCGGCCGCGGCGTGCGCCGGCCGGTGGGCTCCATGCCCGGCGTCGTGCAGACCTCGGTGGACGAGCTGCTGCGCGACGCCGAGGCGGCGATCGCCGCCGGCGTGGGCGGCGTGCTGCTCTTCGGCATCCCGGACGTGAAGGACGACGAAGGCTCCATGGCGTGGCACGAGCATGGGCCGGTGCAGGAGGCGGTGCGCGCGCTCAAGCGCGAGTTCCCGGCGTGGCCGGTGATCACCGACGTCTGCATGTGCGAGTACACGGCGCACGGCCACTGCGGCGTGCTCACCGCCGACGGCGACGTGGACAACGACGCCACGCTGGAGCTGCTGGCGCGCGAGGCGCTCTCGCACGCCGAGGCGGGCGCGGACATCGTGGCGCCGAGCGACATGATGGACGGCCGCGTGGGCCACATTCGCGCGGCGCTGGACCAGGCGGGCCACACGCGCACGGCCATCCTCAGCTACGCGGCCAAGTACGCGTCCGCCTTCTACGGCCCCTTCCGCGAGGCGGCCGAGAGCACGCCGGCGTTCGGTGACCGGCGCAGCTACCAGATGGACCCCGCCAACGCCGACGAGGCACTGCGCGAGGTGCAGCTGGACATCGACGAGGGCGCCGACATGGTGATGGTGAAGCCGGCCGGCGCCTATCTGGACGTCATCGCCCGCGTGAAGGCGGCCACGGGTTTTCCCCTGGCCGCCTACCAGGTGAGCGGCGAGTACGCGATGCTCAAGGGCGCCGCCGAGCGCGGATGGCTGGATGGCGAGCGAGCGATGATGGAGTCGCTGCTGGCCATCCGCCGTGCCGGCGCGGACATGGTGATCACGTACTTCGCGACCGAGGCGGCCGGCGTGCTGCGCCGCGCCTCCCAGGACTGAGCCGCCCGCTCGCACGCGCCACGCATTCTCCCATCCGATCAGACACCATGAAGTACCGCACCTTTCCCAATACGGACATCGCCGTCTCCGAGGTGGGGCTCGGCACCTGGACGCTGGCCACCAACTGGTGGGGCGAGAAGACGGACGCCGAAGCCGTCACGATGCTGCGCTCGGCGCTGGACGATCACGGCGTCAACTTCTTCGACGCGGCCGACACCTACGGCAACGGCCGCAGCGAGCGGCAGCTGGCCGAGGCGTTCCGCGGCCGGCGCGACGAGGTGGTGATCGGCACCAAGATCGGCTACGACATCTACGACGAGGCGGCCGCGTCGGCGCGCCGTGGGCAGAACGAACTGCCGCAGCGGCTGGACCCGGAGTACATGCGCTTCGCCGTGGAGCAGTGCCTCACGCGGCTCGAGACCGACCGGCTGGACGTGCTGCAGCTGCACAACATCAAGATGGAGCACGTGCGCACGCCCGAGATCTGGGAGACGTGCCGCGCGCTGCAGCGCGAGGGCAAGGTGCGCGTGTGGGGCGCGGCGTTCGGCCCGGCCATCGGGTGGCTGTACGAGGCGGTGGAGCTGTGCGAGCGCGAGCCGGACGTGGGCACCATCCAGATGATCTGGAGCATTCTGGAGCAGCACCCGGGCACGCCGATGATCGACGCGGCCCGCAAGCACGCGCCCGACTGCCGCTTCAACATCCGCGTGACGCACGCCTCGGGGATGCTGGAGGGCAAGTACACGGAGGACACCGTGTTCCCGCCCAACGACCACCGGCGCCACCGTCCGCGCTCGTGGCTCGTGAACGGCGTGCGCAAGGTGGCCACGCTCGACTTCCTGGCCGAGCGGATGACGCTGGGGCAGGCGGCGCTCAAGTGGCTGCTGGCGGAGCCGATGGTGATCACCACGCTGCCGAACATCTACGACGCCGAGCAGCTGGCGGAGTTCGCCGCCACGGCGGACCTGCCGGAGCTCTCGGCCGAGCAGATGGCGCGGGTGCAGGAGCTCGCGGCTACCAACTTCGGCGTGGACGAGGAGCCGATGGCCTACAAGGGGACGATGACGCGTCCCGACGCGCCGGCGGGCGAACCCGCCACGCTCACCACCACCGGACACCCGACCGCGTGATCCATCCCTGGAAGGACCTGCCCCCCGGACCGCATCCGCCGGAGCAGGTGACGGCGGTGATCGAGATTCCGCGCGGCAGCCGGAACAAGTACGAGCTCGACAAGACCTCGGGACTGATGCGGCTGGACCGCGTGCTCTACTCGGCGGTGCACTATCCCGGCGACTACGGCTTCATCCCGCGCACGCTACACGAGGACAACGATCCGTTGGACGTCCTCGTGCGCATCAACGAGCCCACGTTTCCCGGGTGCCACATCGACGTGCGCCCCATTGGCGTGCTGCGCATGCTCGACCTGGGCGAGCCGGACGACAAGATCCTCGCGGTGCCGTGCAACGACCCGTTCCACAACGAGTACTTCGACATCGCCGACATGCCGCAGCACTACCTGCGCGAGGTGGAGCACTTCTTCGGCATCTACAAGGATCTGGAGGGCAAGCGCGTGCAGATCCTGGGCTGGGAGAAGAGCGAGGCCGCGATGCAGGTGATCATGGACTCCATCCGGCGGTACGAGGAGCAGTACCTCAAGGTCGGGCCGTAGCGCGACGAGCACGCCCGACCGTCGACGTGCGTCGCGGCGGTCGGCTGGCGAGGGTGTCATCGCGCGGGAGATTGGCCGCCGGCGAGGCCAGTCTGAGGTCGGGATCGCGTCGGAGTGGCGGCGAAGGGGGCCGGCCCACCTTGGCATCCCGCAGGAGTGCGCGGCCCGGAGGGCCGCACACGAGTGTCGGGATCGCCTTCACGTCCCGTGATGCGCGGCCGCCGTGCCGGCCTGCCGCCGTGCTCAGGGCGCGGGGGCCAAACGGCCGCGAGGGAGAGCGATCCCGACACTCGCCCTGCCTTTCGGCAGGGCTCCTGCGGGATGACATGGTGGGCTGGCCCCGCCGTCCGTCAGCGC
>DATANT010000446.1:0-9181 GCA_036266115.1 Gemmatimonadaceae bacterium | reverse complement strand
CACTCGAACGAGGCGCACCAGATCGGGTCGGGGCTCTACGGGCCGCTGCTCGTGCTGGAGCCGGGCGCGGCCCGGGACACGACGCTGGACCGCACGTTCGTGATCGGCGGCAACGGCCCGGACTTCGCGACGGGGCGCGTGAACGGCGAGCTGCAGCCGGCGCCCGTCACGCTGACCGCCGGCACCACCTACCGATTTCGCATCGTCCAGATCAACCCCGACTGGCGCGTCTACGCTTCAGTGGAGTCGGCGTCGGGACCGCTGCGCTGGCGCGCGGTGGCCAAGGACGGCGCGGACCTGCCGGCGGAGCAGGCGGTATGGTCGCCGGCGCGCATCCTGATGGGGACGGGAGAGACGGCAGACTTCGAGTTCACGCCCGAGACGGCGGGTACGGCGTACCTCGTCGTGGCCACGCAGCTGGAGGGATGGGAGGTTCGCGTGCCGTTGCGCGTGAGTCCGACTCGCCACTGAGGCACCGCGGAAACCCGACGTCGGCTCGCGGCGCACCGTGATGGAAGCGCACCATTACCCCGCGCGCGGTGGCGCCACGAAGCGGCGCGACTGCCGCTCGTACGCGTGCGCCAGCGCCAGCACGTGGGCGTCCGCGCCCGGTAACCCGACGACGCTCAGGTTGAGCGCCGGCAGCCCGTCCGACCCGTAGCCCGCGGGCACCGACACCTCCGGCAGGCCGAGCCAGTTGCCGTAGCCGAGTGCCGTGCGGATGTCGGGCCACTCGTCCACGGCGCGCGGCGCGTGGAAGGGCATGGTCGGGTAGACCATGGCCGCGACGCCCGCCGCGCGCATCGACTCCGCGAGCGCCGCCACCACCGCGGCGCGCGAGCGGGCGAACGAGCGTCCCGCCGCGTCCTCCGCCATCGGCTGGTCGAGGAGTGGCTCGCACTCCTCGAAGGTGGCGGGGAGCACGTCGTAGAACGCGCGATAGGCCGCGTACCCGCGGCGCACCGCGGCGCGCGGGTCGTCGGTGCGACCGGCGAAGTAGCGGAGGAGGGCGTTGGCGGTGGGGGCCGGCGACCGGGGATCCACGGCCACGTCGCCCCGGGCGCTCGCCGCGGCCGCGAAGGCGTCGCGGAAGTCCACGCGGGTGACCGCGGGGGCGAAGGGCTCGACCACGGCGCCGGCGGCGCGCAGGTCGCCCACCGCGCGGTCCCACGCGGCGAGCGCCTCGGCGGTCATCTGCGCGCGCGGGGCGTGCGCCTCCACGAGCCCGAGCCGCACGCCGGCGAGCGCATCGTCGCGCAGCGCGGCGACGGACGCGCCGTCCCTCGCGTCCGCGAGCGCGAGCGGGTCCGACGCGTCGGCCCCGGCGATGGCGGCGAGCATGAGCGCCGCGTCGGCCACCGTGCGGGCGAGCGGCCCGTGCGTGTCGAGATAGGGCCAGGTCGGGATCACGCCGGTGCGGGGCACGAGGCCGAACGTCGGCTTCATCCCCACCACGCCGGTGAACTGCGCCGGGATGCGGTTGGAGCCCCCGTCGTCGGTACCGAGCGCCGAGAAGGCCATTCCGCCGGCGACCGTCACCGCCGCGCCCGCGCTCGAGCCGCCGGGCGTGCGCGTGCCCGTGCGGTCGTACGGGTTGAGCACCTGCCCGGTGAGGCTGCTGGTGCCGTTGCCGCGATAGGCGAAGTCGTCGGCGGCGGTCTTTCCGAGGACGACCGCGCCGGCCGCGCGGAGCCGGGCCACCTCGAGCGCATCGCGCCGCACGGGCTCGGGGAACAGGCGCGCCCACTCGGCGCTGGAGCCGGTGGTCGGGAGCCCTGCCATGTCGTAGATGGACTTCGCGAAGACGGGGACGCCGTCGAGGGGCCCGCGCGTCCGGCCGGCGCGCAGGCGGTCGTCCGCGGCGCGGGCGTCGGCGAGAGCGGTGTTGGCGAGCAGGTCGATGGCGCGCCACCTCATCCCCTGGGCGCGGCAGCGGTCGAGCGCGCGGGCGGTGACCTCGGCGGCGGTCCACGCGCCGCGACGGCGACCCGCCTGGTAATCGGCGCTGGTGCCGTCGAGCGGGTCGCTCGCGTCGAGCGCCCACCGTGGGAGCGGGAGCGCGACGAGGGCGGCGAGCTGGGCGAGGACTTCGCGGCGGGAAGGGGACATCGGGCGCGAACGAGGGTGGAGGCGACGCGGTCGGGCCGCGGGAGGGGCCGGCGGGCGCGAGCCCGTGGGACAATGGAGCCGCAGGGGAAGCCCGTCAATGCGGGGCTCCCCCGCGTTGGAGCCGCGTCGCCGGCGTGGCGCGGGTGCGAGCTGTCGGCCGGCCGGCCGCAGTTGTGGCCACGAAGGCGGGAGGTATATACAGGAGAGATCCGAGAAGGAGCTCGAATGCCGGTCGCGCGAAGCCGCACCTTCCGCAAATGTGCGTCGCGGAGATCGGGTGACACGTCGTCGCGCCGGGGGCGCGCGGCATGGAGGGCATCCCTCCTTGTGTCATCCCGCAGGAGCGCGCCGTCCGCAGGACGGCGAGCGAGTGTCGGGATCGCCTTCACGTCCCGTGATCCCGGGGGTGTGCTCAGGGCGCGGGGGCCCAACGGCCGCGAGGGAGAGCGATCCCGACACTCGCCCTGCCTTCGGCAGTGCTCCTGCGGGATGACACGATTGGCTGGCCCCACGCTCGGCCGTGCTCCTGCGGGATGACACCCTTGGCCGGGCCCCGCCGCCCGTCAGCGCCCCTGACGGCTGACCGCGTGGGCTGGCCCTGCTGTCGGCTACGCGCCCGCGCGATGGCGAGCGGGAACGGCCTCGCCTCCCGTCACGGCTCCCGAAGTCATGACAGCGTAACCAGCAGGGCGCACGGAGCCACTCATCTCGACACGAGCCCCGGCACTTCGTGCCGCGGCTCGTGTCGGGAGCGATGTCACCGCCTCTCCGCCGCCCCGTAGAACTCCACCACCGCGCCGTTCACGCGCCGGAACCGCTTCACCACCAGCCGCTGGTTGATGCGGATGCGGTCCTCGGTGAGGCCGTTCATGAGCTTGAGCTGGTCTGGGGTGACCCCGTACTGCGCGGCCAGCCCGATCAGGGTCTCGCCCGGCCGCACGACGTGCTCCTCGGGCGGGGGTGGCGGCAGGGCGGCCACGCTGTCGAAGCTGAAGCGCTCGCTGGCCACCGCGGCTACCCGGGCCAGCCGGCGTCCTTCCACCAGACGCACGATCGAGTCGGCCAGTGGGCGTTGCGACGTGCGCACCGCGAACGTGGCCGTGTTGCCCGGCGTGTGCAGCACCAGCCCTCGCGAGGTGCCGAACCACACCCGCTGCCGGGTGGCGGAGAGGGAGGTGTCGTAGACGAAGCTCCGCACCTCGAACGCCGGCGGGGTGGTGGCATTGGGGCGCAGCAGCGCCGGTGGAACGGCGCCCACGTAGAGCACCCGTCCCGCCGTGGCCACCAGCACGCCCTGCGTGGCGCGGAAGTGGTCCCACCAGTGCCGCTGCGTCACGCGCGCGCGGGCCAGCACCTGCTCGTCGGTGCCCAGCGCACGGAGCACCTCGAGGTCCGCCTGCCGCTGGCCTTCGCCCGCGTCCTGGCGGTGCACGTAGATCCCGGCCACCAGCAGCAGGGCGAGCACCACCGAGATTCCCGTGAGCACGGCGAGTTGCAGGGCCAGCTCGCGGCGACGCGAGGCCGAGTTCCGGGCTGGAGCGGCGCGGACGGAGGCGTAGGGCATGCGGGAGTATACCGCCGGCCGAGCCCTGACAGGCAGTGCGGGTCCCTGTCCGCTCGTGCGCGGGATGGTCGCGGCCACCGCGGTGGCTGGAATGTCCGTCGTCGTCCGTCCGCCTGGCCGGCCGGCGTCACCCGACCCGGGCCGCCTCCGGTGGCCCCACCCAGAGATTGACATGAGCTACGGCCGCGCCCCCGAGCCGCCGCTGCCGGCATGACCCCGGCGGTCCCGGGGTCACGCGCGGCAACCTGTCACGGCGTTCGCGCGAGCAGCTCCTCGAATAGCGCCAGTGCGCGCGGGTCGTCCGACTGGCCGAGCCAGAACAGCGCCTTCTTGCGCAGTTGCGGGTCGCGGCTCGTGCGCGCGATGCGCATGAGCGCCGGCACGCCCTCGTGCTTGGGCCGCTGCGAGAGGGCGAACACGGCCGACTCCTGCACCTCGCGGTCGGCGTCGCTCGTCGCCAGCTCGTCCAGTCCCGCCGTCGCCGCCGACTCCGCCGCCTGGCCCACCCAGAACACGGCCTGCTTGCGCACGTCGCGCGGCCGGGCATCGTCGCGGGCCAGGCGCAGCAGGTCGGGCCACACCGTGACGCTGTCGGCCAGCGTGGCGGGCAAGATCGCGTCGCGGGCCACCCTGCCCTGACCACGCTCGGCCAGCTGCAGCAGGTAGCGCGCGGCCGCCGGCGCGGACACCGTGCCCAGGTCGGTGGCGGTGCCGCCGGCGCGCCACCGACCGCCCACGTAGGCGCGCACCGAGGTCACCGCGCCCTCCTTCACGCCCAGCGAGACGTGCACCGGGCCCGGCTCGCAGTCGTGCTCCCATTCCCGCTCCCCCGCGCCACGCGAGCCGCCGCTCTGGATGTTGCGGCCGTTGCCACACACGCCCGGTCGCGCGGCGAAGCTCAGGTGCACCGTGCCGTCGCGCACCGCGGCCACCCGCGCGCCCACCTCCTGTTGTGCGCCCGCCGAGCCGGCGGCGAGGAGCAGGCTCGCGACCACCGCGCATGCGGCGCGGCCGATCATCGTGACGCGCATCGTGGCCTCCATCGTCCGGTAGCTCATTTCTCGATGATCTCCGCGAGGAAGCTGGTGACGCGCGGGTCCCTGGACTGCGAGAGCCAGAAGATCGCGCGCTGGCGCAGCTCCCGGTTCTGCTCGCGCCGGGCGATGTCCATCAGCTTGTCCACCGCCTGGCTGTCCTTCCGCTGCGAGAGCACGAAGATCGTCTGCTCCTTCATCTCCGCGTCGGTCGAGCGGTCGTAGAGCGCCGCCAGCTGCGGCACCGTGACGCCGCCCGCCTGTCCGGCCCAGAACAGCGCCCGCTTGCGCATCTCCACGGGCTCGCGCGGGTTGGTGGCCACCTCCAGCAGCCACGCCTCGTTCCCCTGCCCGCGCATCTGCGAGAGCGAGAACAGCGTGCGCTCCTTGAGGTCCTCGTCCTTGAGCGTGCCGTACAGCCCACGCAGGAACGTCGCGTTCTCCGCGCTGCCCTGCTGGCCGAGCCAGAAGATGGCGCGCTCGCGCAGCTGCGCTGGCGCCGCGTCCTGCTCGGCGTACTGCCGCAGCAGCTGCGTGGCGCGCGGGTTCCTCTGCTGCGACAGGGCGAAGATCGCCTTGTCGCGCACGCCCTCGTCCTTCGACGTGCGCAGCAGCTCGCTCAACACCTCGGTGGCGCGCTCGCCGGGCACCTGCGACAGCCAGAACACCGCCTGCTCCCGCACTTCCGCATCCGGGTCGTTGCGCACCACGTCCAGCAGCAGCTGCTCGGTCTCCGGCGTGCGCTTCTGCGACACCAGGAACACCGCGCGCCGGCGCAGGGTGGCCGAGCAGGCGTCGCGCCGCGCGAGCACCTTCTTGAGGAGCGGCATGGCGCGGTCCGCGTCCATCTGCAGCAGGGCGTTCAGCGCGGCCGTGCGATCGTCGTCGTCCTCGCGCGGGCAGCCGCTCGTCTGGGCGCTGGCCGCCGCGCCCACGTCGCGCTGCGCGCGGGGGTCGCCGTACTGCGTGCCCAGCGCGCCGTCCACCCGCACGGCCAGCGCCGACGCGTCACCGCGGGTGGCCGCCCGGGGAAACCGCTTCCGCTGCTGCTCGAGCAGCGCGCGCGCCTCCTTCAGTCGCGACTCGCCGCCCTGGCGAAAGAGCATGTACGCTTCCCAGTAGTACGCGTCGGGCGTGTAGGCCGACTTCGGATGCCGGGTGCGGATCTGGCGAAACAGCGCCGCCGCCGTGGCGTACTCGTCGCGCGTCATCGCCTCGCGCGCTCGTCGGTACAGTGAGTCGGCCGGATCGTCCTGCCGCCACGCGACCGGCGGCAGTCGGCGCTGGTCGGCACGCCCGGCCCCAACGTCAGCGCTCGGCCCGCCGATCGACCGCTGTTGCACCGCGGCCGTCACGCGGGGCTGCGCATCCACCACGCCGGCCGCCGCCATCGTCAGCGCCGTCGTCAGCGCCGCCATCATCGCTCGTGTCATCGTCAGTCTCCGGAGATCTGGCGCTCGGGCCCGGAGGGCACCGCGGCGCGCAATTGCATGAGTACGTCGCCCTGCTCCATGGCCGCATCGATGAGGCGGAGCTCGGCCTCGTCGTCGGGGGCGGGCAGCTGGACGATCTGGGCGAGCACCAGCTCCAGCCGCTCCAGCAGCGGTCCCAGTCGTGGGTCGGTGCCGGCGGGCGTGTCCAGCAGCAGACGGGTGCTGGTGAGGAGCTCGCGGGCCCACGGCTCCACGTCAGCCGCCACCTCGCCGCTGCGGGCCTCGCTGCGGAACGAGGTGAGCAGCACCTCCGCCTGGGTGAAGTGCTGCAGGGTGGCCACGCGGTACGCCGCGTCCATGGGCGCGATGGCCGCCGAGCCCTGCTCGCCGCCGGCGGACGCCACCGTCTGCGGCGGCTCGCCGTTGCCAGCATCACGGGTGGTGACGCGCCCGATGAGCACGCCGATGAGCAGCGTCGCGGCCAGCGCGGCGCTCACCGGGATCCACCGGCGGACGCCGAGCGTCGTCTGCTTCACCGCTCGCTCGGGCAGCGCCTGGCGGCGCCGGCGCTCGGCGGCGATCCGCGCCCACATCTCGTCGCGGGGCGTGGGTGGCGGCGCGTTGTAGCCCTGCGCCAGTGCGCGCAGCCGCTCGTCCATCTGGTGCTCGTCCTGGTGGTCTGTCATGCCGTCCATCCCTCCATGAATGGCGCGAGCGCGTGCCGCAGCTTCTGCCTGGCGCGCGACAGCTGCGCCTTCGACGTGCCGCTCTGGATGCCCAGCGCGGCCCCGATCTCCTCGTGGGTGTGGCCTTCCACGTCGTGCATCAGGAACACCGTGCGGTAGCCCTCGGGCAGCGCATCGATGGCCCGCCACAGCCGCTCCCTCAGGTCCGGATCGGCGTCCCGCGGCGCCTGGCTGGCCAGTGCGGACGCGTGCTCCAGCGGCGTGTGCCGGGTGTCTATCCGCTTCACCTTGCGCAGCCCGTTGAGCGCCACCGAGACCGCAATGGTGTGTAGCCAGGTGGAGAGCGCCGAGTCGCCGCGGAATCCGCCCAGGCGCTCGAAGGCGCGGATGAACGTCTCCTGGGTGAAGTCCTGGGCCAGATCCGCGCTGCCCGACATCCGGTACGTGAGCCGGTAGACGCGGTCCACGTGGCGGTCGTAGAGCTGCCGCTCGGCGCTCGGGTCGCCAGCCAGCACCCGGTTCACGAGGTCCCGGTCGCCGGAGCTGGGTTGGGTGTGGCATTCCATGTTGCCCTTGGGATGCACGAGGCGCGAAAAGGGTTGCGTGGACGGGGGCGCCACTGGCGACTCTGGCGGAGCCAGGCTTCGACAGCGCTAGCCCAAGACCTTACCGCGCAACCAGTTGACCGTGTTGAGCCACCAGTGACCGCGCGCCCGTAGGTTGGCGCCGTCACTCATCTCGAGCTCCATCATGCTGAAAACGATCGTGAAGCGCGCCGCCATCGGGGCCGGTGTCGTCGTCCTGCTGCTGGCCCTGGTCAGTGCCGGCATCTATGCCGCCTCCGCGCCGCGCTTCACGCGCACGTATACGGTGTCCACCGCCGCGCCGCCCGCACGCACCGACTCGGCGGCCGTGGCTCGGGGCCGCCACCTGGCCACCGCCATCGGCAAGTGCGGCGACTGCCACGGTGAGGACCTGGGTGGGGGCGTCCTCGTGGACGACCCCCTGCTCGGCCGGTTGGCCGCACCCAATCTCACCGTGGGCGCGGGCGGCGTGGGGTGGGCGTACACCGATTCCGACTGGGACCGCGCCGTGCGGCACGGCGTGGGACCCACCGGCCGGCCGCTCCTCGTCATGCCGTCCACCGAGTATCAGTACCTGAGCGACGACGACATGGCGGCGCTCGCCGCCTACCTGCGCCAGCTGGCCCCGGTGGAGCGGACCGTTCCCGCCACCACCATACGCGTGCTCGGCCGAGGCCTGTTCCTGGCGGGCAGGCTCCCGCTGGTGGCGGCCGAAGGCATCGATCACGCGCCAGGGCCGCGGTCGGCGCCGCCGGCTGGACCCACCGCGGCCTACGGCGAGTATCTGGTCACCACCGGTGGATGCGCGGGCTGCCACGGTCCCAACCTTTCGGGAACCCTGAAGTCCGACATCCCCGGCGCGCCGCCCGCCCCCAATCTCACGCCTACCCACCTGGGCAGCTGGACGGATGCCGACTTCGTGCGCGCGCTCCGCCTGGGCAGGCGCCCCGACGGCTCGCCCATCGACTCCGCGATGCCCTGGCGCTACACCCGGCAGATGACCGACGAGGAGATCCGCGCCGTGTGGGTGTACCTGCAATCGCTGCCGGCGAGGAGGACGGGAGAGGTTCCCGACACGCGCGCCGGAGGCGCGCCCGCGGGATGACTGGCGCCGCGCGCCCCGCCATTCTAAACGCAGGGCCGGACGCGGCGCGATGCACGAGACATCCCGGCCGCCCGCCTGGGGAGCGTCGCGGTGCGGCCGATCAGGGAGCGGAGCGCGAGCCCGCCGGCGGGTCTCGCCACTGGCGCGTGACGACACGCGCCGGGGATCGATGCACGGACCGACACGGGAGGCTCACATGCTCGGAGACAGGGACGCCATCGCCACCGTCGCCGTGAGGGATCTCGACGTGGCGCGCAGGTTCTACGAAGGCACGCTGGGCCTGAAGCCGGAGGCCAGCGAGCAGCCCGGAGTGCTCTCGTTCGCGAGCGGACGATCCACGGTGCTCGTCTACGAGTCCCAGTACGCCGGAACGAACGAGGCCACCGCCATCAACTGGATGGTGGGCTCCGACGTCGAGCGGATCGCGCAGGCGCTCGCGGCCAGGGGCGTGCCCTTCGAGCACTACGAATTTCCGGGCGCCACCCTGGACGGCGACGTGCACGTGATGCAGGGCATGAAGGTGGCGTGGTTCAGGGATCCCGACGGCAACATCCTGAGCATCTTCGGCCGGTAGTGCGCGGGGTGCCACCGCCCGGCGCCCATGCGCCGCCCATGCGCCGCGCCGTGCGCGCGAGCCCGTGGAGGCCGTCCACCCCTCGGCGTCGC
>DATANT010000445.1:0-39376 GCA_036266115.1 Gemmatimonadaceae bacterium | reverse complement strand
CGGGCCGCCGCCAGCGCGGCGCGCGCGCGGCGCGGACAGCCGGCCCCTCCGGCGACCGCGACACCACCAGCGTGGGCCCGGGGCGTGCCGGGGGCCGGGGCAGCGCCCGCACGATGGCCGCCACGTCCACGGCGGGCACGTCCGCCATGGCCGCGCGGGCGTCGCGCAGCAGCGTCAGCTCCGCGGCGCATGCCGCGCACGAGCGGAGATGCGCCTCCAGCGCCCCGCGATCCACCGCGGCCAGCCGCCCGTGCAGCAGGTCGGGCAGCAGATCGCGCATCCTGTCGTTCGTGCAGTCAGTCATCCAGGGCCTCCTTCACGCGCCGTACGGCATTGTGATAGTGCACTCGTGCGGCGCCCTCCGTGGAATCCAGCACGTCGGCGATCTCCCGGTACGAGAGCCCCTCGCTCACCCGCAGGGTGAACACCTCGCGCTGCAGGCGCGTGAGTGTCGCCACGGCGGTCTGCACGCGCCCCCCGGTCTCCTCGGCCACCAGCCTCTCCAGCGCGTCGGCCTCCCTGCTCCGCTCGGTCTCGTCCACCGGGGCCACCTCGCGCCGCCGCGCGCCGCTCCGCCGGCGGTCCGCCACCAGCCGGCGCGCGATGGCGAACAGCCAGGTGCGAAACTCCGACTCGCCGCGGAAGCCGTCGAGCGAGCCGAACGCCTTGACGAAGGTGTCCTGCACCAGCTCGTCGAGCTCGTCCCGCTCGCCAAGGCTCACGGCAAAGCGGCTGAGCGCCGGCGCGTGCCGCTCCACGAGCACGGCGGCGGCACGCTCGTCGCCGCTCCGCCATCGCTCGATCAGCGTCTCGTCCGGAACGTCCTCGGTGGCGAAATGCTCTCGCATGCAGGTCACGATGGTAGACGCGCCGCCGCCGCCAACGTTAAGCGCGATGGGCGGCGGGCCCGGAGCATCCGGACGGCCCGGCGGAGGTTGACCTCGCCGGATGGCGAAACCTACGTTCCGGGCCGCCGCTCCGGGCCGCCCCTCCCACGACTCCGCCCTCGCCCATCGTGCCCAACCACCCCCTGCCGGAGATCGTGGCCCACCGCGGCGCATCGCGCGACCGCCCGGAGAACACGCTGGCGGCGTTCGCCCTCGCCCTGGATCAGGGTGCGGACGCGATCGAGCTCGACGTCCACGCTACCCGGGACGGCGTGGTGGTGGTGCATCACGACCCGGTGCTGCACGCCCCGGCGCAGCCGCCCGATCGCCGACCGCGGATCGCGGAGATCACGCACGCCGAGCTCCGCGCTCTCGCGCCCGATGGCGACACGGGCATCCCGACGCTGGCCGAGGTGCTCGAGCTCGTGGGAACGCGGGCCCGGGTGTACGTGGAGATCAAGGGTCGGGCGGTGGAGCGCCAGGTGCTGGACGTGCTCCGCGACGGCCGCACCGACTGCGCGGTGCATGCGTTCGACCATCGGGTGCCCCAGCGGGTGCGGGCGCTCGCCCCTGGCGTTCCCGTGGGGATTCTGCTGACGAGCTACCTGCTCGACGTGGCGGCGGCGGTGCGCCCCGTGCCGGCCCGCGACGTGTGGCAGGACTGGACGCTCATCGACGACGCCTGGGTGGCCGCGGTGCGCGCGGTGGGCGGGCGCTCCGTAGCCTGGACGGTGAACGACCCGGCGGCCGGCGTCGCACTGGCCCGACTGGGCGTGGAGGCGCTCTGCACCGACGTGCCCGGGCTCATGCGGGCAGCGCTGGCCGCCGCCCTCTGAGCCGGCCCGGCCAGGCCGCCGCTCCCCTCGCATCGTCCCGCGGCGCCCGGTAGGTTGCCCCACAGCCCGCGCGTCCCGCGCCCTTCACCACGCCAGCGGAGGATCACCCCACCGATGCGACGCATCGTCGGCACGTTCCTGCTTCTCACGGCCTGCGCCCAGCCGCAGGTCTCACCAGCCCCGAGCCCCGAGCCCGCACCCGCGGGCGGCGCCGCCGAGAAAGCGGCCGCGAAGCCGGGCGCCCCGGGCGCCGGTGCGCTCTCGGTGCCCGAGGCCAACCCGTACCCGAGCACCTACACGCCCTTCGCGTCGCGGCCCACGGTGATCCGCAACGTGAACATCTTCACGGCTGCCGGTCCACTGGTGCGCAATGGGGCCATCTACCTGCGCGACGGCAAGGTGGTGCAGGTAGGCCAGGCGGTGAACGCGCCGGCCGACGCGGTGGTGATCGACGGCGGCGGCAGGTACGTGACGCCCGGCATCATCGACGATCACTCCCACCTGGGCGTGTATCCCGCGCCGGGCGGGCAGGCGCTGAGCGACGGCAACGAGGCCACCAACCCCGAGACCGCCCACGTGTGGGCCGAGCACTCGGTGTGGCCGCAGGACCCGCAGTTCCCGCGCAACCTGGCCGGCGGCGTCACCACCCTGCAGGTGCTCCCGGGCTCCGCCAACCTGTTTGGCGGCCGGAGCGCGGTGCTCAAGGTGGTGCCGTCCCGCACCGTGCAGGGCATGAAGTTCCCCGACGCGCCCTACGGGCTCAAGATGGCGTGCGGCGAGAACCCCAAGCGCGTCTACCAGAGCCGCGGCCCGGCCACGCGCATGGGCAACGTCGCGGGCTTCCGCGCCGCGTGGATCAAGGCGGAGCAGTACCGGCGCAAGTGGGACAAGTGGAACGAGGAGAAGAAGGATGACCCGCCGACGCGCGACCTGGCCATGGAGACGCTCGCCGAGGTGCTACGCGGCAACATCCTCGTCCACAACCACTGCTACCGCGCCGACGAGATGGCGCAGATGATCGACGTCGCCAACGAGTTCGGCTACAAGATCCGCTCCTTCCACCACGGCGTGGAGGCGTACAAGGTGGCCGACCTGATGGCGAAGAACGACATCTCCGGCTCGCTCTGGGCGGATTGGGGCGGCTTCAAGATGGAGGCGATCGACGGCGTGATCGGCAATCTCGCGCTGGTGCACGCGGCCGGCGCGCGGGCCATCGTGCACAGCGACGATCCGTCCGGTGCGCAGCGCCTGAACCAGGAAGCGGCCAAGGCGCTCGCCGCCGGCCGCCGGCTCGGCATCACGCTGAGCGAGGAGGACGTGATCAAGTGGATCACCATCAACCCGGCGTGGGCGCTGGGGCTGGACGACCGCATCGGATCGCTGGAACCCGGCAAGAACGCGGACGTCGTGCTCTGGTCCGCCAACCCCTTCAGCGTCTACGCCCGTGCCGAGAAGGTCTGGGTGGACGGCGCGCTTCTCTACGACCGTCTGGACCCCAACGAGCAATGGCGTACCGATTTCGAGCTGGGTTTCGTGCCGGCGCAGCGGGTGATGCCGGTGCAGCCGACGCGCACCGGGGGGCACGACTGATGGCGCCCCGCGGAACTCTCGCCAGCGCGATTGTCGCCCTCGGCGTGCTGGCGGTCGGCTCGGCGCCGGTGGCGGCGCAGACCATCGCCATCACGGGTGGCAAGGTGTACCCGGTGAGCGGCGCCCCCATCGAGAACGGCACCGTCCTCATTCGCGATGGGAAGATCGTGGCCGTGGGCGCGTCCGTCGCCGTGCCGGCCGACGCCCAGCGCGTGGATGCCACCGGCAAGGTGGTGACGCCCGGCTTCATCAACGGCCTCACTCAGGTGGGCGTGGTGGAGGTGAGCGCCGTGAGCGACACGCGGGACGCGTTCGCACGCGGCACGAACAGCGTGGCAGCCGCCTTCCGGGTGGTGGACGGGCTCAACCCGCGCTCCGTCATGATCCCGCCCGCGCGGGAGGGTGGCATCACCACCGTGGCCGTGGTGCCCGCCGGTGGCCTGGTGGCCGGGCAGGCCGCGCTGGTGGACCTCGTGGATGGGCCGGCGGAGCGGATGATCGTGCGCTCCCCGCTCGCGATGGTGGCCCAGGTGGGCGACGCCGGCCAGGCCGGCACGGGCGCGCGCGGCGAGCTGGTGGGCAAGCTGCGCGTGCTGCTGGAGGACGCCCGCGCGTTCCGCCAGAACCGACGCGCCTACGACGCCGGCGCCACGCGCCAGCTGAGCGCGAGTCGCGCGGATCTGGAGGCGCTGGTGCAGGTGCTGGACGGGAGCATCCCGATGCTCTTCTTCGCGGACCGGGCGAGTGACATCCGCACCGTGCTCGCGCTGGGCACGGAGTTCGGCTTCCGCCCGATGATCGCGGGCGGCGCCGAGGCGTGGATGGTGGCCGACGAGCTGGCGCGCGCCCGGGTGCCGGTGCTCACCGGCGCCATGAACAACATTCCGTCCAGCTTCGCCGCGCTCGGCACGCGGCAGGAGAACGCGGCGCTGCTGCGCGCCGCGGGCGTGCCGGTGGTGCTCGTGGGGAATGGCGCCGGCGACCCGGTCACCTTCAACGTGAGCAATCTGCGCTACGAGGCCGGAAACGCCGTGGCCTACGGCATGTCGTGGGACGACGCGCTGCGCGCCGTCACCGCCACGCCGGCCGAGGTATTCGGCGTGGCGGAGCGGGTGGGCACCCTGGCGGCCGGAAAGGACGCCAACGTGGTGATCTGGAGCGGCGACCCGTTCGAGTTCACCTCGCGCGCCGAGCACGTGTTCGTGCGCGGCGTGGAGGCGAGCGGGCCCACGCGGCAGGAGGAGTTGATGCGCCGGTACCGCACGCTTCCGCCCGCGTATGGCGGAGCGCCGCGCGGGCCCTGAGCCTCGGTGGCGCCGGCCGGCGACCGGGCCATCCATACCACGAGGGGCGCGAGCAATGATGCTCGCGCCCCTCGTGGCATTCGGCCTCTCTCGGCGTCGCCCGCTCAGCCGGAGATCGGACCCGGGAACGGGGGCTCGGGCGGGCGCGGCGGCTCCGGCGGCGCGTAGGGTGCCGAGGGCGGCACCGCATCCGCGGCGTTGGTTGCGGCCGGCGCGCCGGCTGCGGTCGTGGAGGTGGGTGCGGGCGATGAGTCCGGCGTACCGCCCGATGGCGCGTCGTCCGCGTCGGCCGCGCCCGGGGCGCGCTGACGGCCGTAGTCGGCAACCTGCTGCTCCAGCCGGGCGGCTTCGGCCTCGTGCGCGGCCAGGGTGCTGCTCAGGCGGGCGTATTGCTCGGCGTCCAGCTCCTCGCCCTTCTTCCGCGCGTTGTAGACGGCGTAGCCCAGGGCCTGCGCCGCCTTGTCGGTGAGCTGCCGGACGCGGAAGATCTCGAGACGCACCTTGCCCTCGTCGAACGCGCCTTGCGCCGCCTTACCGGCGCGGTCGAGCTCCGTTTTCAGCTTGTCCCACAGCGCCATGATCGCCTCGCTCCTCGAAGGGTGGTCGTGATGATCTCTACGATGGCCGCGCTCGCCGGTTTCGCCGGGGCCCCGCGCCCGGGTGCTGGCGCTGCCGTGCGCACCCATGTTTCAGGCAGGTCCGGTGCCGCGGTGGTGCCGGGCCATCTCCGGGCGCCGCGAATGCGAAGAGGGCCCCCGCGCCTGCGCGCGGGGGCCCTCTCTAGTCAGCCGAGCGCCGGGGAGCTACGCCGCCGACTCCGCCTTCGCGGGGGTCGCCGGATAGACGCTCACCTTGTAGCGCGACTTGCTGTGATGCTCGAACTTCACGACACCCTCGATGAGGGAGTAGATCGTGTAGTCCGTGCCCATGCCCACGTTGCGGCCCGGGTGCCACTTGGTACCGCACTGGCGCAGGATGATGTTGCCCGGAATCACCTGCTCGCCGCCGTACTTCTTGACGCCGCGGTACTTCGGATTGCTGTCCCGCCCGTTCCGGGAGGAGCCAACGCCCTTCTTATGTGCCATGGTAGCCTCCTCGCTCAGCCCAGGGAGATGTCGTTGATCTTCACTTCGGTGAACTTCTGGCGGTGTCCCTGCTTGCGGGCGTAGTTCTTCCGCCGCTTGAACTTGAACACCACGATCTTGTCGCCGAGCCCGTGGCGAACGATCGCGCCGGTGACCTTCGCGCCGTTCAGGCTCGGCACGCCGGTGTGCACCGTCTTGCCGTCCGAGCCGAGGAGCACGTCACCGAAGGTGACCTGAGTGCCCGCATCGCCAAGGATGCTCGGGATGCGGACCGTCTGACCCGGCTCGACACGGAACTGCTTGCCGCCGGTGCGAATGATAGCGTAAGCCATGGGATGGGAACTGTTTAGTATGCGTTGAGCCTAGCAACCTATCCGAGAAACGGCTCGGAGTCAACCGGGCCCGTCACGCCACGGCGTACTGCTGGGTGACGTCCCGGCCCGCCCCCTTCACCACCAGCTTGAACTCGTCGGGCCCGACCAGCGGATCGTCGCGCAGCTCCAAGCCGAATCCCACCGCCTTCTCGAGCTTGCGCATGAGGTCGGCTTCACCCTCCAACACGTACATGGCCACGTCGGGGTGGAGCTTCACCACGAGATCCTCCCGCTTGCCCTCCACGCCCATGCGGCGCACCGAGCGCTCCATCCGCCGCACGATGGTCTCGGCCGTGAAGATGCGGCCGGTGCCCCGGCAGGTGGGACACGGCTCGGTCATGCTCTGCAGGTGGCTCTGCCGCACCCGCTGCCGCGTCATCTCCACCAACCCCAGGTCGCTCACCGCGAACGCCTTGGTGCGGGCGCGGTCGCGGGAGAGGTGCATGCGCAGGTCCTGCAGCACCTTGTCCCGGTTCTGCTTGACCTCCATGTCGATGAAGTCGCAGACGATGATGCCGCCCACGTCGCGCAGCCGGATCTGGCGGGCGATCTCGCGCGCCGCCTCCAGGTTGGTGCGGAGCACGGTCTTCTCGGGGTCCTTCTTGCCCGTGTAGCGCCCCGAGTTCACGTCGATGGAGACGAGCGCCTCGGTGGGCTCGATGATGATGTACCCTCCCGACGGCAGGTCGCAGCGCCGCTTGAACAGGTCGCGGATCTCTCCCTCCACGCCCGCCCGGTCGAAGATCGGCGCCGGATCCTCGTAGAGCTTCACGCGGTCCAGCAGCTCCGGCGCGACGCCCTTGAGGTACTCGGTGATCTCATTGTAGACCTGCTTGGAGTCCACCGTCAGCAGGTCCACCTTGGTGCTGAACAGGTCGCGGATGAGGCCGCGGGTGA
Organism: Gemmatimonadaceae bacterium; assembly: GCA_036266115.1. Lineage (GTDB taxonomy): Bacteria > Gemmatimonadota > Gemmatimonadetes > Gemmatimonadales > Gemmatimonadaceae > DATANT01. Next base: position 32,403 of record DATANT010000445.1, on the reverse strand, counting down.
GCGACGTCTCGCGATGCACCAGCGCTGGGGCGCGCATGAAGCGCGTCTTGCGGGTGATCTTCTTCCAGGTGTTCATGAGCGTCGCGAGCTCGCGCGCCAGCGTGTCCTGGGTCACGTCCTCGCCTACCGTGCGCACGATCACGCCACCCGCGTTCTCGGGCATCACGGCCTTCATCTGCTCGCGCAGGCGCGCACGCTCGGCGCGGTCGCCGATCTTGCGGCTCACCCCCACGCGCGAGGCGAAGGGCATGTACACCAGAAAGCGCCCGGCCAGGGAGATCTGCGCGGTGACGCGCGGTCCCTTGGTGGAAATGGGCTCCTTGGAGACCTGGACGAGGATGTCCTGTCCGCGCTTGAGTACGTCCTGCACGGCGGGCGCCTTGTCGCGCCCATTGCGGCCGGCGGGCGCCGTCTCGCTCTCGTCGTCCTCGTCGTCGTCCTCGTCGTCGCCGCCGTCGCTCTCGGGGTAGACGAGGTCGGACGCGTGCAGGAACGCGCTCTTCTCCGTGCCGATGCTGACGAACGCCGCCTGGATGCCTGGCAGTACCGCTTCGACCTTGCCCAGATAGATGTCGCCGACCATCCGGCGCGCCTCTGGGCGGTCCACGAGCAGCTCAACGAGCTGGTCGTCCTCCTGGATGGCGACCCGCGTCTCGCGGGGCGCCGCGTTGATGAGAATTTCTCGTTTCATGGAGTCGCGGGCGCGGACCATCGCGCCCCCACCCGGGGGCGTGGCCGCGACCGTCGCGCAAGAGTGTGAACGTCACGGCGCCGCGGTGGCCATGGGCCACCGCGGCGCTCTCGAAGGATCCGCCGCCGGAGCCGCCTCGGCTCGTCGGCTGCGCCCCGGCCCGCGCGGCAAGCCCGCCGAGCGTCAACAGCAACGCCGGCAGGAGCGCGGACAGCAAACGGGGGAGCGAACGAACCGGCATGCGGTGATCGGTGGGAGGCGGAGAAAGCTCAGGGGGTAGGACGCAGACGATAGACCAGCCAGGCGATGGCGAGCACGTAGACCAGTGCCGCCTGCCATTCCTTGTGCCGCAGGTAGAGCGCCAGGCTCCAGGGCTGCGTGTCCGTCCGGTCGCCGCCCGACCACGGGGTGGGGCGCGGCAGGAACGGCGGCACGTTGCGCTCGTATTCGGCGTACGCGGCCGGAAAGCGCCCACGCACGAACTCACGCTCCCGCGCGATGGTGGGCGCGTAGACGAGCGCGAAGAACGCGATCACGAGCAGCAGCATGGACCAGTGCGCGGCCAGGGCGAAGCCGGCCGCGATGAGGAAGCTGCCCAGGTACAACGGGTTGCGCGTGTGCGCGTAGGGACCGGTGGTTGCCAGCCGGTCGTTCTTCACGATGTGGCCCGCGGCCCACCCGCGCATCGCCAGTCCGGCGAGCGCGACCACGGCACCGAGCAGCAGGGAGCCCGTGGTGGGCCGGGCGAACCAGAGATACAGACCACCGAGCACGAAGCCGAGCGGCACGCGCAGCCGCTGGATGGAAGGGATGGAGCTCAATCCGCGAATTCCTTGAGAATGTGGCGCGCGATCACGAGGCGCTGGATCTCGGACGTTCCCTCGCCGATCTCGCAGATCTTCGCGTCGCGCATCATGCGCTCCACGGGATAGTCCTTGGTGTAGCCGTAGCCGCCATGGATCTGGATGGCCTTGATCGTGGTGCGCATGGCCATCTCGGAGCAGAACAGCTTGGCCATCGCCGCCTCCTTGGAGAACGGGCGACCCTGCTGCGCGAGCCAGGTGGCGTGATACACCAGGTGCTTGCCGGCCGCGAGCTCGGTGGCCATGTCCGACAGTTGGAACTGGATCCCCTGAAAGTTCGCGATGGGCTGCCCGAACTGCCGGCGGACGGTGGCGTAGCGCGCGGCCGCCTCGTACGCGCCCTCGGCGATGCCCAGCGAGAGCGCCGCGATCCCGATGCGCCCGCTGTCCAGCGTACGCATGAAGTTCACGAAGCCCATCCCCTCGGCGCCCAGCAGGTTCTCCTCGGGAACCTCGACGTCCTCGAAGAGCAGCTCGCGCGTGTCCGACGCACGCCAGCCGAGCTTATCCTCTTTCTTGCCCGAGCGGAAGCCGGCCATGGCCGGCAGCGAGGGCTCGTGGCCGATCCCGACGGCAGCCGTCTCGGCGAGATCGGAGGTGGGCTTGGTGAGGATGAAGGAGCTGATGCCGCGGGTGCCCTGCGAGGGATCGGTGACGGCGGTGACGACGAAGACCTCCCCCACCCCGCCGTGGGTGATGAAGATCTTGCTGCCGTTCAGGATGTAGCGGTCACCCTTGCGCACGGCCCTGGTCTTCGTGCCGCCCGCGTCGCTGCCGGCCGCCGGCTCGGTGAGGCCGAATCCGCCCAGTACGCGGCCACTCGCGAGCAACGGCACGAATCGCCGCTTCTGCTCCTCGGTGCCGAAATTGACGATGGGCGAGGTGCCGAGCGTGGTGTGCGCCGAGATGGTGATGCCGTGCGAGGCATCCACGCGCGCCATCTCGTGGATCGTGATGATGTAGCTCGTGAGATCGAGCCCGGCGCCCTCGTACTCCTCGCTCCAGGGCACGCCGAGGAGCCCCAGCTCGCCCATCTTCTTCACGTTGGCCCAGGGGAACTTGGCCACCTCGTCGAAGTGGGCGGCCACCGGCGCCACCTCTTCACGGGCGAAGGCGCGCACCATGTCGCGCACCGCGTAGTGCTGCTCGGAGAAATAGAGGTCGTCGGACATCGCTCAGGCGGCTTCGGTTTCGCTGGTGGATCGGATCACTTCGAGGAAACGCTCGCCGTATCGTTCGAGTTTGGTGGGCCCCACGCCCCGCACCTCGCCCAGCGCGGGCAGCGATCGCGGGCGGCGCACGGCCATCTCGGCCAGGGTGCGATCCGGGAACACGACGTACGCCGGCACCTTCTCGTCCCGCGCCAGGGTGGCGCGCAGCGACCGGAGCCGGCCGTACAACTCGGCGTCCGCCGGCCCCACCACCAGCTCCCCATCCGACGGTGCGGCGGGTGCGGCGGCCTTCCGGCTGCGCTCGCGCGGCGCTCGCCCCTCGCCCCTGGGCGTCGGCGCCGCCCGCTCCCGGCCCTTGTGCGTGCCGGCGCAGTTGTCGCACCCGCTGCACGCCGCGTCCGCGGCGGCATCCCCGAAATATCGGAGAACGTAGGCACGCCGGCAACCGGTGGTGTACGCATAGCGCTGCACGGCGTCCAGCTTGGAGAGGTCGGCGCGGCGACGGCGGTCGAGCGTGGCCCAGTCCACCGGGAACCTGCCCAGCGGCGCCCCCGGATCGGCCAGCCGCGTGCCACCTCCCGTACGCTCCCACACCACGAACTGGTGCTGCTCCAACCAGTCGAGCAGCGGGATCGTCCCGGCGCTGCCGTTGAATCCGGGCGGCAGCCCTTCCAGCTCCACCGACGCGCCGCGCTCGATCTGCGCGCCCACGGCGCGCCAGAGCGCGCGCAGCAGCTCGCGCTCCGCCTCGCGGCCGGCGCCCAGCTCGCGCTTGATGCGCTCCGGGGCGGCGATGAGGCGCACGAACACCCGCGAGGCGGACTCCGGCTCCGAGCGCAGCGCGCCGGCGCGCGCGAGCACGCGCAGGGCCGAATCCACCTCCCGCTCCGAGATCTTGCCCGGGAGCAACCCGGCCGCCTCGCGGGCGGAGACCGTCACGAGCCCCGTGCGGTCGCTCTCGCGCGCGAGCAACGCGTACGTCTGCTCGATCACGGTGCGCTCCGGATGCGTGCCCTTGATGAAGAACTCGTGCGTGAATCGATCCGGGAACGCGTGCAGGAGCAGGCAGTCGGACGGCAGGCCGTCGCGTCCGGCGCGCCCCGCTTCCTGGTAGTACGCCTCCATGGTGCCGGGCATCGCGTGATGCACCACGAGGCGCACGTTGGGCTTGTCGATGCCCATGCCGAACGCGTTGGTGGCCACGATGGTGCGCACCTGCTCGGTCATGAACGCTTCCTGCACCTCGTGCCGGTGCGCGTCGTCCAGCCCCGCGTGATAGCCGGCCACCGACACGCCCGCGCGGTCCAGCACGCCGGTGATGCGCTCCACCGACTTGCGCGTGGACGCGTACACCACGGCCACACCGTCGCTGCGCTTGATGGCGGCGATGAGCGCGGCATCCTTGTCGCGCTCCGTGGGCGTGGCCTCCACGTGATAGTGCAGGTTGCGCCGGTCGAATCCCGTGATCACGACCTCGGGATCGCGCAGGTGCAGCTGCTTGGCGATGTCCACGCGCACTTCGGGCGTGGCCGTCGCGGTGAGCGCGAGCGTCACCGGGTCGCCCAGCTGCTCGCGCACCTCGCGGATGCGCAGGTAGCTGGGCCGGAAGTCGTGCCCCCAGTCGCTCACGCAGTGCGCCTCGTCCACGGCCAGCAGCGACACGCCCACGCGCCGCAGGCGATCCGCCATGCTCCCCACGTCGAACCGCTCTGGCGCCACGTAGAGCAGCTTGATCTCTCCGCGCTGCGCCCGCGCCATGCGGTCGGCGATCTGCGCCGAGCTGAGCGTGCTGTTGATGAACGCCGCCGGCAGCCCGCGCGCCACCAGCGCGTCCACCTGGTCCTTCATGAGCGAGATGAGCGGCGAGAGCACCACCGTGATGCCCGGCAGCAGCAGCGCTGGTACCTGGTAGCAGAGCGACTTACCGCCGCCGGTGGGTAGGATGACGAGCGTGTCGCGGCCGGCGAGCACCGAGCTCACCGCCGTCGCCTGGCCGGGACGGAAGTCACCGTAGCCGAACGAGGCCTTGAGCGCGCGGCGGGCGTCGTCGAGCGTGGGATGCGCCATGGCCGCTATGCTGCGCGCGACGACGTCCGTCGCGGCATCGGCAGCCCGCGCGCCGGGTCCAACGGCGGCATCAGACGGCGCGGGCGAAGTGGCCGCGCGTGAACGCGCCCCCCATCAAGGCACGCGCCCCGGACTGCTCGGGCCGTCGGCCGGCGGCGAGCGTGTCGAGCTGCGCCCGGTAGCTGCGCACCACGTCGGCGAGTGCCGCGTCGGGCACGTTGAACAGCAGCTGGTAGCCGCGGATACCGGCATCCCAGAGGCGCGGGAGGTACTCCGAGGCCTCGATGGGGCGCGAGTGCAGCAGCCGGTTGCGACAGGCGGAGTCGGTGGCCACCGGAAACGCATAGCCCGCGGGATCGGTGAGCTCCACCTGCGTGTGCTTCTGCACGCACAGGTCCCGGCAGGTGGTGACCACGCGGTCGAAGGCGGCCGAGAGCACGCAGTGCTCCAGCGTCATCCCCTCGGGTCGGCCGTACACCACCGCGTCGAAGCCCCGCCCCTGCCACGGTGCGCTCACGTGCCGCATCTCGTCGGCGGTGAGCTCCACCGAGAGCACCAGCCGCCGCGCCCCGTGCCGGAAGAACTCCGCGGCGGTGTGGGCGTTGAAGACGTTGAGCGCGTAGTCGCCCACCACGTCGCGTCCCAGCGCACCCAGCTCCGCCACCAGCCCGGCGTGCCCCGACACCAGCGGAAGTCCCGCGTCCAGCCACTTCTCCGCCGCCCGACGGTCCTCCGGACGCACGATGGTGGGCGTGCGCACGCGAAGCGCCACGCCGCGCGCGGCCAGCTCGTCGGCCAGCCCGCGCACCCGGTTGAGCGGCGGCGTGGGGTGGCGCAGGAATGGGTCGAAGACGATCTCGGTGGCGCCGGCGTCCGCCGCGGCCCGCGCGTCTTCCATGCGATAGACGTTGGCGGCGAGCACGAACGCGGGCCCTGGCGCGCCGTCGGCCGGCGAGCTGCGCACCGGCTCCGTCGGCTCCAGCCCGGCCACCACGGCGTGCACCGCCGCCTGTCGCTCGGCGCGCCGCGCCTGCTCGGCCCAGTCGCGACGCACGAGCAGCTCGTCCACCGCCTGCTGGCGCAGGTGATTCAGTGCGCTCACGGGCAGGAAGAGCCCGGGCGCGAGGGCGGCGTCGTCCAGCGCGGCCAGGGCAAACGGGGTGTCGCCCAGACGCCCCAGCTGCTCCCGGAGCCGCTCCTGGGCCAGCCCCTGCTTGGTCGCCTGCGCCAGCGTGATCTCGCTGCGCACCGTGACCGTCTCGCCCTCGGCGGTGAACACTACCTTGAGCGGTGAGCCGGCGGAGCCGAACACTCGCACGTCCAGCCGCACCTTTCGCTCGCGTACGGACGCCGGGAGCGCCGCATAGCTCTCGCGTGCCCGCTGCAGCAGCTCGGCGTCGGCCGAGCGCACCACGCGCCAACCCACTGGCACGGCATGGCGCACGGTGATGGCCTGACGCATCACCCCATGGCGTGACTGCAACGTTCGCACGGCGGTGACCGACGACCCCACGCTGCGCTGGGGCGTGGCGCCCTCCGCGGGCTCGAAGCCCAGCCCGTCGCCCACGTGAATGGGGTGGGCGACCTCCACCACGAGCTCGTCGCGGCCAGACTCCACCACGGTGCCCAGCACCACGCCGTAGTTGTCCGGCTGCGTGCGGGTGATGTACGACCGGCCCGCCCGGCCGCCGTACATGCCGCCGGTGAAGCCGCGGCTGAAGATCTGCACCAGGGGCTGCACCTCCTCGGGCGGCGCGGGCTCCACGGGCTCGCCCCGCGACACCCGGTCCAGGAAGGTGCGGTAGCCGCGCGTCACGGTGGCCACGTACTCGGGCTTCTTCTTGCGCCCCTCCACCTTCAGGCACCCGACTCCCGCCTCGGCCAGCTCCGCCAGGTGGTCGTACGCGGCCAGGTCCTTGGCCGAGATGAGATAGCCGCGGTCGAGCTCCTCGCCCGTCTGGACGTCGGTGAGCACGTAGTCCTTGCGGCAGCTCTGGGCGCAGGAGCCCCGGTTGGCGCTCCGCTCGGAGATCATGCCCGACATGTAGCACTGGCCCGAGTAGCTGATGCAGAGCGCGCCGTGCACGAACGTCTCCAGCCCGATCTCCGGCACCATCGCCCGGATGTGGCGGATGTCGTCCAGGGTATTCTCCCGGGCCAGCACCACGCGCTCCACTCCCAGGTCGTGCATCAGGCGGGCGCCCGACGCATCGTGCACCGTCATCTGGGTGGAGCCGTGGATCTCCAGCTCCGGATAGAGGCGGCGGATGCACCCTACCAGCCCGACGTCCTGCACGATGACGGCGTCGATCCCCCGGTCCACGGCCTCGCCCAGGAAGCCGAGCGCATCTTCCAGCTCGGCGGGCTTCACGAGGACGTTGAGCGTCAGGTAGACCCGGCAGCCCCGCTCGTGGGCGAGGCGGCAGGCGTCGCCCAGCTCGTCCATGGTGAGCTGGGCGCCGTCGTCGCGCGCATTGAAGCGTTCGGCGCCCACGTAGACGGCATCGGCGCCGTTGGCGACCGCGGCGCGGACGGCCTCCAGCGACCCGGCGGGCGCGAGGAGCTCGGGAATGGGACGGTGCGGCATAAGTGGTGAAACTTAACGCACCTACGCCCCGCTTCCGACCCCGCACCGCGGGCCCGTCCAAGCGCACTCGGCTGTCGTGGCCGTGCCGGCCGCAGCCAAAGCCACGAGCGCGCAACCGGAGACCGGCTGCGCGCTCGTGTACCTACCGCGTTGATGCAGCCTCCACCGTCCCAGAGTAGCGGCGTCGCGGCGCCCACGGTGAAAGCCAATCCCTCCAGACGCATGGCGCGTGCCCGATCAGCGATGGCGCCTCGGGGAGAGGAATCGCAGCAACACGGCAGCCGCCACGAAGGCGATCGCCGCCCAACGCATGCGCTCGTCGCCGGTGCGCGCGCCGTAGATGAAGAGCACCAGGCCGATGCCGGCGAGCACCAGCCGGAGCGTGATCACGTTGAGCATGCCACCTCGGTGCTCAGGCCGCTGGGGCGGCCGGCAGCCGGAGCCGCCGCGCCTCCGCGTCGTCCACGTCCAGCTCCAGGCGCAGTAGCGCCGTGGAGTACACCTTGCCCTGCGCGTCGGTCTTGAGCGAGAGCGTGCCGCCGCCATCCAGCGCGCCGTGCAGCAGGAAGTTGAGCGCGTGCAGGTTGGGCAGCTCGAAGCGGTCCACCCCGCCGGTGATCACGCCCTCGAAGTGCCGCTGTACCCGTTCGCGGGTGAGCTCGCGCGCGAGCAGCGGATACCATTCCGGCTGGAGCGCGATGACGCCCACGTTGGCGGTGTCGCCCTTGTCGCCCGAGCGCGCGTGCGCCAGATCGAGCAGCCGAACCTTCATGCCCGTACCTCCACGGACGTCTGCACCACGGACTTGTCGATGAGCGCCGGCCAGAACGCCACGATCTCCTCCACCTTGGGTCGACCACCGGCAAATCCCGTGACGCTGGGCGGCCCGTTGAGCACGAGCGGCGCGATCTCCCGCGTGAAGCGCTCCACCGCGGCGCGGTCCGGCCCGCGCACTCCCACCCGCAACTGCACCTCGGGCAGCTCCTTCGCCCACGGTGCGTCATCGGCGCCGGCGAGCCGGCCGTGAGTGGCCGAGGCGCCCACGAACTCGGTGACCACCGCGTCGAACGTGAGGCCCAGGCGGTCGAGCCGCTGGCGCAGCACGTCGCCGGCCAGCTCGGCCTTCTCGAGTGCGTCCGGCCAGGCGTAGACCAGCGTGCCCACGGCCTTGTACCCGGCGCGATACGCGATGGAGACCTTGAGCTTGTCCGTGGCGGGCGCGCCCCGGATGCCGGACACCCGCACCCGGTCCGGGCCCGCGTCGGCTAGCTGGATGGTGGTGAAGTCCGCGACGACATCCGGCGTGATGTACGCGTGCGGATCGCCCATCTCGTATACCAGCTGCTCGGTCACCGTCGGGATGGAAACCCGGCCGCCGGTGCCATCGTGCTTGGTGACGACGAAGGTGCCGTCGGCCGAGGCTTCGATGATGGGATAGCCGACGTTCCAGAGGTCGGGAATGTTGCGCCAGTCGTACAGGCAGTTGCCGCCCGAGCACTGCGCGCCGCACTCGATGATGTGGCCGGCGACGATGCCCGCCGCCAGCCGGTCCCAATCCGCGGCGCCCCAGCCGAACTCGTGGCGCAGCGGAGCCATGGTGAGCGCGGTGTCCGTCGAGCGGCCGGTGATCACCACCTGCGCGCCCTGCGCGAGCGCCTCCACGATTGGCTCGGAGCCGATGTAGGCATTGGCCGCGAGCACCCGGTCGCGCACGGCGGCGAGCGGCTCGCCGGTCTCCATGTGGGCCAGCGCGTGGCCCTGGGCGATGAGCTCGTCGATGCGCGGGAGCAGGTCGTCGCCGCTCACCACGCCGATGCGCAGTGACGCACCCCGGCTCGCGGCCATCTCGCGGATGGCGTCGGCGCAGCCCGCCGGATTCACCCCGCCGGCGTTGGCGATCACGCGGACGCCGCGATCCACCACCGCGGGCAGCACGCTCTCCATCGCGCCCACGAAGTCCCGCGCATATCCCAGCCGCGGGTCGCGCTCCTTCTGCTTCTGCAGGATGGACATCGTGACCTCGGCCAGATAGTCGAGCATCAGGTAGTCCACCGGTCCGTTCTCGACCTGCTGCCGCGGCGCGTCGAGCGAGTCGCCCCAGAAGCCCTGGCCGCCAGCCACGCGTACGGTCTTGCTCACGGCGTCGCCCCCCCCTCGAACGTCAGTTGGAATGGGCCCAGGTGCGGGCCGGAATTCTGCAGCGCGGCCCGGAGCGCCATCGCGAGCACCTCGCGGGTGTCCTCCGGGTGCACGATGGCGTCGATGAAGCCGCGCGCGCCGGCGTACCGCGCGTCGAGCTGCTCCTCGTAGTCGGCGCGCATCTCCTCCACGGCCTCGAGCACCGCCGGCGCGGGCGGTGCGCCAGATGCCCGAGCGGCGTCGAGCGCGGGGCCGTGCACGGCCTGCACCGCGGCCTCGCCCTCCATCACCGCCATGCGGCCGGACGGCCAGCTGAAGATGAAGTCCGGGTCGAACCCCTGGCCGGCCATGGCGTAGTAGCCGGCGCCGGACGCGTGGTTCACGGTGAGCACGAGCTTGGGCACGCGCGCGGTGGCCATGGCCTCCACGAACCGCGCCCCGGCGCGGATGATCCCCTCGTGCTCCGCCTCGGGCCCCACCATGAAGCCGGAGACGTCCTGCACGAACAGCATGGGCGTGCCCTGCCGGTCGCACCGGTCGATGAAGTACGCCACCTTCTCGGCGCTCTCGGCGTACACGATGCCGCCGAAGCGCGGCTTCTCGCCGGCGCGTCCCTTGATGAGCCCACGCTGATTGGCGATCACGCCCACCGGAATGCCGTCGATCGTCGCGTCGCCGCAGAGCATCTCGCGCGCCAGATCGCCCTGGAACTCGTCCAGCCGGCCGCCGTCCAGGATGGCGCGGAGCACGTGGTGCATGTCGTACGACATGCGGTGGTCCGCGGGCAGCACGTCGTACAGCGACTCCGGCGGCGCGGCCGGCGGTTGCGCCTGGGCGTGATGCGCCTGCAGGGCGCAGCGTCGGCGCCCGTCCGGGAGGCGCTCCACGAGGTCGCGCAGCCGTGCCAGGCAGGCCGCGTCGTCGTCGGCGATGTAGTGCGCCACGCCGCTCACGCGCGTGTGCGTCTCGGCGCCGCCCAGCGTCTCGCTGTCGATCACCTGGCCGGTGGCGCCCTTCACCAGGTTGGGGCCGCCGAGGCCCATGAAGGAGCTGCCGCGCACCATCACGATGGTGTCCGAGAGCGCCGGCAGGTATGCGCCGCCGGCGATGCACTGCCCCATCACCGCGGCCAGCTGCGGCACGCGCAGGTACCGGCGCATGATGGAGTTGTAGTAGAAGATGCGCGCCGCGCCGTACTGCCCGGGAAACACACCGCCCTGGTAGGGCAGGTTGACGCCCGCGGAGTCCACCAGGTAGACGATGGGGATGCGACAGCGCATGGCGATCTCCTGCGCGCGCAGGATCTTGGTGATGGTCTCCGGCCACCACGCGCCCGCCTTGACGGTGGCGTCGTTGGCGACCACCACCACCTCGCGCCCGTGCACCATGCCGATGCCGGTGACCACGCCGGCCGACGGGGCCTGGCCCTCGTACTGGTCGTGGGCCACGAGCAGGCCGATCTCGAGGAACCGGCTGTCGGGGTCGCACAGCCCGGCCACGCGCTCCCGCGCGGTGAGCTTGCCCTGGGCGTGCTGCCGCGCGATTCGCTCGGGTCCCCCGCCCTGCCGCAGCCGCTCCTCGAGCTCGCGCACCTGGGCGCCGAGCGTCCGCAGGCGCGACGTCACGCTTCCTGCTGCTCCCGGGCCGCGAACCAGCTCTGGATGAACGCCACCAGGTCCGCGGTGGAGGTGCCGGGGCCGAAGAGCTGCCCGACGCCCTGCTCGCGGAGCGCATCCATGTCTTCCTTGGGGATGATGCCGCCGCCGGTGAGCAGCACGTCGTCGCGGCCGGCCTCGCGCAGCAGCTCGCGGACGCGCGGGAAGAGCGTCATGTGCGCCCCGGAGAGGATCGACAGCCCCACCACGTCCACGTCCTCCTGCACGGCCGCGCTGGCGATCATCTCGGGCGTCTGGTGCAGGCCGGTGTAGATCACTTCCATGCCGGCGTCGCGGAGGGCCGCGGCCACCACCTTGGCGCCACGGTCATGGCCGTCCAGGCCGGGCTTGGCAACCAGTACGCGAATGGGGCGGGACATGTGCGTCGGGAAGAGGTCAGCGGCGCGGCCGGCGCGGGCCGCGCAGGGTGGTGCCGGCGTGGAATCCGCGCCAGCGTGTCAAGTTACCTCGCGCGGCCGCGGCGCGGCAACTCGCGCTTGCGGGCCACGAGGGTCATCTCGGTGGAGCGGCGCGCGAGCGGGCGATCGTTCCACCCGTCGTACGCCTCCTCCACGATGAGCCCCGCCTCGGCGCACAGCGACGCCAGATGGTCGGCGGTGTAGAGGCGGATGCGGTGCTCGCGCTCCCCGGCGCCCGCTGGGCCGGTCCACTGCGTGCGCACGGTGAGCACGCCGGAGAGTGGATCGAAGCTCCGCTCGTGGCCCACCATCGTGCCGTCGCCGGTGGGCCACCAGTCGCGCGAGAGGAAGCGCGCCATCACGCCGTCGCGGCTGCCGCCATGCCAGATCATCACGCCACCGGGCGCGAGCACCCGCGCGAACTCGCGGATCACCTGCCGGTCGTCGGCCGGGTTCAGAAAGAAGCCGAACGAGGTGAAGAGGTTCACCAGCCCGTCGAACCGGCCGCTCCAGCGCGCCGGCAGCTTGCGCATGTCGCCGCGCGTGTAGCGCAGCGTGCGGCCGGTGCCACGCTTGCGCGCGATGGCCAGCAGGTCGGCCGAGTAGTCCAGGGCGTCCACGTTGAAGCCGGCCTCGGCCAGCAGGTGCGCGTGGCGTCCCTGTCCGCACGGGACGTCGAGCACCCGCGCGCCGGACGGGAGCCCGAGCAGCTCGATGACGCGCGCCGTCTGCTCCCGGTCGCGCTCGAGCGTGAAGAGCGGCTCGTACTCGCGCAGGTACTGGGCGTCGAAGTACGTGGCCCACCACTGCGACGGGCGCGCCGCCTGCGCACCCGTCTTCGTCTTACCCGCCGGTCGGGCTGCGACGCGCGGCGTCAGAAGAACACCGGCTCGCGGTAGGCCCCGAACACGTCCTCGAGCGCCGCGCGGATCTCGTACAGCGTGCAGTAGGCACGCGCCGCGTCGAGGATGAAGGGCACGAGGTTGTCGGAGCCCCGGGCGGCCGTGCGCAGCGCATCCAGCCGCGACTGGCAGAGCGCCTCGTCCCGCTCCGCGCGCAGCCGGGCGAGCTGGGCACGAGCGGAACGCTCCGTCTCCTCGCCCACGCGCAGCAGCGGGATGGAGAGCTCCGGCTCGTCGGTGACGAACTCGTTGACGCCCACCACCAGCTTGCGCCGCTGCTCGATCTCCCACTGCTGGCGCGACGCGCTGCGCGCGATGTGCCGCTGGAACCAGCCCGTCTCGAGGCCCGGCACCACGCCGCCCACCTCCTCGATCTGGGCGAACATGGCCTCTGCCTCGCGCTCCAGCTGGTCGGTGAGCGCCTCCACGTAGTGCGAGCCGCCCAGGGGGTCGATGACGTTCGGCACGCCCGACTCGTAGGCCAGGATCTGCTGCGTGCGCAGCGCCACCTGCACCGCCTGCTCGGTGGGCAGCGCCAGCGTCTCGTCCATGGAGTTGGTGTGCAGCGACTGCGTGCCGCCCAGCACCGCGGCCATGGCCTGGTAGGCCACGCGCACGACGTTGTTCATGGGCTGCTGCGCGGTGAGCGTCACCCCCGCGGTCTGCGAGTGGAAGCGCATCATCCACGAGCGGGGATCCTTGGCCCCGTAGCGCTCCTTCATGTGGCGCGCCCAGATGCGGCGCGCGGCGCGCAGCTTGGCGATCTCCTCGAAGAAGTCGTTGTGGATGTCCCAGAAGAACGACAGCCGCGGCGCGAACTCGTCCACGTCCAGCCCGCGCGCGATGCCGCGCTCCACGTAGGTGAAGCCGTCGGCGAGCGTGAAGGCGAGCTCCTGCGCCGCCGTGGCGCCCGCCTCGCGGATGTGGTAGCCCGAGATGGAGATGGTGTTCCACTGCGGGGCGTGTGTGGCCGACCACTCGAAGCTGTCCACGACCAGGCGCAGCGCGGGCTCGATGGGAAAGCACCACGCATGCTGCGCCATGTACTCCTTCAGGATGTCGTTCTGCACCGTCCCGCGCAGCTTCTCGCTCGGCACCCCCTGCTTCTCCGCCGCCGCGATGTAGAAGCAATAGAGGATGACCGCCGGGCCGTTGATGGTCATGGAGGTGGACACCTGATCCATCGGGATGCCCTCGAAGAGCACCTCCATGTCCGCCAGGCTCGAGATCGCGACCCCGGTCTTGCCAACCTCGCCTTCCGAGCGCGGGTGATCGGAGTCGTAGCCCATCAGCGTCGGGAAGTCGAATGCCACCGAGAGGCCCGTCTGCCCCTGCGAGAGCAGGAACTTGAAGCGCGCGTTGGTGTCCTGCGCGCTGCCGAAGCCCGCGAACTGGCGCATGGTCCAGAGCCGCCCGCGGTAGCCCGTGGGGTGGATGCCACGCGTGAACGGCCACGCGCCCGGCACCTCGAGCGCCGTCTCCACGTCTGGCGCGTCGAGCGCGGTGTACAGCGGCTCCACCTCGCTGGCGGAGTTCTCGAAGGCGATCTGGCGCTTCTCGCCCTTGTCGTACCGGGCGCGCCATGCGGCCACTTCGGCGCGCAGTCGCTCGAGCTCCGCCTGCTGCTCGCGCATGGTCTGGGTCAGGTCGGAAGTCGAAGTCATCCGGGGATCCGCGTCAGAAGATTGCCGCTGAGGGCGAGCAGCGAGTCGGCCACGGCGAACGGTGTCTCCTCACCGCTCTCCAGCGCCGGCAGCCGCTCCTCGACCCATGCATTGGTCGCGGCGTCGGTCCACAGCCGCTGCCGCACCTTGTGCTCCACCACCTCCACCACGCGCTCACGGAGCCGCCGACGACGCCGCTCTCGGAGCTCTCCGCTCCGCTCAAGATAATCGTAGTGCCGATCGAGCGCGGCGCTCAGCTCCTCGATGCCCTCGTCGCGCGCGGCGACGGTGGAGAGCACGGGCGGCGTCCACCGCTCGCCATCGCTCCGGGCCGCCTCGCGGGCCGCCTTCGCCGGGTTCAGGAGCCGCTTGAGATCCACGCCGTGGTGCGCCGGCATGCTGTCGTACGCCGCGCCCTGGCGCATGCCCAGCATCACCTCGATGTCGTTGCGCAGCCGGTCGGCGCCCGGGCGGTCCGCCTTGTTCACCGTGTACACGTCGGCGATCTCCATCAGCCCGGCCTTCAGCGTCTGGATGGCATCGCCCGACTCCGGCACGAGCACGACGAGCGTGGTGTCCGCCGCGCGCGCGACATCCAGCTCGCTCTGCCCCACCCCGACGGTCTCGATGATGATGCGGTCGAAGCCGAAGGCATCGAGCACGTCGGCCACCTCGCGCGTGGCCGACGACAGGCCGCCCAGCGAGCCGCGGGTGGCCAGCGAGCGAATGTAGACGCCGGGATCGAGCGCGATGCGCTCCATCCGGATCCGGTCGCCGAGCAGCGCGCCGCCCGTGAACGGCGAGGTCGGGTCCACCGCCACCACGCCCACCCGGAGCCCGGCCTGCCGCATGACGGCCACCAGCGCGGTGGTGAGGGTGCTCTTGCCGGCGCCCGGCGGCCCGGTGATCCCGATGCGCCGCGCGCGGCCGAGCCGCGGGTGGAACTCGGCGAGCAGCCGCTCGAAGCCGGGGCGGTGGTTCTCGACGATGGACACCGCGCGCGCGAGCGCCGCCGGCTTTCCGGCATCGAAGTCGGCGAGCAGGCGGTGGATGGCGTCGGGCGCGCCCGGCGCGCTGGGCGGGGTAGGCTGTGGCATGTTCATGCGGCGTTCGGGGCGTTCGGGGCGGGCTCGTCGTGCTCGTCGCGGATGTCGCCCACGAGCTCCTCCAGCAAGTCCTCGAGGGTCACCAGCCCCACGGTGTGTCCGGCGTCGTCGCGCACGATGGCGAGATGGAGCCGGCCGCGGAGCATCGTGGCGAGCAGGTCGTTGCAGTGCACCGTGGCACTCGTGAAGGCGATGGTGCGCCGGTGCAGCGGGCGCTCGGCCGTGGCCTTGATGACGTCGAAGACGTGCACCATGCCCACCATCGTGTCGAGGTTGCCCTCGTAGATGGGCACGCGGCTGTAGCCGGCCTGCGCGAGCAGGCGGGCCATCGGCATGGGCGGCACGGACGCGTCCACGGCGAAGATCTGGTCGCGCGGCGTCATGATGTCGGCCGCCGTCTTGTCGCCGAACTGCACGACGCCGCTGATGATGGCCATGGCCTCGCGCTCCCCGACGCCCTCGATCTCGCCTTCGCGCAGGAGGTCTTCGAGGCTGTCGCGCGGCTCCTCGCCCGGTGCGGGGCTGCCGCCGGACCCGCCCTGCCCCATGCGCCGCGCCACCGCCACGAGCGGCGCAAGCAGCATGTCCACCACGCGCAGCGCCGGCACGAGTGCCGGTACCAACGGCATGGCCCACCGGCGGGCGATCGCGCGCGGCACCAGCTGTCCGAACACCAGCAGCACCAGTGCGGCGCCGGCCACCACCAGCGTCCGGCGGAGCGGCGACACCCCGGGCGCGGCCCCGAGATACAGGCCGAAGAGCATCACCGTGAGCGCGACGGCCGCGCCGGCGGCGAGCACCAGCCGGTGCGGCGTCTCGAGATACATCAGCGCTGCCTCGGAACCCCGGCCCCCGCTCTCCACCCAATGGCGCAGCCAGATGCGACTCACCGACCGCACGGCCGTGGCAGCGGCGGTGAGCCAGGCCACCACGAGCACGGCGATCGCGAGCGCGACGACGACGGTCATGCGGTCTCCTCCGCCGGCTGTACCAGGCGCTCGAAATAGACGCGCTCGACGGTGCGGCGACGCACGCGCTCCACCACCACGCGGAAGCCGCCCAGCGTGAAGGTCTCGCCGGCACGCGGCACGCGGCCCAGATGCGCGTAGACCAGCCCACCCACCGTGGTCACGTCCTCCATCTCGAAGTCGTGCTCCAGCAGCTCGCTCAGCTCCTCGAGCGTCACGCGACCGGCCACCCAGTAGCGCCGTCCGTCGCGCATCTCCACCTCGGGCTCCTCCACGTCGTGCTCGTCGCGGATCTCGCCCACGAGCTCCTCCAGCACGTCCTCGATGGTCACCAGTCCGGCCGTGCCGCCATACTCGTCCACGACGATGGCCAGGTGACTGCCCTCGGCGCGGAAGTCCCGCAGC
This sequence comes from Gemmatimonadaceae bacterium, assembly GCA_036266115.1. Taxonomy (GTDB): domain Bacteria; phylum Gemmatimonadota; class Gemmatimonadetes; order Gemmatimonadales; family Gemmatimonadaceae; genus DATANT01. Next base: position 15,765 of record DATANT010000445.1, on the reverse strand, counting down.
TGCTCGCCAATGAGTTTGGTGCGCGGGATGAACGACGTCGGCCGGATGAGCGACGGCCAGCCCGCGACGGGCGGCTCGTCCGCGAGGATGAACGGAAGCAGGTCCTTGGCGTGCAGCACGCCGACCACCTCGTCGATCGTCTCGTCGTACACCGGAAAGCGCGAGTGCTCCGAGCTCCGCACGCGGTCCACCACCTCGGACCAACGCGTGTCGCGGTCCACGCCCACGATGTCCACCCGCGGCACCATCACCTCGTGCACCTCGGTGTCGCCCAGGGTGAACACGCCCTGCAGGATGGCCTCCTCGGCGCGCGTCACCTCCGCTTCGGCGGCGATCACCTGCCGGAAGTGCTCCGCCGACGTCTCACGGTCCTCCTCGTCGGCCTCGAGCGCAGGGAGCGCCACGAGCAGCCAGGAATCCAGACGCTCGGACACGCGGGTCACCGGCGCGAGGAGCCGTTCGGCCGCGGTCACCACCGGGCGCAGCCGGACGAGGGCGCGGTCCCCGCGCCGATCGCCCCACGCGCGCGGCGCGGTCTCGGTGGCCAGCGTGGCGAGCAGCGCGAGCACCACCACGCCGAGCGCCGCGCCCGCGCCCACGTTGGCGTGGAGGCCGAGGGTGAGCCCCAGGGCCACGCCGGTGATCAGATGCGCGAGCAGCCGCGCGAACGCGAGCGTGCGACGCACCCGGTCGCGGCGCGCGTACAGTGCCCCGACCGGCGTGTCGGCGGCCGGCGGCGCGGCGCGATCCAGCGCGATCAGGGCGCCATCGGCCGCAGCTATCGCGGCCGCCGCGGTCCCCGAGAGGACGGCGACGGCCAGTGCCACGAGGTTCACGCCGCCGGCTCCGTGTAGAGACGGCGGACCAGCGCCTCCTGGCGCCGCCACATGGCTGACACCAGCCGCTCCTCGCCGTCCGGATGGTCGTGCCCGAGCACGTGCAGCGTGCCGTGCACCACGAGGCGGGCGATCTCCTCACGCACCCCCACGCCGTGCTCGCGGGCGTGTTCACGCGCCACCGCCGGGCAGATGTACACGTCGCCGATCACCGGGCCCACGGCGGCGTCCCGCATGCCGAACGCGATCACGTCGGTGGGGCCGCGGTGGCCCAGGTGCCGGCGGTTGAGCGTGGCGATGGCGTGTGGCGAGACGAAGGTGACCGAGACGAGGGCGTCGCGCGCGCGCTCCGCGCGCAGCACTCCCGTCACCAGCTCCGCCACGCGAGCCCGCGCGAGCGGCACGCGCACCTCGTCGGCGGCGACGTCCACGACGATGCTCGTCGCGCGGCCCGGGGCCGCGCCGCGTCTTCGACTCATACGGCGGCGAACTCCGAGGTCACGCCGCCACTGGAGGTGGGATAGTCGATCCGGTTGTGGTACATCCCCGACAGCACGCGCACGAACTCCGCCTTCACCATCTCCAGCTGGTGGAGCGTGAGCGGCGCGGCGGCGAGCTGTCCCTGGTCAATGCGCTGGCGCACCATGTGGTCCACCACTTCGCGAATCTTGTCCGGGGTGGGCTCGTTGAGCACGCGCATCGATGCCTCCACGCCATCGGCCAGCATGCAGATGGCCGTCTCGGCGCTCTGCGGGATGGGACCGGGATAGGCGAACTCCTGGGAGTTCACGGGCGTGGCGCCATCGCGCTCACGCGCCTTGTCCAGAAAGTAAGCGATGGAGCCCGTGCCGTGATGCTCGGTGATGAACGCCCGCACCGCCATGGGCAGCTTGTATTCCTCGGCCAACTCGAGCCCGTCACGGATGTGGTTGCGGATGATCGCCGCGCTCGTGCCGGGCTTGAGCTTGTCGTGCGGGTTGCGCCCCTTGGACTGGTTCTCCACGAAATACTGCGGCTTCTTGAGTTTGCCGATGTCGTGATAGTACGTGCCCACGCGCGCCAGCAGCCCGTTGGCGCCCACGGCGTTGGCCGCGCTCTCCACCAGGTTGGCCATCGCGATGGTGTGCGCGTACGTGCCCGGCGCCTCCAGGCTCAGCCGCTGCATGAGCGGACGGTTGAGGTCCGACCATTCGAGCAGCTTGAGATACGTATCGATGCCCGTGAGCTCCTCGGCCGGCGGCAGCAGGATCATGGCGAGCGAGACCGAGACGATGGCGTTGAGCGCGCAGAGCACGAAGGACCACGACATCTCCTGCCAGCTGCGCCCGAGGGTGAGCCCGAGCGCGAGCACGGCCAGGCCGTAGGCGATGGTGATCGTGGCGATGGAGTAATACGCCTGGTTGCGCCGGCGAATGACACGCACGCTGAACGCGGCGGCCACGCCCCCGATGAGGCAGAGGAAGAGCGCGTTGGTACCGCGGAAGACGTTCTGGCCACCCACCAGGTACGCGAGCACCATGGCGGCCACCAGGCTGAAGCGCGGGTCGAAGAGCACGCTGAACATCACCGCGGCCAGCGCGATGGGGATGAGCTCCACCAGCAGGCCGTCGCTCTGCTTGGCGATGATGGCCGCCGCGCCGAGCACCGTGACGTACACCAGCGACACCAGCAGCACCTGCCGCATGGACGCGTAGAGCTGCGGGCGGAAGAGCGCCATCATGGCGCCGAGGAGCGAGAGCACCAGGAGGTTGATGAGGATGGCGCCGGCGGCGCGCATCACCGCCTGCAGGCCGCCGGGCACACCCTGCATCTGCTCCCGCAGGCCGCGCAGCTTCTCGTAGTCCTCGCGCCCGATCACCTCGTGCGCCCCGATGATCTTCTCGCCGGCGCGCACGGTGTACTTGTTGACGTCCACGGCGCGCCGCAGCTCCTGGCGCATGCGCTCGGTGGCCGGGCGGTCGAAGACGATGGTGGGGTGGAAGAACGCGCCGATCAGCTTGAGATAGAGCGCGTCGGCCACCGGCGACGAGACGTCCGGATGGACGAGCCGCGCCCGCGAGACGAGCGACGGGAAGGTGGCGACGCTGTCCGCCGGCACCGACCGCTCCTCGTCACCCCGGCGCAGGAGCACGTTGCCGCGCACCTCCTCCACATCGCCCGGCGCGGCCACGCCCTGCGCCAGCCAGCGGTCGTAGACGGTGCGCACGGCGGATGTCATGCTCGTGCGCTGACGAGGACTGGCGAGATAGGCGGCTTCGGCCTCGGAGAGCAGCAGGCGCCGCGTCTGCTGCACCGCCGCCTGGATGTCGGGCGCACGCGCCTGCTCGGTGGTCGCGCCGTCGGACGCCGCCGCCACCACCCGGTCGAAGGCGCCGAGGTCGGCCCTGGCCGAATCCAGCGCCGCGGGCACGAAGCGGTACATGGGTGGCACCGAGCGCGCGAGGTCGTCACGCTCCTTCTGCAGGTCCGAATCGCTCTTCCGCACCGTGAACGCGAATGGTGCGATCACGTTCTCCGGGGCCACCGCGCCCACTTCGAGCAGCGGGAACTCCACCGCGGGCGAGGCCGGGAACAGCAGATAGGTGACGATCGCGAGCACGGCCGCGAGCGCGGCCCGCCTGGCGTGGTACGGGAGCGCGCGCCGCCGGCCTGGTGGCTCGTCGGTCGCCTCGGAGGCGGGCCAGAGTGTCATGCCGGTCAGTCTCCGCCGTCGTCGGCGTAGGCGCGGATGATGTCGCGCACCAGCCGATGCCGGACGACATCGGAGTCATCCAGGTAGTGGAAGGCGATGCCGTCGATGCCCGTCAGGATGCGCTCGATCTGCATGAGCCCGGACTCCTCGCGCTTGGGAAGGTCGATCTGCGTCTTGTCGCCCGTCACCACCACCTTGGAGTTCACGCCCAGGCGCGTGAGGAACATCTTCATCTGCGCGCCGGTGGCGTTCTGCGCCTCGTCCAGGATCACGAAGGCGTCGGCCAGCGTGCGGCCGCGCATGTAGGCCAGCGGCGCGATCTCGATGGTGCGCGTCTCGAGCGCCTTCTGCACGCGCTCGGCCGGCATCATGTCCTCCAGCGCGTCGTAGAGTGGACGCAGGTACGGGTCCACCTTGGCCTGGAGATCACCGGGAAGAAAGCCCAGGCTCTCGCCCGCCTCCACGGCCGGGCGCGCCAGGATGATGCGCCGCACCCGCTTGCGCGTGAGGGCATCCACCGCCGCGGCCACCGCCAGGTAGGTCTTGCCGGTACCCGCCGGGCCGATCCCGACCACGATGTCGTTCTCGAGAATCGCGTCCAGGTACTCGGCCTGCCCGGGCGTCTTGGGCTGGATGACCTTCCGGATGCCCGGCAGCACGATGCGGGCGCCGTCGGTCGGCGTGGCGCCCTCGCGTCCGGCCGGCTCGAGCGCCAGGCGCAGCACGTCGTCGGCGTCCAGCGGCTGACGCTGCCGCGCGGCGTCCACCATGCGCCCGGCAATCCCCACGGCGCGAGCCACGCCATCCGGCGTGCCGCTCAACGTCATGGCATCGCCCCGCAGGCCCACCTTCACGCCGGTCTGCCGCGCGAGCTCCACGAGATTCGCATCGTTCACGCCTGCCAGGATGAGCAGGTCGGCGCCCTCGGTGTCCAGGCGCTGCGAGACCGTCTCATCAGGCACCGGCACGCTCCTCTGACATCGGCATCAGGTGCAACTCCTCCAGATCCTCGGTAGGCACCGGCGACGGCGCCCCTTCGAAGAGGGCGCGCGCCGCGGTGGTCTTGGGAAACGAGATGACGTCGCGCAGCGATCCCGCGCCGGCCAGCAACATCGTGATGCGGTCGAAGCCGAGCGCGATGCCGCCGTGTGGTGGCGCGCCGGCGCGCAGGGCCTCCAGCAGGAAGCCGAAGCGCGCCCGCGCCGTCTCGTCCGGTACCCCCATGAGCCGCAGGATACGCCGCTGCAGCTCGGCGTCGTGAATCCGGATGCTGCCGCCGCCCAGCTCGGTGCCGTTGAGTACCACGTCGTAGGCCAGTGCTCGCACTTCGTGCGCCCGCGTCTCCAACCGCTCCACGTCGTCCGGATGAGGTGACGTGAACGGGTGATGCACCGCGGCCAGCGCGCCGCTCTCCGGGTGCCGATCGAACAGCGGGAAGTCGGTGACCCAGAGGAATTCGAGCGCGCCAGGCGGCACGAGATCCAGCCGCCGTGCCACTTCCTGACGCAGCCGGTCGAGCGCCGGGTTGGCCACGTGCTCCGGGGCGGCCACGTACAGTCCCAGCTCGCCCTCGGCGACGCCGAGCCGTTCGACGGCGGCGGGCGAGAGGAACTTGGCGGCCGGCCCTTCGAGCGTGCCGCCCACGTTCTTGAGCCGCAGCATTCCGGCCGCGCCGGCGGCGCGCACCACCGCCTCGAGCTCGTCCACCTGCTTGCGCGAGAGCGCTGCGCCACCTGGCACGCGAATGCCCCTCACGCGAAGGCCCGCCTCCAGTGCGGCCGTGGTGATGCCGAAGCCGGCGTCGCGGAACGCGTCGCTCACGTCGGCGATCTCGAGCCCGTAGCGCAGGTCCGGACGGTCGCAGCCGTAGCGCTCCATGGCGTCCGTGTACGTCATGCGGCGGAAGGGCGTGGGGATCTCCACCCCGCCGTCCCGCCAGATGGCGGCCAGCAGCCCCTCGGTGAGCGCGTACAGATCCTCGGGCTCCACGAACGAGGCCTCGACGTCGATCTGCGTGAACTCGGGCTGACGGTCGGCGCGCAGGTCCTCGTCACGGAAGCAACGCGCGATCTGGAAGTAGCGGTCGAACCCGCTCACCATGAGCAGCTGCTTGTAGAGCTGCGGCGACTGCGGCAACGCGTAGAACTCGCCGGCGTGCACGCGGCTGGGCACCAGGAAGTCGCGCGCGCCCTCGGGAGTGGGCTTCGTGAGGATCGGCGTCTCGATCTCCAGGAAGCCGTGCTCGCTCAGGTACCGGCGGCTGGTCTGCAGCAGCTTATGCCGCAGCATCATGTTGGCCTGCAGCTCGGGGCGGCGGAGATCCAGGAAGCGGTGCCGCAGGCGCAGCTCCTCGGACGGCGGATTCTCGCCGCGGCCGCGCGCCACCGGGATGGCCGGCGTGTCGGCCGCGCCCATGACGCGCAGGCTGGCCGCGCGGACCTCCACCTCACCGGTCGCCATCTCGCCATTCACGGCCGCGGGCGGTCTGGCCGCCACCTCGCCCTCCACGATCACCACACTCTCCACGCCCAGCGCGCTGGCGGCCGCGATCACCTCGGCGGGAGTCCACCGGGGATCGAACGACACCTGCACCAGGCCGGCGCGGTCGCGCAGGTCCAGGAAGACGAGGCCCCCCAGGTCGCGCACCCGATGGACCCAGCCACCGAGCCGCACCCGCTGCCCCACGTGCTCCTCGCGCAGCGATCCGGCCATATGGGAGCGAACCCGCGTGCTCAGCGGGGTGCCGAGCGCGCGGTCCAACGATTCGGGCACGGTCAAGACTCGAGAGACTCCCGGCGTCGGAGCGCCGCGCTGGAGAGAAGAAAGCCAAAGGTGCCGCCGGAGACGTCGGCCAGCCAGTCGCCAGCCGAGCTCGCACGGCCGGGGATGAACTGCTGATGCCACTCGTCCAGCCCCGCGAACGCCGCGAGGCCGATCATGGCCATCACCAGGGTAGCGCCGCGCGCACGCGGCCCCAGACCACGTCCCCCGAAGAAGCCGATGCCGGCGTACATCAGGAAATGGGCGACCTTGTCCATGTGATCCACCATGCTTGGCAGATGCGGATTGGGAATGGAGGTCGCCACGACCACTCCCAACGTCCAGACGATGAGCGGCCACCACCGCTCCATGCTCACGCCGCCTCCGACGAGGACACCACGCGCAGGAACTCCTCGGGGGTGTCGGCGGATCGCAGCGACGCTCGCAGCTGCTCGCGCCGCAGCAGGCGGGCGATGCGGCTGAGCGCCTTGATGTGCCCCGCCGCCGCCGTCTCGGGCCCGAGCAGCATGAAGAAGACGTGGGCCGGCTCGCCGTCGAGCGCGTCGAACTCCACGCCGTGATGGCTCACGCCCGCGGCCATCACCACCTGGTCCACGGCGGCGGTCTTGGCGTGCGGAATGCCCACGCCCTCGCCGATGCCCGTGCTCAGCAGCTCCTCGCGCTGTCGCACCGCCTCGAGCACGTCGGCCAGGGTGGTCGGGTCGCGGCCGGGAAGCGCGAGCTCCACCAACTCTCGCAGCACTCCCTCCTTGTCGCGCGCAGCCAGCGGAACCTTGACGCGTGTGGGAGCGAGTAGGTCAGAGAGCAGCACGAGCCTCGTTGGGGATCATAGTAGAGTGAAATCTAACCGGCTCGACGGCCCGGGCGAAAGCAGTGGGGAGCACGCCCGCGCGCCCGCCCGTGGAGCGCAACATCCGCAGCGGCAGCGGGTTGGATGATCGCACGGAACGGCGCCACGAGTACCCGGCCGCTGGCGGCCACGCTAAATTACGCCGCGTGACCCTGCCCATTCTGCCCTCGCAGCCCGATAATCGGCTGAATCTGCTCAACCTCGTGCCCACCGAGGCGGACGCCCGGCTGCGCGAGTTCGCCGCCGCCCAGGGCGAGCCCGCGTACCGTGCGACGCAGGTGCTCCGCCGCCTGTGGCACCGCCCGGCCGCGGATTTCGCCGCGATGACCGAGCTGCCGGCCGCGTTCCGCGAGGCGCTGGACCGGAACTTCACCCTGCCCCGCCTGGAGCTGGCGGCGCGGCAGGTGTCGTCCGACGGCACCCAGAAGTTCCTCTTCCGGCTGCACGATGGGCAGACCATCGAGACGGTGGCCATCCCGGACGGCGGGCGGATGACGTTCTGCATCTCGTCCCAGGCGGGGTGCGCGCTCCAGTGCGCGTTCTGCGCCACCGGCCTCATGGGCTTCCAGCGCAATCTGGAGCCGCACGAGATCGCTGGACAGGTGCGCGAGCTCAAGCTGCTCGATCCACCGGTGACCGCCACGAACATCGTCTTCATGGGAATGGGCGAGCCGCTCATGAACTGGAAGGCGGTGGATCCGACGCTCACCTTGCTCAACGACCCGGCCGCGCTGGGCATCGGGGCGCGCCACATCACGGTCTCCACGGTGGGCGTGCTGCCGGGTATCCAGGCGCTGGCGGCGCGGCGCGAGCAGTTCCGGCTGGCCATCTCCATCCACGCCCCCAGCGACGACCTGCGCCGCACGCTGATGCCGGTGAACGTCAAGTATCCGCTGGCCGAGGTGATCGCCGCGGCGGGCGAGTTCGACCGGCGGGTGACGTTCGAGTACGTGATGCTGGGCGGCGTGAACGACGCGCCACAGCAGGCTCGCGAGCTTGCCGCGCTGGCGCTGGAATGCCGCGCGTTCGTCAACCTGATCCCGCTGCATCCCGGCGGCGCCGGGAACTTCACCCCCACGCCCGGGCCAGCGATCGCCGCCTTCGCGCGGCAGCTGCGCGCCCGCGGAGTGGAGGTAGCGGTACGGCGCAGCCGCGGCATGGACATCGCCGCGGCATGCGGGCAGCTACGGGTCGAACGGCTGGGGCGGCGGGCGCCACGAGGCGCCGATGAGCACGGTGACGTCCAGGTAGCGTGAGGTATCGGGGCGCGCCTCCACGGGCGCCCCGCCCATCGCCTGCGCCGCCAGCTGGCCCCAGTCGGTGCGGCCCGTGTGCACCAGCACCCGGCTGGAGTCGAGCGGCGCGGGTGCGTTGCCCATGGCCACGACGTCGAACCCGCGATCGCGCAGATAGCGCGTGGCCCGACGTGCCAGGCCGCGCGTACCCGTGGCGTTGAGCACCTCTACCCGGATGCGCACGGTGTCCGGCACCAGTCGCTCCGGTGCCACGGTGCGCGCGCTCACCGCCGTGCCCTGGCCGTCCCGGAGACGCCAGGCCACGAGGCCACCGCCCATGGCCAGGACGACGATCGCGAGGAGCGCGAGCCGTCGGCGCCGCCCGCGTGCCGAGGCGCTCATCGCACCGCGTTCCACAACGCGACGGTCTGTGGGAAGATGGCCTTGCCCTCGCGCAGCGCCCAGCCGATGCGCTCCAGTACCACCTGGCGGAAGACGCCATCGAAGTCGTACGGCACGTGCCGGGCGAGAAAGGCGCGGTCCGCCTGCGCGAACGGGCGGCCGGGCTCCAGGTAGTCCGCCATGTAGAGCGCGCGGCCCGTGCGATCCCAGTCCGCGGAGCCCACGGTGTGCCAGCGGATGGCATCGAGCACCGCGGCGCGGTCCTCGCCGTCGTGCGCCAGCTGTGTGGCAGCCGCCGGTCCATGGAGCATGCGCACCGGCAGCGCCGGATCGCCCGCGAGCGCGCGCAGCACGGGCTCCGGCGCGTCGCGCAGCGCGTCGTGCAGCCGTCCCGCATCGTGCCACGCGCGCCGCTCGTCCGCGTCCAGCCCCAGGCGCGCGCCCCAGTCGTCCAGCAACGCCGTGACGCGCGCGATGTGCGCGCGCCGCCGGTCCGTCAGCTGCGCCCATGCGGGCAGCTCCATGCCGTCGGGCGCGACCGGATGGGACGGGGAGGGCTGCGGCGCGCGCGCGCCCGGCGATTCGCTCATGGCGGGGTGGAGTGCGGCGTGGGTGCCGAGGGTCCCGGCGCTCACTCGTAGCCGCGCCGCACGTACGGCTCCAGCACGGCGTGATTGCGTACGTTGGCCCGGCAGACGTAGTTCCAGCCGGTGAGCTCGACGCCGCGCCCGATGTTCGCATCGGTGAGCCGCGAGAACGGCCCGATCACGCACTCGCCGCCGATCACCGTGGCTCCCTCGAGCACCACCTGCGGGTAGATGACGGTATCGGCGCCGATGCGCACGCCGACGTCCACGAGCACGGTCTCGGGCAGCAGGAACGTGACGCCGCGCGCCTCGTGGCGGCGCACCACGCGGTCGCGCATGACGGCGGCGGCGGCGGAGAGCGCATGGCGATCCACCACTCGCAGCGCCTCGGCCGGCGAGTCCGGCGCCACGCGCAGCGCGGCGGCCGGACGGAGTGCGTCGTCCGACCCGCCGAGCACCGCCGCGTCGCCGGCCACGGCAAGCGCGACGTCGGTACTCGCCTCGCCTGGCACCATCACCACGCCGTCCGCGGCCATCTCGACCAGCCGGCCCAGGGTGGCCGCGGTGAGCAGGGCGGCGGCACCGTCCACGAGCAGCGTGGGCGACGGCGCGCGGAGCGCGGTCCGCACCGCACGGGCCTCCCGGCCCGGCTCCACGGCCTCGGTGCTCACGATGTCAGGCAGGTCGAGGAGCGTCACCGGCTCGCCGGCACGGTGCAGCACGTGGACCGACGCGGGCGGCGGCTGCACCTCGAGCAGCGCCGCGATCACGTGCCAGAGCACGGGCCGTCCGGCCAGCGGGTGCTGATAGGCGCTCAGGCGCGAGCGAAACCCCTCGTGGGCATCCAGCGCCACGACCACCGCCCGCCAGGTCATGCACCGCCCAGAATGGTGTTGTCGAGCAGGCGCGTGGCGCCCACGCGCGCGGCCACCAGCGCCACGCTCCCGCGTTCGGCGCGCGGCACCGGCTCCAGGGTGCGGGGGTCCACCACGGCGAGGTAGTCGATCGCCACGTCGGGCGCCGAGTCGAATGCGCGTCGTCCCGCCGTCACGAGCTCCCCCGCGTCGCGCTCGCCGGAGATGAACGCATCGTCCATGGCCTGCAGCGCCGCCTGCAACACGAGCGCGCGCGGCCGCTCGCTCGCCGCCAGGAAGCGATTGCGGCTGGACATCGCGAGGCCGTCCGCTTCGCGCACGATGGGCGCGACCAGCACGCTCACCGGCACGTTCAGATCCTCCACCATCGCGCTCACGAGCGCGGCCTGCTGCACGTCCTTCTGGCCGAATACCGCCACGTCCGGCTGCACGACGTTGAACAGCTTGAGCACCACGGTGAGCATGCCGGCGAAGTGGCCGGGACGCACGGCGCCCTCCCACCGGTCGGCGAGGGCGGACGGCTGCACGAGCACGCGCGGGTCGCGCGGGTACAGCTCCCCGGCGGCGGGCATCCACACGAGATCCACCCCGCGCGCGGCGGCCTTCGCGGCGTCACCCTCCGGGTCGCGCGGATAACGGGCGAGATCCTCGGTGGGCGCGAACTGCAGTGGATTCACGAAGACGCTCATCACCACGCGGTCCGCATGCCGGCGTGCGACGTCCACCAGCGAGAGGTGCCCGTCGTGCAAGGCGCCCATCGTGGGCACCAGCGCCACGCGCTCGTCGCGCCGGCGGACGTCGGCCACCCATGCCCGCACGTCCTGGATCGTCACCAGCCGCTGCATGGTCAGAAGCTGTGCGCGTCGTCCGGATAGGTACCGGCACGCACGTCGGCCGCGTAGGCGCGCACGGCGGTTCGCGCGTCCTCGGCCAGTCGGGCGTACCGCTTGAGAAAGCGCGGCTCGAAGCCTTCGGTGAGCCCCAGCAGGTCGTGCATCACGAGAATCTGCCCGTTGCAGCGCGCGCCGGCCCCGATCCCGATCACCGGAATCCCCACCGCCTCGGTGACGCGTGCCGCGAGGTCCGCCGGCACCAGCTCGAGCACCAGCGAGAACGCGCCGGCGTCTTCCAGCCGTCGCGCCGAGTCCACCATCGCCTGGGCGTCGTGCTCCTCGCGCCCCTGCACGCGGAAGCCGCCGAACGCGTTCACCGACTGCGGGGTGAAGCCCAGGTGGCCCATGACGGGCATCCCGAGCCCCACCACCGCGCGCACACCTTCCAGGATGATCTCGCCGGCGCCCTCCAGCTTGAGCGCCTGCGCGCCGGTGCCCTGGGCCACCCGCACGCAGTTGCGCACGGCGTCCTCGCGACTGGCGTGGTAGCTGCCGAACGGCATGTCCACCACGAGCAGCGCCCGCTTGAGCCCGCGGCGCACCGCGGCGCCGTGATAGATCATCTCGTCGAGCGTCACGCGCACCGTGGAGTCGTAGCCGGCCACCACGTTGCCCGCGGAGTCGCCTACCAGCACGCCGTCAACGCCACCCGCGTCGGCAATGCGCGCGAAGACGGCGTCGTACGTGGACACCATCACGAGCTGCTCGCCCGCGTGCCGTCTTGCCTGAAAGTCCCGAACGGTGACAGGGCGGTCGGCGCCGTCTCGGCTGGCGGTGTGGGCGCTCACGCGTGCCCGCCGCGTGAGTCCGACCGCTCCGGCCGCGCGCTCGAGATTGCCCCGGCGAGCTGCGCGAGCTCGCGGTGCCAGAACTCGCGGTGCGGCAGCTCGGGATGCGGCACGGCGAGCCGCGGATGCGTCATGGTAGCCGTGCCGTAGCGGACGATGTCGAGATCGAGAGTTCGCGCGCCCCACCGTGTGGTGCGCACCCGCCCGGCCGCGCTCTCGATGGCGAGCAGGCGGTCGAGCAGGTCGAGCGGCTGGAGGCTGGTCTGCACGGCGAGCATCTGATTGAGGTAGTGAGGCTGGTCCACCGGTCCGATCGGCGCCGTCTCCTCGACGTCCGACGCCGCGAGCACGCGGCACTGCGGCAGGGCGGCAATGCGCTCACGCGCCAGTGCCAGGTTCGCCTCCCGATCGCCAAGATTGGAGCCGAGCGCGATGTACGCCACGACCGCACGCTCCTCAGCCACGATGGTCACGCTCGAGCACGACCTCGGCGTGCCGCAGCGGGCCGGGCAGCATCACGTGCGGCTTGCGCACCGCCACCCGTACCCGGTCCACGCCGTCCACCCGGAGCGTCTCGTCGGCGATGGAGGCGGCGAGGTCCTCCAGAAAGCCGTGAGGGCCGGCGCCCACCGCGGAGGCCGTCCGGTCGTAGAGCACCCGATAGTCCACGAGCTCGCGCACTCCCGGCGCCACGTAGGCCACCACGTCCACCTCGAGCGGCTGCGCATGCTCCCGCTCGTGCGGCAGCACGCCAACGAGGGTATGGAACCGCATGCCGTTGAGGGCGATGGCGAGCCGCGTCGTCACGGCGGGAACGTAGGGCGGCGGGAAGAGGCTGTCAACGCGCCAAGCGGCGCGCTCACGCGGCGTCCAGGCCGGCGCGGATCCGACCGGCGAAGCGCACCGCTTCGTCCACGCTGCGGTCGGCGGCGGCCACCAGCGCGCTACCCACCACCACGCCATCGGCCAGGCGACCGACCGCCGCCGCCTGCTCCGGGGTGGAGATGCCGAACCCCACGCACACCGGCAACGGCGACACCGCCCGAACCTGCGCCACGGTGGCGGGCAGATCGGACGGGAGCTCGTGCCGCGCGCCGGTGACGCCGAGCCGGCTGATCAGGTAGACGAACCCGCCACCGTGCCGCGTGATCTCGCGCATGCGCGTCACCGGCGTGGTGGGGGCCACGAGGCGCACGAAGTCGAGCGGCCCGCTGCCCAGCCACTCCTCGCGCTCCGCGTCGGCGCCGAGCGGCAGATCGGTGATCAGGATGCCATGGGTGCCGGCGTCGGCGGCCCGTTGCAGGACGTCGGGCCCCGCGGCCAGCACGGGGTTCAGATAGCTGAAGAGCACGACCGGTGTGGTGAGCCGCGCCCGCGCGATGAGCTCCAACGTCCGGTCGAGCGTCATGCCGCCGTCCAGCGCCCGCTGGGAGCTGGCCTGGATCACTGGCCCGTCGGCCATGGGATCCGAGAACGGCACGCCCACCTCGATCACGTCGGCGCCGGCGGCCTCCAGCCCCTGCAGGAGCGCCACCGACGCCTCGAAGTCCGGATGCCCGGCGGTGACGTAGAAGACGAGCGCGCGGCGGTCCTCTCGGCGAAGGCGGTCGAAGCGCTGCGCGATGACGTCAGACGAAGTAGTCGGCGATGCGGATGCCATACTTTTCGGGGTCGGCCGTGTTGATGATGGTACGCTGAAAGGCGCCGTCCGCGCCGCGCACGGTGAGATCGAGCAGGTGCCCGGGATGCAGCACGTTGCCGCGCTCGTCCGACACCACGCGCACCACCGGACGTGAGACGAGCGCCGGATCGGTGGGCGCGGCATGCACCACGCCGAGCTCGAAGGAGTCGAGCACCACGCACGTGCCCACCGGGTAGATGCCGAGCATGTTGACGAACGCCTTCACCACGGTGGGATCGAGCCCCCGCCCCGGATTGTCGCGCATGCCGCGCAACACCTCGGCGGGATCGTGCGGGTCCTGCTGGTAGCTGCGGCGCGAGGTGGCGGCGTCGAAGCCGTCGGCCACCGCCACGATCTTGCTGAAGATACTCATCTCGCGCGGCCGCACGCATGGCGGGTAGCCCGAGAAATCCACCTTCATGTGGTGCTCGTACGCCACCGCCATGGCCCGGTAGGGCAGATCCTGCTGCCCGCGCAGGTCGAACAGCGCGAGCACGCCGCGCCAGGGGTGGGTGGCGATCGCCTCCCACTCCTGCGACGACAGCCCGGCCGACTTGTTGATGAGCGCGAGCGGCAGGCGCGACTTGCCGATGTCGTGCAGCAGCGCCGCCATGGCCAGATCGTAGAGCTGCAGCCTGGCCAGTCCCAGGCGTTTGCCCAGCGCCACCGCGAAGATGCCGACGTTCACGCTGTGCGTGAAGGTGTATTCGTCGAAATCGCGCAGCGCGGTGAGCCCGAGCAGCGAGCTCTCGTCGTTGAGCACCTGGTCCACGATGCCCTGTACCGCGCGCTTGATCTTCTTGATGCTCGGCGTCTGCCCCATGCGCAGCGAGTGCATCACATCGCGCGTGACCGCCACCGACTGCGCGTAGGTGCGCTTGGCCGTCTCCTTGGAGGCGTCGTCGTCGTCGGCCTCCTCGGTGAGCTGGCCGAGGGTGAAGGCCTGCACCCCGGCGCGCTCCAGGCGCTCCTGCACGTCGGCCAGGCGCTCCTCGGGCGTGGCGCCCACGGCCGACTGCAGCAGCGAGAGGAACGTGAGCCAGTCGCGCGCCTGCGCGTCGGGCGCGGCGTTCAGCTGCCCGATGCCCGTGCCCCGCAACAGGGCCAGCACGCGGCCGAAGCTGGCGAAGTTGTCGAGCTCCAGGCGCAGGCGCGTGGCATTGCAGAAGATGAACTCGCGCGACACGCGGAGCTGCACCTCCGCTTCCTCGTCGTGCAGCTGCCGCGCGACGGCCACCAGCTCGCCGAGCGCCTTCTGCACGGCGGCATTCTCTGGCGGATACAGCTGGATGGCGCGCGACGCGCCGTAGAAGGCGGTCACCAGCTGCCGACCCACGCGCCGCACGAACGCGTCGCCGCGCGTGGCGTCGTCGCGCGATCCGTCCGATGCCCCTGGCCGCGGCGGGCTGGCGGGCGCGCTCACGCCGCCGGCCCCCGCATCGCGCGCGACACCGCCGTGCGCACCACGGCGTCCTTCTCGTCGCTGGCGCGCTGCAGCGCCTTGAGCGCGGCCGGCGAACCCACGCGGCCGAGCGCCATGGCCGCGCAGGCGCGGAACGCCGCGTCCTCACGCCGCCCGAGCATCCCCCGCCCGTTCAGCAGCCCGTCGAGAAACGGCACGCCGTCGTCGCCGCACAGGGAGCCGAACGCCTCGAACACCGTCATCTTCTCGGTGAGATCCGCCTCGCGGCACCCCTTGCTGCGCAGCAGCGCTTCCAACCTGGGCACCGCCACCCGGTAACCGCGTGCGCCGATGGCGCGCGCGGCCAGCACGCGGATGTCGCGATCGGCATCCGCGATCAGCGTCTCGAGCGCCTGCAGCGCGCCGGGAGAGCCGATCTCCGCCAGCGCGTGCGCGGCCGCGACCCGCAGCGCGGCGTCGCTGCCGCGCAGCCTGGCGGCCAGCGCCGGTACCGCCGCCGCGGCCCGCAGCGCGCCCGCCCGACGCGTGGCCTCCAGCGCCACCGCCGGCTCGCCCGATGCGATGAGGCGAACCAGCTCGCCGGTGTGGGCGGCCGCCAGGCGGTCGGCGGCGGCGCGGAGCGCGGTGCGCAGGCGCGGAGCCTGAAGCGTCTCCAGCGCGCCGAACACCGGGCCCAGCGCGGTCGGCCGCAGCTCGCCGAACAGCTCCTCGATCTCGCCTTC
>DATANT010000444.1:0-2408 GCA_036266115.1 Gemmatimonadaceae bacterium | reverse complement strand
GTGGAGCTCGTGCGGCTGTGAGGGCGCGCGGCCTTCCACGCGGCATGCCGCTGTCCTGTCATCCCTGGCGGAGTGGCCCTTCTCTCCTGTCATCCCGCGCGGAGCGGGCCCTCTCCCTCTCTGTCATCCCGAGCGGAGTGGCCCGGAGGGCCGCGCAGTCGAGGGATCTACTCTCCGTGGGGACGAGGCCGGCCACGAGGATGGTACGCTGGATCTCTCGACTCGCTGCGCTCGCTCGAGATGACAAACACAGGGCGCTTCGCTCGCTCGAGATGACGACGGGTGGGGGCTCCCCTCGCCCGCTCCTCCGTCCACACTACAACCCCAACCACCCTCCCCTGCTCACCGCCTCCTCGAGGTCGAGCAGGAACCGCTTGCGCTCGAGACCACCGGCATAGCCCACCAGCTTGCCGTTCGCGCCGATCACCCGATGACACGGCACGATGACACCGAGCGGGTTCTGGCCGTTCGCCGCGCCCACCGCGCGGGCGAGGCCGACGTTGCCCAGCGCCGTGGCCAGCTGGCCGTACGAGCGCGTCTCGCCGTACGGAATGTCGCGCAGCAGCGCCCAGACCCGCTGCTGGAAGGCGTTGCCGCGCGGCGCGAGTGGCAGATCGAACCGGGTGCGGTTGCCGCGGAAGTATTCGCCGAGCTGCTCCACGGCCGCCTCGAAGCCCGCGTCCACTCGCGGGCCGAACGTCGCGACGTCGGGCCCGCGCGCGTGATCGGTGAAGTAGAGCCCCGACAGCACGCCGTCGTGGGCCACGAGGGTGATCTCGCCCAGAGGCGAGTGCAGGGTGGTGTGGGTGGCGCTCATGCGGTGCTCTCCTCTCGAACGTTGGGATCGGCCGGTGGCGCACCCTGCCAGAGGTGCAGCGTGGCGTAGCTGCGCCACGGCCGCCATGACTGCGACAGCTCCTCCGCCCGCGCCGCGGTGACGCCGCCCAGGGTCTTCCGCAGGGCGACGTCCTCCTTGGGGAATGCATCGGGCCAGCGGAGCGCGCGCATGGCGATGTAGTGCGCCGTCCACGCCCCGATGCCGGGGAGCGCGACGAGCTGCGCCATGGTGGCGTCTGGCTGGGCGCCGGCCTCCAGCACCAGACGGCCATCGGCCATCTCCCGCGCGAGCGCGATGATGCTCCGCGCGCGCGACTGGATGATGCCGAGCGACGCGATCTCGTCCACCGACGCTGCGGCGACGCGCGGGGGCGTGGGGCACAGGCGCGAGAGCTCCGCGCGCGGCGTGGCGATCGGCTCGCCGAAGGCGGTCACGAAGCGCCCCGCCAGCGTGGTCGCGCCGCGCACGGTGACCTGC
Source organism: Gemmatimonadaceae bacterium (assembly GCA_036266115.1). Classification (GTDB taxonomy): domain Bacteria; phylum Gemmatimonadota; class Gemmatimonadetes; order Gemmatimonadales; family Gemmatimonadaceae; genus DATANT01. The sequence continues at coordinate 1,093 of DATANT010000444.1, read as the reverse complement.
TGGCCCAGGATGGCGCGCACCGCGAGCTCGAAGCCGTCGAACGCGCCCGGAACGCGAAGGCCGGCGTTCCGCGCGACGGCGTCGGCCAGCAACGGGTCCCGCGCGAGGTGCGCGGCGATGACGTCGGGGCGCGCACTCAGGTCGAAGACGTGACGCAGTCGCCCGAGCAGCGCGGGCAGCGCCGGCGTGAGCGATGGGGAGATCTCGACGAGCAGCGCGCGGCGCTCCGGCCGGTGCCGCACCTGAATCCACCCGCGGCGCTCACCCAGCTGCACGGTGCGCGCGTACGCATCGTCGGCCACGCGCTCGACGCCCGTCATCGCGCGCAGGTCGAGGAACCGGAGGATCCCCGTCCAGTCGAAGGGCGGCCGGTACGTGAGCTGCAGCGTGAGCGCATCGGCGGCAGCCCTCGCGCCCTCCGCGCCGTCCGTCGCCTTGCGGAAGCGGGACGGCGGCATGCCGTAGCGGCCGCTGAACGCGTCGTTGAAGCGGCGCAGGCTCGCGAATCCGCTGGCGAAGGCGACCTCGGTGATCGGCAGCGTGGTCTCGGTGAGCAGTTGCTTGGCTAGCAGCAGGCGACGCGTGAGCACCAGCTCGATCGGGGAGACGCCGAGCTCCCGCTGAACGATGCGGCGAATCTGCCGCGAGCTCCAGCCGAACCGTGCGGCGATCCGCTCCACCCCGGCGCCGCCGTCGAGCATCCCCTCCTCGATGCGCTGCGCGATCAGGCTCGCGATGCGCTGCGCGTCGTCCACCGGCGCGTTACCCGGAGCGAGCTCCGGCCGGCAGCGCAAACACGGGCGGAAGTTCGCCTTCTCCGCCGCCTCCGCGTTGTCGAAGAACCGGCAGTTCGCGGCTTTCGGCGTCCTGGCCGTGCACACCGGCCGGCAGTAGATGCCGGTGGACGTCACGCCGACGTAGAAGATCCCGTCGAAGCGCGGATCGCGCGACGTGAGAGCGGTATAGAGGGCGGCGGCATCGTGGGTCATGATCCGAAGGTAATGGACGACCGGGTCCACCACCAGCCATTTTCGGACATGTGTGCCTGAATGCTATACATATATTCATCAACAACTTACGGGCTCCCGCACGG
>DATANT010000443.1:0-6537 GCA_036266115.1 Gemmatimonadaceae bacterium | reverse complement strand
CTGGTGCCCAGTGGGCCCTCGGCCAACGATCCGGAGAACAGGTAGCCGGCGTACGGCGTGAGCTCGAGCGACGTGCCGAGTGGCTGCTGCGCGGCGAGCGGGTTGGCCGCCGGCGCCGCGAGGAGCGACGCGAGCGAGAGGGCGAGCGCGAATGCGCCGACGCGAACGCCGCGCTGGCGGAGGAGTGGCTGCGACATGGAACGGCTCCCGGACGGATCGTGAGTGCGACGTGCGAGTGAAACGCCGTCGGGGAGAGGGCAGGTGCGGTGCCGGCGCGCGCATCGCGCGCGCCGGCGTGCCGTGGCCGCATGCAACCGTGCGCGCCACACGCGGTTGCATGCGCAACCCGGATGCTCGCCGGGATCGCGCGATGAGCGCGCGTGTCTCATTCACGGGACGTCGTGGTGTCCTGTCACCGGTCCCGATGGCGTGCGCTGCGTCACGCGGCGCGCCCCGCGTTCGGATGGTGCGTACACCCCCACCAGCACCCGAACCGGCTCGGCGGCGCCCACGCGGATGTCGCGACTGGTTCACGCGTCACCGTCGGTCTCGAAGTCGGAGCCGGGCAGCGTCCACGCGAAGTGGCCGTCGCAGCGGGTGGCCCCGAGCATGGCTCGCATGATGGGCGCCCGCTCCTGGACGCGCACGCGGACGCGCGTCTCGGCGGGGCCGGACGGGAACAGGCACCCCGCAGCGACGTCGGTATCAGCCGTGGCAGCGGGGCGGGGCGCGCGGCGCGAACGGCGGGCACCATGGGTGGTGGGAGGTGCGTGCACGCCACCCCGGCCGGTGGGCGGTTCAACCGGGCCTCGCCCTTGCATTCGGGATTTGTTCGGTATAGCGTAGCCATCCGCCCCGTTCGGGGCCGGACGTCCACGCACCGCGCACCGGAGGCCACGATGGCGAAGTCGGAGCTCAGCCTCCACGGCGGGGAATACGCGCTAGTGGCCGATCGCATCACGCTCTTCTATGCGCGCCATCCCACGGGGCGCATCATCACGGAGCTGGTGTCGCGGTCGGACCAGGAGATCACCTTCCGCGCCCTGGTCTACCGGGCGGCCGAGGATGATGTGCCGGCGGCCACCGGCTGGGCCTCCGAGCGGGAAGGGGACGGCGAGGTGAACACGGTGGCGTGCCTGGAGAACACCGAGACGTCGGCCATCGGGCGCGCGCTCGCCAACCTGGGCTTCACCGCCGCCATGCGCCGACCGAGCGCGGAGGAGATGGCGAAGGCGGCGCGTGCCCGTGCCCGGGCGCCCGCCGCGTCCGCGGTGCGCGAGCCGTCCGCGCCGTACGAGGCGCGGCAGGAGCACGCCAACGCGGTGTCGGACCTGCTCGCGCTGCTCGACTCGGCGGAGCGCGAGGGGATGCGCGCCAGCAAGGTCACGGTGCTGCGGCAACGCGTCATTCAGGAGACAGCATCGCGCGAGGAGCTGGAGACGGTGGAGCGCGGGCTGCGCGAGTGGCTGGCCCGCCGCGTGTCCCGCCGGCTCGCCGGGCCGGTGACCGAGGAGTAGCGGTGTCGGGGGGCGGTGTCGGGATGGGAGGAGGGCAGCGGCCCACGCGGGACGGTACCCGCTCACCGGTGCCCGCGGCACCGCACCAGTGGAGGCGGCGAGTGGCACGGACGGACGTGGGCGGACGGAACGAGGTGCGCATGGGCGCGGCGACGTGGGACGACCGCACGCTGGTGACGGCCATGCGGCGCGCCGACGACCTGGCGTTTCGCGAGTTCGTGCTCCGCTTCCGCCCCTACCTGCTGGACGTGGCGGCACGCGTGGGCGCGCCGGCTGGCGAGCGCGACGCGCTGGTGGTGGACGTGCTCGTGGATGCGTGCGCGCGCCTGGCCGACGACCGCCATCCGCCGCCGCGCACCCTGGCCGCGTACCTGGGCACCGCGCTGCGCAATCGCTGGCGCAACGTCTGCCGCGCCGAGCGGCGACGTCACGCGCACGACGTGGACGCGCTCGCGGTGGAGGTGGCCGATGCCGCCGACGAGGCGGCGGTGCCGTCGCTCGCCTCGGACTGGTCGCGGCGCGCGAGCCGGGCGCCGGACGACGAGCCCGCCCCGCTGCACCCGGCGCTGGCGGCGCTGGCCGTCGCGCTGGCCGCCGAGCTACGCGACGACGAGGAGCGGCTGGTGCTGGCCTGGCTCGGGCACCACGTGCCGCAGCGGCTCATCGCCGACTGGCTGGGCGTGAGCTATGCAGCGGCGAGCAAGCGCATCGAGCGGCTGCGGCAGCGGCTGCGCCGGGCGGCGCTGGAGCACGCGGCCTCGCTCGGCGACGCCGAACGCCGGGTGCTGCTCGCTTTCTTTCGCCGGGCGGACGGGAACGATGCCCCGCCGCCGGTTCCCGATGGGACGCGCGCGCCGCGACGCGTCCGGGCGGCCGTCGCACCGGCCCCGCCCGATTCCGGCGGCCACGAGGATGAGCGACCATGATGGATCATTCCCCACTGTCTCCCGAGGAGCGTCGCCGGATCGAGGGCGACGCGGAGCTGCTGGCGCGGCTGGCCGGCGACGCCGCCGAGCGCCAGGCCGACGCGCCGGCGCAGCGGCACGAGGACTATCAGGCCTGGCGGGCCGGGGAGCTGCGGCGGCAGGCCGATGCCGCGAGCTCGCCGGCCGAGCTCGCGGCCGCGGCCGACGTCGCGCACCGGGCGCGGGCGGCCATGGAGGCGGCGCGCGCGCGGGTGCGGTGCGTGTCGCAGGCGCCGGAGTCCCGGCCGGCGGCGCGCACGGGCGCCATGGCCCAGGTGCTGGGCGCGGCCAGCGCGGAGGGGTACGCGCCGTGGCTGGACCTGGGGGTGGCCGCGGGCGCGGGGCGCGAGCTGTGGGACGAGCCGTGCGAGAGCTGGGTGCGGGTGCCGGACGATCTGCCGCGCGGGCAGTTCGTGGCGCTCACCGTGCGCGGCGAGAGCATGGCGCCGCTGCTGCACTCCGGGGACGTGGTGCTCACGCGCCTGGGGAGCGAGCTGCGGCGCGATGCGATGGTGGTCGCGCGGCGTCCGGACGACGGGTACGTGGTGAAGAAGGTGGGGCGGATGGATGCGGAGTCGGTGGAGCTGCTGTCGCTGAACCCGGAGTTTCCGGCGGTGCGGATACCGCGGGACGAGCGGTTGGTGGTGGGGACGGTGGTGTTGCGGTGGTGCGGGCACGAGTAGCGGTGGTGCGGATCCGTCATTCCCCACCGCACGCCGTGACCGATCCCTGCTCCCCGACCCCCGCCCGCGCTACTTTACCCTCCCCGATGCCGCCGTCCCGCACCGCCTCCCGCCTCCGCCGCACCCTGGCCGCGTACACGCTCAACGCGTCCGGCGTCCCCACCGCCGTCTGCCCCCAGTGCTGGTCACGCCTCGACCTGGACTGGGGCAAGGGGCGCGGCTTCAACGAGCGCGAGCAACGCGGGTGGAGCGTGAGCCGCCGCGTGGACGACGAGGCCGCGGCCGCCGCCGGCGAGCCGCTGGTGGCGGCCATCTATCGCTGCGCGAATCGCGACTGCGCGACGGCCGTGGAGCTGCACATGCGCGTGCTCGGCGGCTACGTGCCCGTGCTCGTGGAGCGCCACCGTCTGCGCGACGCCGATGCCGCGCGCTTCGCCGACGGCGGCCATCGCGCCGACGGCGTGTGGGTGCGCGCGGGCGGCGACGCGCGCACGGCGCCGCCGCAGCGCGAGCTGTTCTGACGGCGCGCATCACGGCGGGCGCGCCGTGATGCGCGCCGTGGATGTCGGGTGCCGGTGCCGGGTGCGTGAGGACGTACCGCACGACGTACCGACCCACACGCCCGGAGTTGTCCCATGCGCCCCCTGCGCTCCCTGCGCCCCCGCATTCCGCTGCATCGCCCGCCGGACCGCCGCCATGCCGTGGCCGGCACGCTCATCACCGTGCTCGCCTTCGCGCTCGCGCTCGCCGAGGGCGACGCGCTCCCCTCGCTGCCGCCGGACGGCGGCACCCTCTCCATCACGGTGACGGTGAGCCTGCTGGGCGCTCCGGTGCCGGTGCAGCACGTCGAGCATCGATGAGCCGCCGCGTGGCGGCAATCACCCAGGCTTCCAACTCGACGCGCACGCGGCTATCCTCCCCCAATGACCGGGGTGCCCGGCGCAACTCTGCGCCAGGCTGAGAGAGTCCCGCAGAACCTGATCCGGCTCGTACCGGCGTAGGGAGTCGACAATGGAATCGCGCAGACCACACGGGGCCACGGGCCCCGTCGCACGGACGCAGATGGCATTCGCCCGCCGCGGCGAGATCACCCCGGCCATGCAGTACGTGGCCGAGCGGGAAGGGTTGCCACCGGAGCTCGTGCGCGACGAGGTGGCCCGCGGCCGCCTCGTCATCCCCGCCAACGTGCATCACCTCGCGCGCAGCCTGCAGCCCATGGCCATCGGCAAGGTGTCGCGCGTGAAGATCAACGCGAACATCGGCAACTCGGCCGTCACCTCGTCGCTCGACGAGGAAGTGGCCAAGCTGGAGCTTGCCGTGAAGTACGGCGCCGACACGGTGATGGACCTCTCCACCGGGCGCGACCTGGATGCCGTGCGCGCGGCGATCATCGACGCCAGCCCGGTGCCCATCGGCACCGTGCCCATCTACCAGGCCGTGCTCGGCGTCAAGGAGGTCACCGACCTCACCATCAACGACTTCCTCGAGGTCATCGAGCACCAGGCGCGGCAGGGCGTGGACTACATGACGCTCCATGCCGGCATCCTGCTCGAGCACCTGGCGCTCGTCTACGGCCGCACCACCGGGATCGTGAGCCGCGGCGGCTCGCTGCACGCGGTGTGGATGATGGCGCACCGCAAGCAGAACCCGCTCTACGAGCACTACGACGACGTGCTCGACATCCTGCGCCAGTACGACGTCACCATCTCGCTGGGCGACTCGCTGCGCCCCGGCTGCCTGGCCGACGCGAGCGACCGCGCGCAGTTCGCGGAGCTGGACACGCTGGGCGAGCTCACGCGCCGCGCCTGGGAGCGTGACGTGCAGGTGATGGTGGAGGGGCCCGGGCACATCCCGATGGACCAGATCGAGATGAACGTGCGGCGCATGAAGGAGGTGTGCTCCGAGGCGCCGTTCTACACCCTGGGTCCGCTCGTCACCGACATCTCGCCGGGCTACGACCACATCTCCAGCGCCATCGGCGCGGCGATGATCGGCTGGCACGGCGCCGACATGCTGTGCTACGTGACGCCCAAGGAGCATCTGGGCCTGCCGAACGCCGAGGACGTGCGCCAGGGCGTGATCGCCTACAAGATCGCCGCGCACGCCGCCGACGTGGCGCGCGGCCGCGCCGGCGCCCGCGACCGGGACGACGCGCTCTCCCGCGCGCGTTACGCGTTCGACTGGAACGAGCAGTTCCGCCTCTCGCTGGACCCGGAGCGCGCGCGGGAGTACCACGACGAGACGCTGCCCGCCGAGTACTTCAAGAGCGCCGAGTTCTGCGCGATGTGCGGTCCCAAGTTCTGCTCCATGCACCACAGCCGCACCATCGAGGACGGGATCGCGCAGCTCGCGGCGGAGGCCGCGCAGACGCCCGCCGCCGCGGTGGGATGACGACGCGCGACGCGCCGTGTAGTATGGCATGAATGGCGGGGCCCTCGCGGAGCGAGGGCCCCGTTGCACGAGCGGTACAGCCCCGCCGCGTGCTCGATGAGCGTCGCCCCGATCTTGCATGGGGCGCGCGTCGTCCCGCGCGGCGGTCCCACGCCGCGCGATCTCTCTCCATTGGAGGAAAGCTTGCCCATGCCGTCACGCACTCCGCCCAACCTCTCCGACCTGCTCGGCGCGCGCGGCAGTCGCCGCGACTTTCTGGCTCGCGCGTCGGTGCTGGGGGTCACGGGCGCGGCGCTCGCGGGTTGCACGCAGCCCGCGCCGGAAGGCCAGGGCACGGCGGCCGCCGGTGGGCAGGGTGCCGCCGCGCCCGGCGCGGCCACCCTCAACAACGCGAACAGCAAGCTCGATTCGGCGGTGCACGACGTGGGCGGCCACGCCTCGTCGGCCACGCCCCAGACCGCGGCGAGCGCCGCCGCCGCGTTCCGGACGTACGATCCCGCGCTGCCGCCGCTCGCCAGGGAGCGCACCACGCGACTGCACTGGCGCGCGCAGGAAGTGCCGGTGCGCATCCGCGAGGACACCGTGGTGGCGGGATGGACCTTCGAAGGCGACATCCCGGGCCCGATCGTCCATGTCCGGCAGGGCGACACCGTGGAGTTCACCCTCACCAACGAGGGCTCGGTGCCGCACTCCATGGACTTCCACGCCGCGCAGGTGGATCCCAAGGTGGCGTTCCGCTCCGTGGCCAGGGGCGAATCCGTGACGTTCACGTTCAAGCCGCGGTTCGCCGGCGCCTTCATGTACCACTGCGGCACCGCGCCGGTGCTCATGCACATCGGCGCGGGCATGTACGGCGCCATCATCGTCTCGCCCACCGAGCCGCTGCCCCCGGCCAGGGAGTTCGTGCTCGTGCAGAGCGAGTACTACCTCTCGCCGGCGCAGAACGGCGTGCAGGCGTTCGACTACAGCAAGATGATGGGC
>DATANT010000442.1:0-2112 GCA_036266115.1 Gemmatimonadaceae bacterium | reverse complement strand
GGGCTCCGCTGAGCGGCGCGTCAGTAGCTCTCCACGCTTCTCGCGACGAGCCGCCCCACGAGGTACGCGCCGAGGAGCATCAGGATGGCATGGATGCCGGTGTGGATCAGCTCTCCCTTCACTGCGGCGTACCCCGCGCCGGCCAGGTTGGCGAAAGTGAAGAGCACGGCAACCACCAGCCAGATCTTGGAGCGTCGAGTCATGGTGAGCTCCTTCTGTGGGTGCTACTGACCTTCACGCAACCCGACGAGCCCCGGAACGCGGCTTCCGCACGCGCGCGAAGGTGACCCGGGCCCGGCACCGGAGCGGCCGCACCTGACCGCGGTGGCAACCGCGGATTCGTACAGGAGCATCCGTTTCGACACGAGCGAATCCCCGCCAGTCGCCACGGCGTGCTCGAGTTCGCCCCGCCCCTCTCCGCGTGAGTCCCAACGCGGTCTCGACGCCACGGTGTGGTTGCGTCGGCCACGAGGCCTTACGGACGCGGCCCGGCGTGGTTTCAGTGGCCGCCGGTCCCCGTGGTCACCTCGACATCACCATCGAGCGCCTGCTCGCAGCGGTTTCACGCGAGCCCTCGGCCTCGGTGGCACGAACCGCGCTGGATTGCAGGGAAGCGAGCGCCCGGGCGATCCGTGCGCGCTCACGCGACCTCTCGCCAGTAACGGAGCGACAGCCGGATCCTCCAACGCCACGACGCCATGAGCGAGTCGTTCATCTCCCGCGGCTTTCGCGGCCGCCGACAGCCTCCCGCTGCCGCCCACCGGCTCCCACCCGGCCAGTACGAGACGTCGGACTTCCCCGTGCTGTCGGCAGGCCCAACGCCGCGTGCGTCGCTCGCGACATGGGACTTCACGTTGAGCGACGCGGCCGCGCGCACCGCGCGTTGGACGTGGGAGGAGCTCCAGGCGCTGCCTCGAGAGGCCGTCACGACGGACATTCACTGCGTCACCAAGTGGTCCAAGTTCGGCACCGCGTGGGAGGGTATCTCCCTCGACGTGCTGCTGGCCGAAGCCGCCACGCGCGGCGGCGTGGAGCCCGCGCCCTACGCGCTCGCGGTGTGCGACGGTGGCTACACGACCAACGTACCGCTCGCCGACCTGATGGGTGGGAAGGCGTGGGTGGCACTGCGATACGACGGTGCACCGCTCGCGCCCGAGCACGGCGGTCCGGCGCGCCTCCTCGTGCCGCACCTGTACTTCTGGAAGAGCGCCAAGTGGGTGCGGCAGCTCCGCCTCGCGGAGCACGACCAGCCCGGGTTCTGGGAATCGCTCGGCTATCACAACTACGGTGATCCGTGGCGCGAGCAGCGCTACGCGGGCGACTGATGCGGGACCGCATGGTGGATGGCGGGTCGGCAGACGGCTCCACCGTCTCGGTGGAGCGGTCACCGGCACCTCCCGACACCGCCGCAGCGACGACGACCGCCCCGCCGCTCGGCGCGCCGTCGGTCGTGTGGCGGCTGGCCACCGTGGTTCACGTCGTGCCGGAGACGTCGAGCACGCGAACGCTCGTCCTCGACGTTCCGGGCTGGCCCGGGCACCGCGCGGGCCAGCACGTGGACGTGCGGCTCACGGCGGAAGACGGCTACCAGACGGAGCGGAGCTACTCCATCGCCTCTCCTCCGGAGGATGGCCGGGTCTCGCTGACGGTGGAGCGGCTGGACGACGGCGAGGTGTCGCCCTACCTCACCGACGAGCTCCACGTGGGCGACAGGCTCGAGCTCCGTGGACCGATCGGCGGATACTTCGTGTGGGACGTCGCGCTCGGCGGACCACTCCTCCTGGTCGCAGGGGGCTCCGGCATCGTGCCGCTCATGGCGATGCTGCGCCATCGGGCGTCCGCGCTCCCCGGGGCGGACTCCGGCGCTCGGCACCGGATCCCGGTGCGGCTCCTGTACTCCTCTCGCCGATGGGACGAGGTGATCTACCGCGATGAGCTCGCGCGGTTGGCCGAGGACGATCCGGCGCTCGAGGTCGCATTCACGCTCACGCGCGAGCCACCGCCGGGGTGGACCGGATTCCGGCGGCGCATCGATCGCGCGATGCTCGCGGAGGTCGCCTGGCCGCCCGCCGAACGGCCGCGCGTCTTCGTATGCGGGCCCACGCCGCTGGT
>DATANT010000441.1:0-1942 GCA_036266115.1 Gemmatimonadaceae bacterium | reverse complement strand
GCCGCCAGCGCGCTCGCCGGCGCGGCGCAACACATGGCGGGGCTCGTGGGGACGTTCCGGCTCGAGGAGCTGCCGCAACCCGGCACGTCGCCTCAGGCGCGGCTCACGCCCGCCCGAGCGCTGGCACCGGTGCTGGCCGCGAGCTGACGCGATCGGGGCGGGCTCGAGGGAGTGACGGATGACGATACGGAGCATGGGGGCGCGCCGGCTGGCGCGCCCCCATGCTCCGTATCGGCGTGCCTCGCCCTCCGCGCCAGGTGGCGCGACCGGCACGTTCCCGTATGACAGCCGGGGTCCTGGCCAGCATCATGGGCTCCATCTCAACGCTGGATAGAGCCCATGCGCCGGTCGCGCTCTGGCTTGCGCTGGGAGTGGCCGGCTCGCTCGCCATTGGGCGAGGCATCGAGAGCCTGTTGTTCGAGGTGCGCCCCAGCGACCCGCTCACGATCGCCGCCGTCGGCGCCCTGCTCGGGACCGTGGCCGTGGTGGCCTGCGTCATTCCGGCGCGGCGCGTGACGGCGATGGGGCTGGCGACCGTGCTGCGCCGCGAATGATCGCTTCGGCTCAGCGCAGCGCCACCCACCCTTCTCGCCCACCCGCCGTGCGCACCAGCGTGAACGGCGCGAACCGACCGAGCACCGCGAGCGCGGTGTCCGCGGTGAGCGAGTCCATCACCGAGGCCGTGGGCGCGGGACGGTCGCGTACCACGGTGCCGGGCGGCACCCGCGTGCGGCGGATCGCCGCGTCGGCGGATTCCACGTTGCGCGCCAGCACGTAGCCCGGCACGCCGTCCGGCAGCACCACGCGGTAGAAGCCGGCCCGCGCGCCCACCACCCTGGCTGGCGTGCCCGCGACCAGGCGCCGTCCCGCGGCGCCGTCGGGCGCGTCGAGCAGCGCGGCCGCGCCACGCACGCGCACCAGGCCGCCCAGCGCGGTGAGCGCGGCGTCCACCGGCGCGGGCCGGGCGGTGGGTTGGTGCACGAAGGGGAACGGGTTCACCGGGCCGCTCCCGCGCTGGTAGATGCCGAAGTGCAGGTGCGGCGGCGTGGTGCGGGCGTTGCCGCTGTTCCCCACCAGTCCCAGGGTGTCGCCCGCGCGCACCGGCGTGCCCGCGCTCACCAGCACCGTGTCCAGGTGCGCGTAGTAGAGCGACTGGCGCCCCTCGGCGTCGTACAGCCACACCACGTTGCCGCCCAGCCTGTTGGGATTCGTGGAGCGGATCACGCCGTCCAGCGCGGCCACGGCCGGCGTGCCGCGCGGCGCGAAGATGTCGATGCCGTGGTGCGCCCGGCGGCCACCGTCGCGGTCCGCGCCGAAGAAGCTGCGCACGGCGGCGCTGCCGCGCCCCTGCACCGGAAAGGCGAGCGAGGGCTCGGCGCGTACGGTGAGGGTGTAGCGCCCCGATCGCAGCAGCTCCGGCTGCACGCGCAGCACGTAGGCGCCGTCGCGGCGCGCCACCGCCTGCACGCGTCCCACGCTGTCCACCCCCGCCACTCGCTCCAGCTCGTCCAGCGCCCGGTCCGCCGACGCGCTGTCGCCGGGTACGCGGTACAGATCCACGAAGAGCCTGAACGGCGCGGCGCCGTCGCCCGAGATCTCGGCCACCACCCGCTGCCCCGCGCGGAGCTGCATCCGGTACGCCACCGCCCGCGCCTCGTCGGCCGCAAAGTAGCCCACCTCGCGGAACGGCAGCGCCGCGGGCACCGGGTGGCGCAGCACGGAGTCGGCGGCGGCCAGCCAGTCGCGGCCCAGCGCCGTGGAGTCCAGCGCCGCCGCGCGCAGCCGCTCCGCGTACCGCTCGTGCGGAGTGGACGGCTGCCAGTGCTCCAGCACCGCCGCGTCCCGGCAGGCGGTGGCAGTGGCGGCGAGCGCCAGGGCGAGGGCGGCGAGCGTGCGTGCGATGAGTCGCGGCATCGTGCCCGATATCTACCCCGTGGGCCGC
>DATANT010000440.1:0-5919 GCA_036266115.1 Gemmatimonadaceae bacterium | reverse complement strand
ACCTGGTGCTGGCCCGTCTGCCACGCCAGCTGCCCGCCGCCCGCCACGGTTCGCCGGTAGAGATAGGTCACGTCGGCCGGCCAGTTCGCGCGCCGGTCCAGATACGCCGGCACCGTGGACAACGTGACGCCCACACCGGCCCGATGCTCGTACGTCTCGGTGCCGAATCCCAGCGCGCTCACGTCGTCCTCGGAGCCGCCGGTGGCGCTGTAGCTGTCCTCGCCCTTGCGCCGATACTGATACTGCGCGGTCAGGGTGAAGTACCGGTTGATGGCCACGCGCGGCGTCAGCTCGAGCTCCAGATAGTCGCCCAGGTCGCGCTCGACGGTCTGCAGCCGGTCGGCCGGGATCACCACCTGGCCGGCGAACGCCGGCACCCGCACCTCCGGCTCGTCGGGCAGCTGCATGCCGTAGCGCGCCACCGCGGAGAGCCACACGCCGCGCCCGAAGATGAGATCCGTGGCGCCGCTCAGCTCCACGTCCATCTGTCCATCACCAGTGGGGACGTCCAGCAGCTGTCGGGGGTCGTCGCCCTTGCCCGTGGGCAGGCGCACCAGCGCGCCCACCGTGGCGCGCAGCGCGAACCGCCGCGGGTGCTCCACGCCCCGCTCGAAGGCGCCGTACGTGTCCACGAGCAGCAGCCTGCCGCCCACCTCCACGTCGCCCAGCCCGTAGCGGTGCGCGTTGCCGATCGGCGTGACGTCCACCTGGCTCGCGGGATCGGCCAGGTACGCGTCGAGTTCGGGCTGCGTTGCCGGGAGCACCGCCGCGCTGGGGCCGGTGGCCGCGCCGCTCGCGACACCGTAGCTGGAGAGCTGGCTGCGGAGCGCAGCGAGCTGCGCGACCACGGCCAGCTGCGCGTCGCTGCCGGCGAGCGGCACGAACGGCGTGCCGGGGGTGGACTCGATGCCGTACACCTGAGCCACGGCGTCCGCGTAGGCGAGCGCGGCGGCGGAGGTCGCGGTCGCGCGCGCCGGATCGGCGTTCACCGCCACACACGACGGCGACGCCGCGGGAGTGGCGGCGCAGGTGGTGACGAGCGCGCCCAGCTGATCGCCGGCGAGCTGCATCTGCGTCACCAGCGCGCCGTTCGCGGCCAGCGCGGCCTCCGCGTCCTCGCCCGTCACCGGGTTGATGCCGAGGTTGGCGCCGGTCACGTCCATGCGCCGGCGCACGGCGTTGTGGGTCTCCACGTACGGCACGAGCACCGACAACGAGAGCCGCGCCCCCAGTCCCGCCTCGATCACGATGGGCACGCGGGCCGTCGTCACGTGGCTGCGCACGGCGGCGGTGCCCAGCGAGAGCGAGAGGCCCGTGCCGTTGGTGACGCCGGTGAGCGCCGGGGCGAACGTCTGCAGCGTGCCAACGGCTGGAACGCGGCTCGCGTCGAGCGGCCCGGAAAGGCCGAAATCGATGGGCCCCCGGGTAGAGGTCGGAGCGCCGTCCGCACCGGAGCCGAAGTGTTCCGTGGACAGGCGGAACTCACCGCCCACGGTGGTGCGGATCACGCCACGCGGCAGCACGACGGCGTCGTCTCCCGCGCCCGGGGCAACCTGTGACCGAGCGGTACCGCTCACGAACACGAGCGCCGCCGCACCAAGCGCGGCGGCGAGCTTCGAGGGGCGGCGGCGACCAGGCCGGCCGGCGAAACGCGAGAGTGGAAGCACGAGAGCGGGGTAGGGCAGGGAGCAGATTCGCGCGGGGCCGCGCTAGATTACGGCCGCAGCGATGGGGCCGCGCCGGTTGGTGCGCGCTTCGCACCGATCGCCCCGCGCGCCCGCCCAAACTTACACCCCTGGTCCGTGAGCACGTCACCTCTCCCTACCATCCCGTGGCAGTTCACCGGGAACCACTGGCTCGCGCTCCCATGCATCCACCCGGCCGACGGTAGCCTGCACGCGCTGGGCGTGCTGCATCGCGGTGCTCGGGCGGCGGTGGAGTTCGCCGGCTCGGCGGATTTTCTCGATGGTCAGGGCCCGCCGCTCGTGCAGCCGGTGGTGAGCGTGGACGGCGTGCGGCGGGAGCTGTCCGCCGAGGGCATCGCCTGGGAGCGCGCGTACGGCTGGCTGCCGACGTTCGCCTGCACCATCGACGACCTCGTGGTGCGCGGGACGATCTTCGCGCCGTACGGACGCGATGCGGACATGGCCGGTGCCGTGTACGCGCTCTCGGTGGAGAACCGCGGCCGCGAGGCGCGCACGGTGGCGTGCTCGGTGGAAGGTACGCTGGGTCACCGCCAGCTCCGGGTGCGCACGCCGCGCCCGTTCGACGACGCGCACCTGATCACCGCGGGCCGCGACGGCGTGCTGGTGCTGGAGGGCGCGGCGGTGAACGGACCGGTCGCGGTGGCCATCGCCGCCGACGGCGATGCGCACGTGGAGACCACGGGCGGCGCCACGCCCTCGTTCGCCGTGCGCCGCGAGGCGGTGGTGGAGCCGGACCAGCGGGCCGACTTCGCCTTCTACATCGCGGCCGGCCCCGAGCACGATGGCGCCGAGGCGGCCGCCGGAGCGCTGCGTCGGCGTGGCTGGCGCCCCATGCTCGGCGCCACGCGCGACGCGCTCGTGGCGCTGGAGCAGAGCACCGGCAACGAGACGCTCGACCGCCTGGTGAACCGCAACCTGATGTTCGCGTACTTCTACGGCGTGGGCCGCGCCCTGGACGACGCGCACTTCTACCTCGCGCGCAGCCGCGCGCCGTGGAACGGGCGCGGCCTCACCTGCCGCGACTGGGACGCGCTCATGTGGACCATCCCCGCCGTGCAGCTGGGCGACCCGCCGCTGGCCCGCGAGCTGCTGCTGCGCGTGTGCGAGCTGCACGGCTACGCGCCGGGGCGGGGGGTGCACTACCTGGACGGCACGCTGTTCGAGCCGGGCTTCTCGCTGGAGGGCGCGGCCGCGTACGCGCTGGCCATCGACCGCTACATCCGCGAGACGGGCGACGACCAGCTGGTGGACGAGCCGGCGATCGCCGACGCCCTGTACCTGTCGTCCGACGACATCGCCACCCGGCGCGACCGGCGCTACCCGCTGTACAGCACCGAGGTGGACCCATCGGGGCAGCCCACCGCGTTTCCGTACACGCTGCACGGCAACGCGGCCGTGGCGATGGCGCTCGACGTGCTGCGCCGCACCCTGGACGAGGAGACGTCCAAGGAGGTGGAGGATCCCGAGGCGGTGCGCGCGGCCCTGCGGCGGCACTTCACGGTGGACCGTGGCGGCAAGCCCTTCTTCGCCGCGAGCGCGTCGCTGGACGGCGAGACGGCGGCCGCCGACAGCGCGGTGGCCAGCGCGCTCTGGCTGCCGATGTACGACACCGTGACCCGTGACGACTCCACCTACCGCCGTACGGTGCGCGAGATCCCCACGGAGCCGGAGTTGCTCGTGCGGCAGCTCGCCCGGCTCATCGGCCCGGACGCCGCCAGCGTGCTGCAGTGGCTGCGCCGCGCGCCGCTGGACAACGGCATCGCGGCCGAGGTGGTGGACGAGGACGGTCGGGCGATGGGGAACGGCGGCGATGCGGCGCTCTCCGGTCTGCTCGCATACACCGTGTGGTACGCCGTGCACGCGCTCGGCGTGAAGGCGTGAGCGGCTCGCGTCGTTACGGCCCGCAGGATCGTCTTGTCGGCCTGCCGATGGTGCGCTAGCTTTCTGGCGCGCGGGAATAGCTCAGTTGGTAGAGCACAACCTTGCCAAGGTTGGGGTCGCGGGTTCGAGTCCCGTTTCCCGCTCTCAGGCAGCACGAGCGACGTCGAAACGGGAGTGGCCTCGGCCACTCCCGTTTTGCGTTCGGCGCCTGGTGGCGCCAGCTTGCCGTCACGGCCCGGGTGGCGTAATCGGTAGCCGCGGGGGACTTAAAATCCCCTTCCCGTAGGGGAGTGCGGGTTCGAGCCCCGCCCCGGGCATCCAGAGCAGGAACGACACGGCGCCCCGTGCTGCGACTGCAGCACGGGGCGCCGTGTCATCGTTCCGAGCCCCGTTCGGTCAGAACGGCAGCTCGTCCATCACCGGCGACTCCTCGGCGTCCACGTCGTGGTCCACGAGTGGGCCCGGGTCGTTGGTGCCCGCGGGAACCGGTTCCGGGCCGGCGCCCTGGGGCCTGCCCTTGGCCGGCCACACCACGCCGTCGCACGACCGGTCGCGGCACTTGAAGTCGGGCGCCTTGGGGTTCCGCTTGGACAGCCGGTTGTCCCACATCCGCCCCCCACACTTCGGGCAGTTCGGCACCTCGGCGTCGGCGGCCGCGAGCGCGGCCGCGGCCGGCTCGGAGGTCACCGTCTCGCGAGCCGCGGCGGTCTCGCGCGCTGCCGCGGTGCGGGCGCGGGGCGTACGCGCGGTGCCCGCGCGCGCCGGCTCGTCACCGCCACCGGCCGCCGCCGTTTCCTTGGCCCCGTAGCGACGCGCGTAGGCCGCGGCCGGGTCCTCCAGCGGCTTGCTGTAGCGGCCGTCGCCGTCCACCTGCACCCAGTTCTGCTCGTACGCGTACAGCTCGTGGGCCACGCCGAAGCGCACGGCGGCGCGCTTGAACGCGTCCGTGGCGGCGGCCTTGTAGTCGCGCCCGTTGCCCACGTCCTCGCGGATCACGCCGAGGATCTGGAGCCGCGCCTTGAACGAGGCGCCCATGCCTTCGTCGTCGCTGCCCGGCAGTGGCGGCAGCAGGTCGAGCGTCAGGTCCCACTCGCCCGGTACCACGCTGTCCAGCCGCTCGCGCACCGTGTTCGCCTCGATGTAGCACACGAACCGTGCGAACCACTTGCCGTCCCGCTGGATCGGCTTTCCGTCCTGGCGCCAGGAGATCACGCCCTGTGGCAGCGGCGCTGCCAGCTTCGCCCAGATGTCCGTCTTGTCGACCATGGTCTCATGCCTCGCAATCATGTGCTGCTCCCATCCTGCCGGAATCGTCGGTCCAATTGCCTGCGGTCAGTACCTACGGTCCATCCACCTGCAGCCATCCACGTGCCGTCCTAGCTCCTGCGGTCCACCTTGCGGACGTCGCGCACCGCGGGGCAGTCGCGGCCGTGCTCGCAGTACCAGCCATGCCGATCGAAGAACACGAGGTGCGCGGTGCGCTGCGCGCCGATCACCTCGTCCACCCGGTACAGCGCCTCCACCGAGGTCTGGGGCCCGCACATCGCGGGCGGATCCAGCTCGCGGATCTTCACCGCGCGCGGCGGCGCCACCACGGGTGCTGCGCGCCCTCCCCGGCCACGCGCCGCTCTGGCCACGGAGGCCGTCCGCAGGCGCGTCGCCTTGCCGGCCACCGGCCGAGCGGTCGCGCCGCCCTTGCCCTTCCTGCCCGGCGCCGCGGTGGCGCGCACCGTCGCCGCCTTCGACACCGCCTTCCGCCCGACGCCCGCCGTCGCCTTCGTCGGCGACTTGCCCCGGGTGCTCGGCTTCACCCGGGACGCCGCGTTCGCCTTGGCGGCCGCCGCGGCCCTGACCGGCGTCTTGCCGCGGGCCGCCGAAGCGGGCGTGGCTTTCTGCCCGGTCGCGCCGCGAGTGGCCGGCTTTCCCGCGCCCCTCGCCGCACCAGTGGCCTTCGCCTTCACCCTGGCCACTGGCTTCGCCGTGGAAGACCTCGGCGTCCTCGCCGGGGTCGCCGTCTTCGGCTTCCCCGTCTTGGGCGCGGCGTCGACCGGGCTCGAGCCCTTCGCCGGCTTCGTCACCTTCCGAGCGCTCGTCCGCGGGGACTTGCTGCCCTCGGCGCGGGGAGCAGGTGCTCGCGCCGCTGGCCCACTGGTGGTTCGCTCGTTGCCCCGCGTCCTACTTGCCTTTGCCATCCCACTCCGGCGCTGACGCGCCGGCGTGGCGCGCTTCGGTTCTTGTTCGGTGCACTCGATATTTAAAGGTTGGAGAGGGTGGCGTCAAGGGGTAGCTGGCAACTCGTAACGCATTGCATAGCAAGGGCTTATGGCCCGCC
>DATANT010000439.1:0-3145 GCA_036266115.1 Gemmatimonadaceae bacterium | reverse complement strand
TGATCCGCGACGGAGCCCCGACTGGCTCCAGCTCATCCACGGGGCGTTCCCACGCCACGTAGAAGTCGGGTGCGAGACGAAGGTCGTGGATGCGCACGGTGGTCTCGGTCATACGGTCGTGCAGCGCCTGGTGGCGGCGGGTGAGGGCCATCAGTACGAACGACGGCAGCCCCAGCGCGCTCTTGAGCGCGAACCGGGCGAACGCGCGACCAAAGCCCGGACGCTCACCCGTACGCTCGTGGACGACGCGCAGGTTGGCGCGCCGGTGGCCCACCGTGCCACCCAGATACTCGACCATGAGCGGCTCGTACAGCAGCACGAACGCGACGATGGCGGCCATGCCGATCCGCCCCGTACCTGGCACCCCATTCGTGAGCTCCACGAGCAGGAGGATCGTCACGAGGGCAACGACCGTCACGAGAGAGTCCACGACGAGTGCACGGAACCGCGCGAGGAAGCTGCCGTAGGCGGGTGCGTCGGCGGCTGGGAAGTCCATATGGTCGCTGGCGAGTGGTACTGACACGACGGCTGGCCGGCATCGGTTCAGCCAGGCGGTTGGCTCGCCATCGCTACTGGATGCCACGCCTACAGTGCACCGCAGCCGAAGAAGCCATGCAGCAGGACGAGTGGAGGGCCGGAGCCACGCACCTCGTAGTGGAGCGCAGCGCCGTTAATCTGCAGCGTGTCGCCAGACGCGGCGTCCTGGCGCGCCGGTGAGGCGGCGGAGCGCTGCGCGCCGGCACGATCCACCGGGAGCCCGAGCGTGGCGAGGCAGGCGAGCGCGGCGAGCAAGTGTGCGGGGTCTCGCATGGCGTCTCGTGGGTGGAAGTGGGTCCACTACGATGCGCCGCCGCGGCCGGGACGTCCAGCGTGGCCGCCGCGGTCGCTCACTCCCGCGTTCGAGCGTCCCCGTCGGGGTCGTCCCGCGCGAGCGCCCGGCACAGCTCCGCCGTCGCCTCGTCCGCCGGAAACGTGCTCTCGATGCGCAGCTCGTCGATGGTCACGTCCCGTGGCGTGCCGAAGGTCGTGATGGTGGAGAAGAAGCGGAGCGTGCGGTGGTCCTTGCGGAACTTCACCGTCAACAGCGGCGGCGGCGCCGCGCCCAGCTCGCGCGTGCGCCACCGCGACGGCACTCCGGGATAGCGCAGCACCTCATCGAGCAGCGCGCGCGCCCGGCCGTCCGACGGTGCCGCCGCCACCGCATCGTGCAGGTGCCGCACGAGGTCGCCCGCCACCTCCTCCCAGTTCACCACCACCGAGCGCAGGTCGCTCGGGTCGAAGAACTGGCGCACCATGTTCGTGTGCGCGCTGCCGCCGATCAGGAATCCGGCGAGCCGCGCTGCGGCCCGGTTCGCGAGCATCACGTCCCAGCGGCGATCGAGGACGAACGCCGGATACGGCTCCTGATGCTGGAGCAAGAGCTCGATCGCGCGGCGCACCTGCGCCAGCTCCGGCGTGTCGAGCCCCGTCTCGGGGTGCTCCGGCGCGTAGCCCGCGGACATGAGCAGCGCGTTGCGCTCGCGGAGCGGCATGTCGAGCGTGTCCGCCAACCGCGCGACCATGTCGCGGCTCGGCTGCGCCTTACCCGTTTCCACGCAGCTCACGTGGCGCGCGGACACACCTGCCTCCAGCGCGAGCTCAAGCTGGCTCAGGCGGCGCGCCGCGCGCCATTCGCGAAGCAGTGCACCCACGTGAGCCGCGGCCGTGGGCGGTGGGGGTGAGCGCAGATCGGGAGAGGACACACCGGAATGATATCCAGCCACGGAGCGAAAGCCATGACCTCCGAGGTCATTGATCGCGTGCGGGCAACACCCCTATCCATACCGCCAGCGAATGACGAACCCCCTGACTGGAGATGAGATGCAGCGCAGACAGTTCGTGGAGATGGCGGCCGGCGCGCTCGCCGCCAGCGCGATTGCGGGATGTGTGCCGCGCCTGGCGCGGGGCGTGGAGCAGGCGGCCACTGCCGGCACCGCGGAGCCGATGGATGCGGCGACCTTCCGCGCCGCGCGGCGGTACGCCGAGACGCGGTTCGGGAAGATCGCGTACGTGGAGCGTGGCGCTGGGGACGCGGCGCTCTTCCTGCACGGCTTCCCGCTCAACGGGTTCCAGTGGCGAGGCGCCCTCGATCGCCTCTCGGCACATCGCCGGTGCATCGCGCCGGACTTTCTCGGGCTCGGCTACACGCAGGTGGCCGACGGCCAGAGCCTCGCGCCCGATGCGCAGGCCGCCATGCTCGTCGCCCTGCTGGACTCCTTCTCGATCCCGACCGTCGACCTGGTTGCGAACGACAGCGGCGGCGCGGTCGCGCAGATCCTCGTCACGCGGCATCCCGAGCGCGTTCGCACGATGCTGCTCACCAACTGCGACGTGGAGAACGACAGCCCGCCGCCCGCGCTGCTGCCGGTGATCGAGCTGGCGCGCGCCGGCACATTCGCGGACCTGTGGCTCGCGCCGTGGCAGGCCGACAAGGACCTCGCGCGATCAGCCAAGGGCCTCGGTGGCCTGACGTACACCTATCCAGCGCGTCTCACCGACGAGGCGGTCGAGTACTACCTGACTCCCCTCGTGAGCTCGCCGCTGCGGAAGGCGCAGGTGAACGCGTACGCCGCCGCGCTGGCCCCCAACCCGCTGGCCGGCATCGAGGCCGCACTCAGAAAGTGCACCGTGCCCACGCGGATCGTGTGGGGCACGGGCGACGACACCTTCTCGCCGGCGAGTCCCGACTACCTCGATCGCACGCTCCCCAACTCCCGCGGCGTGCGGAAGGTGCCGGGCGCGAAACTCTTCTTCCCCGAGGAGTTCCCCGACGTGATCGCCGAGGAGGCGCGGCGGTTGTGGGGGGTGGAGTAGGGGGAGTCTCGCTCCGGAGCCCCCCTACGCCGATGCCCTACCGCCCCCCCGGCCGATACGTCCGCTCCGCCACCTTCTCCACGTCCTCGCGGTAGTACGGCACATCCTTGAACTGCCCCTTGCTGTAGATCTCGGCCTGGTCGTTGAAGTGCGGCGAGGCAGGATCCCCGCTCACACCGCCGGCCAGCACGCTCCTGGCCTTCACCCGCGGCCCGAACTCCACCACCGCCACGAAGCTGTTGCCCCGGTTGCCGTAGATCCGCTTCGTCGTGCGCTCGCCGGTCTCGCCGAA
>DATANT010000438.1:0-6598 GCA_036266115.1 Gemmatimonadaceae bacterium | reverse complement strand
TCGATCCGGGCCTTCTCCGATCGGCAACCGCGCGGGCTACCGGTCGGCTCTGTGACCGAGCTTAGCGGCCGAGCTTGGTGACGTTCTCGGCGGCGGGGCCCTTCTGGCCCTGCACGATCTCGAACTCCACGCGCTCGCCTTCGGCCAACGACTTGAAGCCGCCGCCCTGAATCGCCGAGTGGTGCACGAAGCAGTCCTTGGAACCATCTTCGGGCGTGATGAAACCAAAGCCCTTGCTGTCGTTGAACCACTTCACGGTGCCGGTCGTACGCATTGCGAAACTCCTGGGGTGTCGTGTGGTCGGAGTGCGGACATGCCGTACGTACCGACTACGGGTGCTGGCGACTGATGACGAAAAAAAGGCCCCGCGATCGCTAGGCCCCTTTATACATCATCGGAACTTGCGGCGCGCCATGTGCGTGCCTGTCGCTCAACGAATATACGGGCGCCGGCGCAAATCAACAAGAGCGAATTCAGCGGCCCCGGGCCCGGCTCAGGCGAGCGGGAGCGTGGGCTCCCGCCCGGCCCGCTTCATCCGGTATACTGCCTCCGTTGGCCGGCGTTCTCGTCCCCAGCATCCCGTGCCGGCCGCTCCCGGGGACCCGCGTTCCACCACGTACCGCTCACATGACCACTGTCGCTCACTCCGGCGCGCCCGCCGTTGGCCAGGCCGCGCCCGACTTCACGCTGCCCTCCACGAGCGGGGAGCCCGTCTCCCTCTCGTCGTTCCGCGGGCGGCAGTCCGTGCTCATCGCGTTCTTTCCCCTCGCCTTCACCAGTGTCTGCACGGCCGAGCTGTGCGCCTTCACCGACGACTACGACGCCTTCGCCGAGGCCGGGGTGGCGGTGCTGCCGGTGAGCGTGGACTCCATTCCGACGCTCAAGGAGTTCCGGAGCAAGCACGCGATCCGCGCGGAGCTCCTCAGCGACTTCAAGCGCGAGGCGGCCCGCGCCTACGACGTCCTCTTCGAGGATACGTTCTTCTCCACCCGGGCGTACTTCCTGGTCGATCGGGATGGCACGGTGCGGTGGGCGCACGTGGAATCCACGCCCGGCCAGCGTCGCGAGAACGCCGAGATCCTCGAGCAGATCCGGCGCCTGGGCTAGGCGGGCGGCCGGCGGCGGCCCCCGCCGCCGGCCCACCAGCGTCGCCGATGGCCGGGTGCGCCGCGCCGGTCACGCGCGGCGAGACAGGCGTTCTCGTTGGCGATGGCGTAGCTTACCGGCCGGCTGGCCCGACCGGCCGCGCCGCCACTCCCATAGCGGCGCCCGCGCGGCGCCGCCACCGCATCCCGGCCTCACCATCTCATCCCGATCCCGGCGCGCCGGATCGGCGCCCGTGACCATCCCGCGCGATTGGCGGTCCACCAGCGCGTCCCCGGTCCGGCCTCGCCCGGGCCGGCGCGTCCCACCTCTCGTCCCGAAGGCTTCACGGTGTCCCAGCACTGCCCGGCGCCAGCCACCGATCAGGCCGGCCCGCCCCTCTCCACAGTGCCCGCCTCCGCCGCGCTCGCCGCGCTCGGCGAGATCGCGGCCAGGCTCGCGTCGAGCGATCCCTTCGATCGCGTGTGCCCGGACGTCCTTGCCGTCGCGCAGGCCGTCCTGGGCGCCACGGAGCTCTCGCTCTGGCGCCGCGCCGACGGCCGGTGGGCCATCGCGCCCGGCTGCCGCTCGGCGGCGACCGCGCGCGAGGTGGGCGCCCTGGCCGCCGGCGCCGTGCCTGCCGACGGCGGCCGGTGGCTGCTGCCCCTGGTGGCCGACGGCTGGGGACTGGGCGCGCTGCTGCTCGTGCGAGCGCGCCCCCTGGATGCCGACGAGCATCGCCTGGGGCAGACGGTGGCCAACCTGCTCGTGCCCTCGCTGGTGCACGCCGAGGTGCTCGGGCGACTGGGGTCCGAGGTGGCTGCGCGCACGCAGCAGATCGAGGACGAGCGCTACTTCACCCAGCAGGTGATCGACTCGCTGCCCCTCGGCGTGTACGTCATCGACAGCGACTACCGCATCCAGCTCTGGAACCGCAAGCGCGAGACGGGGCTGCAGGGCGTGTCGCGCGACGAGGTGATGGGCCGGACGATCTTCGAGGTGCTGCATCGCCAGCCCACCGAGCTGCTGCGGCAGGAGTTCGACGAAGTGCTCGCCACGGGGCACGTGCAGCAATTCCACGTGGAGTCCACGGCCACCGGCGAGCTGCGGCACCATCGGCTCTCCAAGATCCCCATGCGGCTGGCCGGCGGCGCGGTGACGCACATCATCACCATCGGTGAGGACGTGACGGAGTGGCGCCAGGCGCAGGAGCGGTTCGCCCAGGCGGAGAAGCTGGCCGCCATCGGGCAGCTCGCCGCCGGCGTGATGCACGAGATCAACAACCCGCTGGCCACGATCGCCGCGTGCGCGGAGAGCCTGGACCTCACGCTCTCCGAGCTCGGTGAGGGCGGCACGCCGGTGCCGGCGCTGTGCAGCGAGTATCTTGGTATCGTCGAGAGCGAGGTGCAGCGATGCAAGCGCATCGTGGAGCGGCTGCTCCAGTACAGTCGCCCCACGCCGTGGCATCCGGAGCCGGTGAATCTCAATGACGTGGTGGAGCAGACACTCTTCCTCCTCAAGCACCATGCGCGCTTCAAGCTCTTTCCCGTGGTCGTGGACGTGGCTCAGGGCCAGCCGCCGGTGGTGCGCGGCAACGCCGAACAGCTCGTGCAGGTGCTGATGGCGCTGCTCTTCAACGCGATGGACGCGATGGACGGCGTGGCCGAGCCGCGTCCCATCCAGCTGCGAACCCGCACGCCCGTCAACCGCGATACCGCGCTGCTCGAGGTGCAGGACCACGGGCAGGGTATGTCGCGCGCCGAGCTGTCCAAGGTGTTCGAGCCGTTCTACACCACCAAGGCGCCCGGCCGCGGCACGGGGCTGGGACTCTCGATCTGCTACGGCATCGTCGTGGAGCACGGCGGCACCATCGAGGCGGAGAGCGCGAAGCAGGCGGGCACCACGTTCCGCGTGTCGCTCCCGCTCGTGAGATCCGTATGACGCCGCCGGACGGGGTGCGCGTGCTGCTGGCCGAGGACGAGGAGCATCTGGGCAACATCCTGCGGGCGTTCCTGGTGGGTCGGGGCCACCAGGTCACCATCGTGCGCGACGGACGCGCCGCGCTGCAGGCACTTCGCATGGGGGGACACGACGTGGCGCTACTCGACGTGGTGATGCCGGAGCTGGACGGGCTGGCCGTGCTGCGCGCCGTGCAGGAGCTGCCGTACGCGGCGCAGATCGTGGTGACCACGGGCAACGGCACGCCGGACTCCGCGCTGGCCGCCCTGCAGCTCGGCGCCTACGACTACCTGCCCAAGCCGTATCGCATGGCGGAGGTGGATGCCATCGTCCGCCGCGCGTCGGAGAAGGGAAGTCTGGCGCGTGAGAACCGGTCGCTCCGCATGCGTCTCGCCATGGCAGACGCGGACGCGCCGTTCGTCACCGTCCACGCGCCGCTCGTGGCCACGCGCGAGGCGGCGGAGCGGGCGGGCCGGGGGGACGTCGCGCTGGTGATCGCCGGCGAGCCTGGCACCGGGCGTCGCGCGCTCGCGCGTCACGCCCACGCGCTGTCGCCGCGTGCCGCGTTGCCGCTGGTCTCGCTGGCGCCCGCGGCGCCGCACCGGCTGCTCGCGGCGCTCGATGCCGCCGCCGGCGGCGCGCTGCTGGTGGAGGAGCTCGATCGGCTGCAGGTGACCGAGCACGGGCCGGCGTTCGAGCGGCTCGGTGCCGAGGAGAGTGGCACCCGCCTTCACGCCACGGTGGGCGCCCCGACGTCCGACGACTGGCTGGAGCGGCTGGTGGCGCGCGTGCCCGCCCTGGCCGGCGCGGCCGCCGTGGTGCTGCCTCCGCTGCGCGATCGGCTGGCGGATATCTGGCCACTGGCGCTCCACTTCCTGGAGCGCGTCGCCCCCGGCGCGGCGCTCGACGCCGATGCCCGCGAGCCGCTGGAGCGCTACCCGTGGCCGGGCAACGTGGCGGAGCTGCGGGGCGTGATGGAGCTCGCGGCCATGCGCCGCTCGTCCGGCGCGGTGCGCACGTCGCACCTCGCGGTTCCCCCTCTCGCCGGCACGCCGGCATGAAGGTACTGGTCATCGAGGACGATCCCACGGTGGGCCAGTTCGTCAAGCGCGGGCTGGAGGAGCACCGCATCGCCGTGGATCTGGTGGCCGACGGCGAGGAAGGGGAGCGGCGCGCGACCGACGGCGCCGAGGCCTACGACCTGGTGATCCTGGACATGCGCCTGCCGAGGCGCTCGGGGCTCGAGGTGCTGAACACCCTGCGCGCGCGCGGCTTCGAGCGCCCCGTCCTGGTGCTCACGGCGCAGGACGCCGTGGACGCCAAGGTGGAGACGCTGCGGGCGGGGGCCGACGACTACGTCACCAAGCCCTTCGCGTTCGAGGAGCTGCTCGCGCGCGTGGAGGCGCTGGCGCGGCGTCCGCAGGCGCTCGCCGCGCCCGTGCTGCGGGTGGCGGACCTGGAGCTGGACCAGGGCACCCGCGAGGTGAGTCGCGGCGGCACGCCGATCGACCTGACGAAGAAGGAGTACGAGGTGCTGGAGTACCTCATGCGCCACGCCGGGCGGGTGATGAGCCGTACGCTCATCACCGAGTACGTCTGGGGCTACCACTTCGACCCAGGCACCAACATCGTGGACGTGGTGATCAACCACCTGCGCAAGAAGATCGACGCGCCGGCCACGAAGAAGCTCATCACCACGGTGCGCGGAGTGGGGTACATCATCAAGGGGTGAGGCCCGGCGGCGCGGGGACGGGCGGTCGCGCTGCCCGGTCCCCAGCGCCCCGCATCTCCCCGCTCGCGCCCCGTAGCTCGTAGATTCTCCCCGCATGGCCAGCATTCGCCTCAAGCTCACTCTCGCCTACGCCGGCGCGCTCGTCGCCACCATGGCGGTGTTCGGCGTGGCACTCTGGCAGGCGCGCAAGGCCAACGTGCAGCGCGAACAGGTGGCGCTGCTCCGTGAGCGCCAGCGCAACCTGTTCATGCGCACGGACCTCGCCCAGGGCGTGCTGCGGCGCTCGGCGAGCGGAGGCATGTCCCTGCTGGTCACCCGGGACACGCTGGTGGGGCCCATGCTGCGCCCCGACATCGCGGTCGAGCTGGACATCATCCCGGACTACCTGATCATCCTCGACACGACGGGGCGGAGCGTCTACGTCTCCCCGGCCGGCCGCGCGCTCGGCGCGGAGGACGCGGACCTGCTGGTGCGCGCCGCGCAGCAGCTCACTCCCGAGCAGCTGGGGGCCGTGGTGCAGCTGCAGCGCGGCGAGGTGCTCATTGCCGGCCGGCTGCAGAACCCGCCCGACCTGCGGCCGGTGGTGCGCATCGTGGCCGGTGCCCCCATGGGGCAGATGAAGCGGCAGTCCGAGCGCGAGCTCCTGGGTACCATGTTGGTGGTCGCGCCCTTCCTCATCCTCTTCTCGATGGGCGGCGCGTTCCTCATCGCGGGCCGCGCCTTCACCCCCATCGACCGCCTGATCAACGAGCTGGAGGCCATCACCGACGGCCGGAGCCTGCACCGCCGGCTGGCGGTGGAGGCCAGCGGCGACGAGCTGGCCCGGCTCACCCAGACGCTGAACGCCATGATCGGGCGCCTGGAGAACTACTTCGGCGCGCTCCGCCGCTTCACCGCGGACGCCAGCCACGAGCTCAAGACGCCGCTCGCGGTGCTGCGGGCCGACGTGGAGCGCGCGATGCACGCCAACACCACCACCCGCGAGCGCATGGTGGCGTTGGAGGAGGCGCTGCAGGAGACCACGCGGATGGCGGACCTGGTGGAGCAGCTCCTCACCCTGGCGCGGGCCGACGAGGGGCGCTTCGACCTCTTCCGCGAGCCGCTGCATCTGGAGCCGCTGGTGCGCGACGTGTTCGAGACGGCCGTGATCCTCGGCGAGTCGGTGGGCCTGCAGGTCACCATGCCCGTGATCGAGGACGCGGTGGTGCTCGGCGATCGCCCGCGGCTGCGGCAGCTGTTCCTGAACCTCGTGACGAACGCCATCAAGTACACGCCCCGGGGCGGGAGCGTGGAGCTCACGCTCCGGCGCGCCGGCGAGATCGCCACGCTCACCGTTCGCGACACCGGCATCGGGATCGCCGCGGCGGACCTGCCGTACATCTTCGAGCGGTTCTGGCGGGCCGATCGCGTGCGCTCGCGCGCCGCGGAGCGGGGCGGCTTTGGCCTGGGGCTGGCCATCAGCCAGTGGATCGCGCAGGCCCACGGCGGCACGCTCACGGCCATGTCCCGCCTCACCCGGGGCAGCACGTTCATCGTCACCCTCCCCATCGCCACCGAGCGCGAGGCGGCCGGCGAGTTCCCCATGATCGAGCCGGGCAGCTATCGCTCGGCGTTCGCGCAGCCCATGAGCAATGGCTGAGCGCCGCGCGGGGCTCGCGTGATCCGGCTGGCCGGAGCGGCGTACGTAGTGGACCTGCTCGGGGTGGCCGTGTTCGCCGTGACCGGCGTGCTGGCCGCCGGACGCAAGCAGCTGGACCTCATGGGCGTGCTGGTGCTCGCCGTGGTCACCGCGATTGGCGGCGGCACGCTGCGCGACGTGCTGCT
>DATANT010000437.1:0-4237 GCA_036266115.1 Gemmatimonadaceae bacterium | reverse complement strand
CGCCGGCGGTCGCCGCCATCAGCACGGCGGCCGCGGCGAGCTGCCGCCACGGCGCCCGGCGCGCCCAGGCCGGCACGCGCCGCCGTTCGTCGAGCACCACCACCGGGGCGGCGATGCGCCGTTCCACGTCGGCCCACAGGTCGCGGGCCGGACGAAGCGGCGGCAGCGTCGCGGCCGCCTGCCGGATGGTCTGCAGGTCGCCCAGGATCGCCGCGCAGCTCGCGCACTGCGCGCAGTGCGCGTCCAGGCGCTCGCGGTCGGCGTCCGACAGCGTGCCGTCCAGGTGATCGGAGATGAGCGTCTCTGCGTCGTGGCAGGTCATGGGTCGCTCGGGGTCATGAGTCATCGTTGCAGCCGTTCCCTGAGGAGCATTCGCGCCCGGTGGAGCTGCGCCTTGCATCCGCCGGCCGTGATGCCGAGCATCTCGGCGATCTCCTCGTGCTTGTAGCCCTCCACGTCGTGCAGCACGAACACGCGCCGTGCGCCCGGCGGGAGCGTGCCGATGGCATGCTCCAGGTCCATGCCCGTCCCCACCGGCGGCAGGTGCTGCGTGAGCCCGTCCGCCACCGCCGGGTCGTCGTCGAACCGTCCGCGGTCCCGCCCTTCCAGCTTGCGGCGGTTGAGTACCACGTTCACCGCGAGCCGGTGCAGCCAGGTGCTGAAGAGGCTGTCGCCCCGGTACAGCGCCAGCTTCTCCCACGCCCGCACGAACACGTCCTGCGTGAGCTCCTCGGCCAGCGCCTGATCACGTACCATCCGCGCGCAGAGCGAGTAGACGCGGTCCACGTGCGCCCGATAGACCCGCTCGAATGCCCGCTGGTCTCCACCGGCGGCCAGCGAGACGTCCGGGTCCGGCGCGGGAGGCGCCGTGGCCGGGGCGCCGACGAGTGAGGCCGCGGTAGGTCGGTGAGCAGTCATCGGCATCGCACAGGATGGGATGGCCCGGCCGGGCGAAAGGTTTGAACGGCCGGGGTAGCGATCGGGCGACGGATGGCCCGGGGCCGGTGCGGCCCGCTTCGCTGCCCTACGGCGGGCCGGCGCTCAGGGTTCGGCGGGCACCAGCACCGGCAGCCGATCCAGCAGCGCGGGCAGGTCCGCCAGTCGCTCCAGCCGGTGGTGCGCGGCCGCCAGATCCTCGGCGGCAAACGGGCCCCACAGGGCGCCCACCGTGGTGACGCCGGCCGCGTTGCCAGCGGTCATGTCGTGCGGCGAGTCGCCCACGAACATCGCCTGCTCCGGTGCGATGCCGAGGTGATCCAGGGCGAGCAGCACCGGCTCCGGGTCCGGCTTGTGGCGCACGCAGTCGTCGGCGGCCACGATCACGTCGAAGTGCAGCTGGCAGTGGGCCAGGCCGTGCCGGGCCATCACGCCGCCCTTGCCCGTGACGATGGCCATCGGGTGCCCGCGCCGGCGCAGCTCGTCGAGCGTGGCGGCGGCGTCGTGGAAGGCGGTCACCAGCTCGTCGTGGTGCGCGTGCTGGAACGCCTTGTACCGCGCGACGATCAGCTCCACGTCCGCCGCGCTGCCGGCGAAGCGCGCCACCTGCGTGCGGAGCGGCATGCCCATCCCGGTGAGCCACTCGGGCTCGGTGTAGGTGTGCGCGGGCACGCCGTCGAAGGCGTGGCGGGCGCTGGCCAGGATGAGCGTCGTGGAGTCGATGAGCGTGCCGTCGAGGTCGAAGAGGATGGCGGGAAGTCGGCGGGGCTCTACAGGCATGGGATATGAGGGCAGGAAATGGATGGGGCTCCACCGCGCGGCTCGGTCGTCCATCGCGCGAGCGCCCCGACTTCATGGATAACCCGCCCGCCCCCACGCGCGCGACCGCCGAGAGGCCCGCGCTGGAAGGACGGGGCCAGCCGGTGATCCATGACCGAATGGAGGGGCCATGTCGGAACCCCGAGCGCACGGGCCCGGCGCCTCGCTCCCTCGCGCCTCGGCCGCCGATGAGTCCGCCCTGCACGCCGCTCGCCGGGTGCTCGCGGACCTCTTCGGTCCGCCCGCCGCGCGACCGTTCGCCGTGCGCCTCTGGGACGGGAGCGTGGATGCGCCGGTGTCCGCTCGCCGTGCGCCGTTCACGCTGGTGGTGTGCCGCCGGGGAGCCCTCCGGCGCATGCTCCTGCCGCCATCCGAGCTGTCCATCATTCACGCCTATCTGCGTGGGGACCTCGACGTGGAAGGCGACTTCGAGGCGGCCGCCACGCTCGGCGATCTGGTGGCGGGTCGCCTGGCCACCCCCGCCGCCGCGGCTCGTGCGGTGTGGCACGCCGCCCGCCTGCCGCTGGGCGACGGCCCGCAGGGGGCGCGGCGGGCCGGGCGGCCGCCGGCGCTTCGCGGCGTGCGGAAGCTCGTGCGGCGGCACACGCCGGGGCGCGATCGTCGCGCCGTGCGCTACCACTACGACGTGGGCAACGACTTCTACGCGCTCTGGCTGGATCGCCGCATGATCTACTCCTGCGCGTACTTCGAGCCCGGGGTGGACGACCTGGACACCGCGCAGGAGGCGAAGCTGGACTACGTGTGCCGCAAGGTCCGGCTGGAGCCAGGGGAGCGGCTGCTGGACATCGGCTGCGGGTGGGGCGGCCTGGCGATGTACGCCGCGGAGCGATACGGAGCAGAGGTGCTGGGGATCACGTTGAGCGAGCCGCAGGCCGAGCTCGCGCGATCGCGCATCGCGGCCGCGGGATTGGCCGAGCGCTGTCGCGTGGAGGTGCTGGACTACCGCGCCTGCCGCGACTACGGCGGCTTCGACAAGATCGTGAGCATCGGCATGGTGGAGCACGTGGGTCGGGAACGGCTGCCCGACTATTTCCAGACGGCGTTCC
This sequence comes from Gemmatimonadaceae bacterium, assembly GCA_036266115.1. Classification (GTDB taxonomy): domain Bacteria; phylum Gemmatimonadota; class Gemmatimonadetes; order Gemmatimonadales; family Gemmatimonadaceae; genus DATANT01. The sequence goes on along the minus strand of DATANT010000437.1, from coordinate 1,415 downwards.
GGCTGCTCCGGCCCGGCGGCCTGTTCCTGAACCACGGCATCGTGAGCATTGCCGCGGCGCGCGCGCGCGGCGTGCGCCATCGCGTGGCGGCGCGGCTCTGGCGGCGCAACGCCTTCATCCACCGGTACGTGTTTCCGGATGGCGACCTGGTGCCCGCCGCGGCGGTGATCGCGAGCGCCGAGGGAGCCGGCCTGGAGCTGCGCGACGTGGAGAGCCTGCGCGAGCACTACGTCACCACGCTCCGCCACTGGAGAACCCGGCTGGAGCGGTGCGTGCACGAAGCGGTGGATCTCGTGGGCGAGGAGACCTACCGGGTGTGGCGGCTCTACCTGGCCGCGTCGGGCTACGGGTTTCGCACGGGGCGCATCGGCGTGATCCAGACGCTGCTTGCGAAGCCGGACCAGGAGGGTCGCGTGCGGCTGCCGCCCACCCGGCGCGATCTGTACGGCGGCGCGCCGGGACGTGGCGCGTGAGCGCGTACGGCGGGCGCTCGAGCTCGCCCGCGGCGCATTCCGACGACCGGGCACATGAGTTGCCCCCTACGCTCCCACATGGACGCCGCTCCGTCCGGCCCCGGGCGGTGCCGGCGTCCCCTGCGCGGGAGACCCCGTGACGTTTCTGACCTGGATCATCGTCGGCCTCGTGGCCGGCGTGCTCGCCTCGCTGGTGATGGGTGGGACGGGCTACGGCATCATCGGCGACATCATCATCGGGATCGTGGGCGCGTTCGTGGGCGGCTGGGTGTTCAGCTCACTGGGCGTGTCGTCGCCGCTTGCCGGGTTGCCCGGCACCATCCTCGTCGCCTTCGTGGGCGCCGTGCTGCTGCTCTTCATCCTGCGTCTCATTCGCGGCGGCGTGCGGCGAGGAGTGTAGCGCGAGGGCGGGGCGCGGCGCAGCGCGGCCGGTGGTGCCCATGATCTCGCCGCGGCTCGTGCTGTCCGATCCCCGGCTGGGCGCCCGCATCGTCCGGCGCACGGAGCTGCGCTACGATGCGGGCGCGGACGCCGCGCTCGACCGTCCCGCGCACGTGCGCGGCGGCTCGGGCCTCGCGCTCGTGAGCGGGCGCCTGTTCGCGGTGCAGGACGACGCCAACTTCATTGCCGTGCTCGATGCCACGGGCGCGGTGCGGGCCGTGACGCTGCCCGCCGGCCACGCGGGTCTCCGGCAGTTCGACGACGTGCGGGGCAACAAGAAGTTCCGGCTGGACCTCGAGGCATGCACCGTGGCGCCGGGGCCGGACGGCGCGGCGGTGTTGGTGGCGTTCGGATCCGGGTCCGGCAAGCGGCGCGACCGGGTGGTGCTGCTGGAGGGCGTGGAGTCCGCGGCGCCCACGGTGGTGGTGCGGCACGCCCGCGCGCTCTACGCCATGCTCGAGGCGACCACGGAGTTCGCGGGGAGCGAGCTCAATATCGAGG
>DATANT010000436.1:0-21046 GCA_036266115.1 Gemmatimonadaceae bacterium | reverse complement strand
TGAGCCGGGCACGGAGCGCGGTCACCGCGCTCATGTCGATCTCGTTGAACGTGGTGAGGTGCGCCGTCTGCTGCTGTGACTGCAGCAGGTTCTCGGCGATGCGCTTGCGGCGCGTGCTCATCTTCTCCCGCGTCTCGCGCTGCGCACCGGCCCCGGCGCCGTTGCCGCTCACGCGCGGCGCGGCGGGTGCGGCAGCAGGAGCGGCGGCGGGCGCGGGAGCCGTGCGCGCGGCCTGCACCGTCTCGAAGACGTCTGGCTTGCTGACCACGCCACCACGCCCGGTGCCCTGCACGCCGGCCAGGTTCACGTTCTGCTCGGCGGCCACGCGTCGCGCCGCGGGCGAGGCCTTCACCTCACCGGACGCGGCGGCGGCGACCGGCGCAGCGGCCGGCGTCGCGGTGGTCGTGGATGCGGTGGAAGGCTGCGGGGCCGACGGGGCGGCGGCGGCAGCTTGTTCCTTGGGGGGGGCCCCCGCGCCGGTCGCGCTCTCGTCCAGCTCACCGAGCGCCTCGTCCACCGTCACCACGTCGCCCTCGTTCTTCAGGCGCTTGGTGAGCACGCCTGCTTTGAGCGCCGGGACCTCGACGGTAACTTTGTCCGTCTCCAGCTCCACGAGCGTCTCGCCCGCCTCGACGGCCTCACCCTCCTGCTTCGTCCAGCGGCTGATCGTCGCCTCGACGATGGACTCGCCGAGGGGAGGCACCTTGATCGAAATCATTGCGTCGGACCCGGTACGGAATGAGATGGTCAGGACGTACGGCCACACTGAACCCACGTCGGCAAATCGGGACGCGCGCCGTGTGTGAAGTTCACAAGAATATAAGCTACTGGTAACTCGTTGCGAGCACTCACCATCTCGGCGCATGGCGACCTCGGTCGGGTGGAGGTCCGCGACGACCTCCCGGAGCCGGCGCTCGTCCGCCCCACGGACGTGCGCGTCCGCGTCACCGCGGCGGCGCTCAACCACCTCGATCTCTTCGTGGTGGCGGGCCTGCCCGGCGTCACCATCACCCCGCCCTGGATCCTGGGCGGCGACGCCACCGGCGTGGTGGAGGCCGTGGGCAGCGCGGTGGACGGCGTGCAGCCCGGCGACACGGTGATCGTGAACCCGGGACTCAGCGACCGCACCTGCGAGTACTGCCTGGCGGGCGAGCAGCCGCTCTGCCCGCGCTTCGGCCTGCTGGGCGAGCACTTCCCCGGCTCCTTCGCCGAGCTGCTGGTGGTGCCGGCCGCCAACGTGCGGCCCATCCCGGCCAGCATTCCCCCCGAGGTGGCCGCCGGGTTCACCCTGGCCACCCTCACCGCCTGGCGCATGGTGGTCACGCGCGCGCGAGTGCAGGCCGGGGACGAGGTGCTCATCTGGGGAATCGGCGGTGGCGTGGCGCTGGCCGCCCTGCAGATCGTCAAGCAGCTCGGCGCCCGGGCGTGGGTCACCTCGAGCAGCGAGGAGAAGCTGGCGCGCGCCCGGGCGCTGGGCGCCGACGAGACCTTGAACCACCGCGAGGTGGACGTGGCGCGAGAGGTTCGCGCGCGCACCGGCAAGCGCGGCGTGAACGTGGTGCTCGACAACGTGGGTACCGCCACCTGGAAGTCGTCGCTGGGCGCGCTGGGCAGGGGCGGACGCCTGGTGACCTGCGGCGGCACCTCCGGTCCCATGGTGGAGACCGACATTCGCCGCATGTTCTGGAACCAGTGGACGCTCATGGGGTCCACCATGGGGAACGATGCCGAGTTCGACGCTATTGCCGCGGAGTTGCGCGCCGGGCGGTTACTCCCGCCGGTGGACGCAGTCCTTCCCCTGGAGGACGGGCGCGCCGCGTTCGAGCGGCTGGCCACGGGCCAGCAGTTCGGCAAGGTGGTGCTGCGGGTGGCGGAGCCGTGAGGAGGTGGGCGCGGTGGCCCGCCGGGGCGGGGCATGACTGAGCGCGCCCAGTACGAGGCGGCGGAGCAGCGGCGCATCCGCGAGGCGCTGGCGAAGGGCGAGCCGCCCGTGTGCCCGCGGTGTGAGGTGGCGATGACGCAGCGCCCCATCGGTGGGGGCTCGTTCGGGCTGGGCTACGCGCGTCGCCGCGAATGGCTCATTTGCCCGCAGTGCCACCGGAGTGCGATCTTCGACGTCAAGCGCGGCACCCGCAACTGACGCCCGCCGGGGCGGCACCATGTAGTAGTAGCACGAGCGACACCAGCAGCACTCGTCAGCACTGCACCGTCAGCACTGCACTCATTCTCAAGAGGATCCGATGGCCCGCGATTCCGCTCGCCGCTCGCTTGGCGGCAACCCCACCCTGTCTGCCGCGCGTTTCGAAGGCATCACCGGCGACGGCGTGATGACCATCGCCGGCACGGCGTGGCGCGCCTTCGTGCTGGTCGCCCTCGTCATGGCGTCGGCCGGCTACACCTGGTGGAGCGTCGCGACCGGGGTGGCCCAGAATCCCATGACGCTGCTCTGGGTGGGTCTGATCGGCGGCCTGGTGCTGGCCATGGTGACCATCTTCCGGCCGCAGCTCGCCCCCTGGACGTCGCCGCTCTACGCGGTGGTGGAGGGCCTCGCGCTCGGCGCCATCTCGGTGGTGATGGACCGGGTCTACCCCGGGCTGCCGACGCAGGCGGTGCTCATCACGTTCGGCGTGTTCCTCGCCATGCTGGCTCTCTACACGTTCCGGATCATCACGGTGACGGCGCGCTTCCGCTCCATCATGATCTCGGCCATCGTGGGCGTGCTGGTGTTCTACGTGCTCACCATGGTGCTCTCGTTCTTCGGCGTCCCCATGACGCTGGTGCGAGGCAATGGCATGGTGAGCGTCGGGATCAGCCTGCTCATCTCCGGCATCGCCTCCTTCTCGCTCCTGCTCGACTTCCACGCCATCGAGGAGGGCTCCCGCCTCAAGGCGCCGCGCTTCATGAGCTGGTACGGGGCGTTCGGGCTCGTGGTGGGGCTGGTGTGGGTGTACATCGAGATCCTGAACCTGCTGCGGAAGCTCAGGGACTGAGCCCTCGATCTCGCCCGGCATCGACCAGCGGGCGCACGGGGCCGGTGACGGGATGGCGAGGGACCGGGGCTCTGCTCCGGTCCCTCGTGCGTTCCGGCGGGCCCGGCGCCGCGATCCCGGGGGGCCGACCGTACACCACGCCGCCGCCGGTCGGTTAGATTGGTGACGCGGCGCACGCGCCGCCCCCCTCCCGCCCCCCGCCCGCCTGCCTCCCGTGGACTTCTTCGAGCGGCTGCAGACCAGCTTCCGCCAACTCGCCGAGTACGTGCCGGCGTTCTTCGGCGCGCTCGTCATCCTCTTTGCCGGCTACCTCGTCGCGCGGCTGGTGCAGCGCGGCACCGAGCGCGTGCTGCGGCGCATCCGCTTCAACGAGGTGATGGCCCGCGGCGGCGTGCTGCAGGCCATGGAGCGCAGCGGCACGCACCTCAATCCCACGCGCGTCCTCGCGAACGTGCTGTTCTGGTTCGTGATGTTCGCGGTGCTGCTGGTGGCGGCCAATGCGCTGGGGTTGGAGTCGCTGGCCAACGTGTTCTCGGAGCTGGTGAGCTACATCCCCAGCGTGATCGCCGCGATCGTCATCATCATCGTGGGCATCGTGCTCGGCGAGTTCGTGGGTGGGCTCATCATGACGTCGGCCGGCTCACTGCACGGCGGGCCCACGCTGGCGCGGGTGGGACGTGGCGGCGTGATCATCCTCGCGATCTTCATGTCGCTCCAGGAGCTCGGGGTGGCCACGAACATCGTGACCACCGCCTTCGCCATCCTCTTCGGCGCGGTGGCGCTGGCGCTGGCGCTGTCGTTCGGCCTGGGCAACCGCGAGCTGGCGGGCGAGGTGACGCGGCGCTGGTACGAGCGCTACCGCGCGGAGCGGGAGGCCATCGCGCGCGAGTCGGCGGAGCTCGAGGCCGCGGAGGAGGCCGAGGATCTCGCCGTGGAGCGGGCGGCCCGCGATCGTCGTCGGGGGCGTGCCGGCAGTGCGCCGGACGCGGCGCCCTCGGCCGCGCCATCCGATGATACGTCCTCCGGCACCCAGGACCCGTCGCGCGGATGAGTGGGGCCGGTAGAGCGGCGTGGGCCGCGCTCGTCCTGATGGCTGGTGTGGTGCCGGTGCAGGCGTGGGCGCAGGGGCCGCGGCCCATCGAGGAGGTGGTGGTGGCGCCGCCCGCGGTGGACTCCACGGGGTGGAAGCGCACGGTGGAGGCATCCGCCAACCTGCTGCTGGGAGCCGAGCGGCAGACCGTGATGAGCGGCCGGGCGAGGGTGGCGCGCGCCGACAGCGTGAGCGAGCTGGGGCTGGACGTGCGGTACACCTACGGGGCCGCCACCCGCGACGACGCGCAGGTGGTGACGCAGCGGAGCTGGCTCGGCACCTTCACGCTGGACGGCTTCCCACTCGCGCGCCACAGCCCATTCCTGCTCGCCCTGGCGGAATCCAGCCTGGAGCGACGCATCGGGCTGCGCGCGAGCGCCGGCCTGGGGCACAAGGTGACGTTCGTGCGCACCGACGCGGCGAAGGTGAGCCTGAGCCTGGCCGTGATCACCGAGCGCACGCGCACCCTCGCGCGCACCGATGCCGATTCGGTGGAGACCATCCGGCTGGCGCGCTGGTCGGCGCGGCTGCGCGGGTCGCAGGCGATCGGCAGCCGCGGGTCGTTCAACCTGGAGTCGTACTACCGGCCGGCGCTCACCGAGATCGGGCAGTTCACCATGACCAACTCGGCCAGCATGGGCTACAAGATGACGAGCGCGGTGCAGGTGAAGGTGAGCTACCGCGACGACTACGACACCGAGGCCCGGCTGCGCGGCGCCGAGTCGGGGTACGAGGGCCAGTTGCTGTTCGGTGTCCAGGCGGATTTCTGAGCGTGGTCGAAGGCGCTCGTTGGTGGCTGGTGAGAGGGTTCGTTCGAATGTTGCTAAGTGGTTGTTTTACAATGGCTTACAGTATACGCCCCGGGTTGCTTTGAGCCGGTCGTTTCGGTAGATTTATGGGTCGCAGCAACCCGCTGCCCGAGCCTCTTTCCGCAGGAACATGACGGCACCCAACAATCGCGAGCGCATCCTTCCGCGTCTCATCAACGATGAGGTGAAGGAGTCGTTCATCAACTACTCGATGAGCGTCATCGTGTCGCGCGCGCTGCCCGACGTGCGCGACGGCCTGAAGCCGGTGCACCGGCGCGTGCTCTATGCGATGAACGAGCTGGGCCTCGTCCCTGGCCGGCCCTACAAGAAGTCGGCGACGGTGGTGGGCGACGTGCTCGGCAAGTATCACCCGCACGGCGACTCGAGCGTGTACGACGCGCTCGTGCGCATGGTGCAGACGTTCTCGCTGCGCTATCCGCTGGTGGATGGGCAGGGGAACTTCGGCTCCGTGGAAGGCGATCGGGCGGCGGCCTACCGGTACACCGAGGCGCGGCTCACGCGCATGGCCACCGAGATGCTGGCCGACATCGACCGCAACACGGTGGATTTCGCCCCCAACTTCGACGACCGGCTCGAGGAGCCCACGGTCCTGCCGTCGGGCGTGCCGAACCTGCTCGTGAACGGCTCGTCGGGCATCGCCGTGGGCATGGCGACGAACATCCCGCCGCACAACATGCGGGAGATCGTGCAGGCCACCGTGGCGCTCATCGACAACCCCGACCTCACGCCGGCCGACCTGCGCCGCTGGGTGAAGGGGCCGGACTTCCCGACGGGCGCCTACATCTACGGCCGCGAGGGGATCGCGCAGTACCAGGAGACCGGGCGTGGGCGCATCGTGATGCGCGCGCACGCGGTGATCGAGGAGAAGGAGAGCTCCAACAAGAGCCAGATCGTCGTCACCGAGATCCCGTACCAGGTGAACAGCGCGACCCTGCTCGTGCAGATCCGCGACCAGGTGCGCGAGGGACGGCTGCAGGGCATCAGCGATCTGCGCAACGAGAGCGACCGCGAGGGCATGCGGATCGTGATCGAGCTCAAGCGCGACGCCATCCCGCGCGTGGTGCTCAACCAGCTGTACAAGCACACCGCCATGCAGGCCACCTTCGGCGTGATCATGCTGGCGCTGGTGCCCGATCCGGTGACCCGGCGGCTCGTGCCCAAGGTGATGGGGCTCAAGGAGATGCTCCAGCACTTCATCACCCACCGGCACGAGGTGATCGTCCGGCGCACCCAGTTCGACCTGGACAAGGCGCTGGAGCGCGAGCACATCCTGGAAGGGCTCAAGATCGCCGTCGACAACATCGACGCGGTGATCAAGGTGATCCGCGCGGCGGACGACACGCCGTCGGCCAGCCTGGAGCTGCAGGCCCGCTTCAAGCTCTCCGAGCGGCAGGCCGAGGCGATCCTCAACATGCGCCTCGCCAAGCTCACGGGCCTGGAGATCGAGAAGCTGGAGGAGGAGCTCACCGAGGTCCGCGCGCTGGTCAAGGAGCTGCGCGCCCTGCTGGAGTCGCGCGACCTGCGCGCCGCGATGATGAAGGACGAGCTGCAGAAGATGTCGGAGGCGTACGGCGACGAGCGCCGCACCGAGATCACGAGCGACCAGGGCGAGTTCACGATCGAGGACCTGATCGCCGAAGAGGACATGGTGGTCACCATCTCCCACTCCGGCTACATCAAGCGCACGTCGGTCACCACCTACCGGCGGCAGCGCCGGGGCGGGCGGGGGCTCAACGGACAGGACCTCAAGGACACGGACTTCATCGAGCACCTCTTCATCGCCTCCACGCACGACTACATCCTGCTCTTCACGGATGACGGCCGCTGCTTCTGGCTCAAGGTGCACGAGATCCCGCAGGCGGGCCGCTCGGCCAAGGGCAAGCCGGTGGTGAACCTGATCAACGTGACGCCGGACACGCGCATCATGGCCATGGTGCCGGTGCGCGAGTTCCCGGACGACCAGTACCTGCTGTTCTGCACCAAGAACGGCACGGTGAAGAAGACCGCGCTCTCGCAGTACTCCAACCCGCGCGCCAACGGCATCAAGGCGATCAAGATCGAAGCCGCCGACGAGCTGATGGACGTGCAGGTGACCAACGGCACCAACGACGTGGTGCTCGCCACCCGGCACGGGCAGTCGCTGCGCTTCCACGAGAGCGACGTGCGCGAGATGGGGCGCGACACCACCGGCGTGAAGGGCATCGACCTGCGCCCGGGCGACCTGGTGGTGGGCATGGTGGTGATCAAGCGCGAGGCCACGCTGCTCGTGGTCACCGAGAAGGGGCTGGGCAAGTGCTCCAACATCGACGACTACCGGGTGCAGAAGCGCGGCGGCAAGGGCATCATCACGCTGGACCGCACGGCGCGCACGGGTGACGTGGTGGGGCTGATGGAGGTCCTCCCCGAGGACGAGATCATGCTCATCACGAAGCAGGGCGTGATCATCCGCTCGTCCGTGAGCCAGGTGCGGGTCACGGGGCGGATCGCGCAGGGCGTGAAGCTCGTGCAGCTGGACGAGGGCGACCTGCTCACCGGCGTGGCTCGCGTGGTGCCGGACGACTCGGACGACGAGGCGGCGGAGGACGTGAGCGACCTGCCAGAGGACAGCGCCGCCGACGTCGTGGAGCTGGGCGCCGACGAGGAGTAACGGGCCCGCGCCCGCTCGCTGAAGCCGGGGGACGTCCCAGTGGGACGTCCCCCGGCTTCACCTTGGCCCTTTTGAAGGTCAGCGGTTTATAAGCAGACTCGGCTTTACCAGCACCCGCGCCGTCCCTACCTTTCCGGGATGGCCCACCGCGGAGCTGGCCCACCCGCTACCGACGGATCCCCTTCCCAATGACGGTCGCTGCTCGCTCTCTGGTGACGCTGGACGACATCCGGCGCGCCGCCGCCACGATTCGCGGCGTCACGGTGCGCACGCCGCTCCTGCCCTGCGACGCGCTGGGAGCGGATGTCTGGCTCAAGCCGGAGATGCTGCAGCGAGGGGGGGCCTTCAAGCTGCGTGGGGCGTACACCTACCTGGCTGGCCTCTCGCCCGAGGCGCGCGAGCGTGGCGTGATCGCGCCATCCTCTGGCAACCACGCGCAGGCGGTGGCGCTGGCGGCCCGGCTGTTCGGCGTGCCGGCCACGGTGGTGATGCCCACCACGGTCTCGCCGGCCAAGCGGGCGGGCGCGGAGCGGCTGGGCGCGCGCGTGGAGCTGGCCGGCATCACCACGGCCGACCGGATGGATCGGGCCGTGGAGCTTGCCGCCGCCCAGGGCCTCACCCTCGTGCCGCCGTACGACGATCCGGTGATCCTGGCCGGCCAGGGCACGGCGGGCCTCGAGATCGCCGAGGACCTGCCCGCGGTGCGCACGGTGCTGGTGCCGGTGGGCGGCGGGGGATTGAGCGCGGGCGTGGCGACGGCCATCAAGCTGCTGGTGCCGGGCGCGCGGGTGATCGGCGTGGAGCCCGCGCTCGCCCCCAAGCTCACGGCCGCGCGGCAAGCGGGTGAGCCGGTGGTGATCCCCAGCCTGGGCGGGCTGGCCGACGGCCTGCTGGCCACCCGCGTGGGGACGGTGCCTTTCGCGCACCACCAGGCCTATCTGGACGACGTGGTCACGGTGGCCGAGCACCACCTGGTGCCGGCCATGCGGCTGCTACTGGACCGCATGAAGCTCGTGAGCGAGCCGAGTGGGGCCATCACCGTGGCCGCGCTGCAGGCGGGGCTGGTGCGTGCCGAGGGCCCCACGGTGTGTGTGCTGAGCGGTGGCAACGTGGAGTGGCCCGGGCTGCTCACCCTGTTCGGCGACCGGCACGACGCGTGAGCGCCACGCCTCCCTTCACCTCCCGGTCGGCGCCCCCGCCGGCCGGTCCCCCGCTGCCTGGCCAGGCGCCGGCCGCCGCCCGCATCGTGGTGGCGGACGACGACCCGTCCATCCGGCAGACGGTGACGTGGCTGCTCACGGAGCACGGCTACGAGGTGCTGGCGGCGGCCAACGGCGAGGAGCTGTTCCAGCTCCTCGAGCTGCGCCTGCCCGACCTGCTGCTGCTGGACGTCATCATGCCCGGGGTGGACGGCATCCAGGCGCTGGCGCGCATCAAGAGCGACGAGCGGTGGCGCGACCTGCCGGTGCTCATGCTCTCGTCGGTGTCCGCCGAGGACGCGACGGCCACCACGCTGGGACTGGGCGCCGACGACTTCGTGCGCAAGCCATTCCGGGTGAAGGAGCTGCTGGCTCGCATCCAGGCGCAGCTGCGCATGCGCGCGCTCCTGCGGTCGGCGCGCGAGGCGCTGCGCACCACGGAGCAGGAGCTCTCGCGGGCGCGCGAGGAGGCCGAGTCGCGCCGCAAGCTCGTGGACATCCTGCACGAGGTCACCGGCGACCTCTCGAGCGACGAGATCTACCATCTGCTGGCGCGGCGCGTGGCGCGCGCGCTCACGCTCACGCACTGCTCGGTGATCCTCGCCCGGCCGGGCGACCGCACCGGCGTGGTGGCCACCGCCTACGAGAATCCCGGGCTGCGCCACCGCGAGGTGGTGCTCGACCGGTATCCCGAGATCCGCGCCGCGCTGGACCGCGGCCGCCCGGTGCTCATCGAGGACGTGAGCGCGAGCCCGCTGTTCGACCGCGTGCGCGAGATGTGGGAGCGCGAGGGGGAGCGGCCCACCATCCGGTCGGTGATCGCGCTGCCGTTCACGCTGGACCGGCTGCAGGCCGGCGTGTTCTTCCTGCGCCGCACGGTGGACGAGCCGCCCCTCACCGTGGACGACGTGGAGTTCGCCGACACGGTGGTGAAGGCGGCGGTGGCGAGCATCCAGAAGGCGCAGCTCCTGGAGAACGCCAAGGCCGACAACGCGCGGCTGGAGGCGCTCGCGCACACCGATCCGCTCACCCAGCTCCTCAACCGGCGCGCGCTCGTGGCGCGCCTGGCGGCGGAGCTGGATCGGGCGCGCCGCTACGACTCGGTGGTGAGCCTGCTCATGATCGACCTCGATCATTTCAAGCAGGTGAACGACACCCACGGCCATCTGGCGGGCGACGAGGTGCTGCGCGAGGCCGCGGCGCTCTTCTCGGCGGCCGTGCGCAGCGTGGACCTCGTGGCGCGCTACGGCGGCGAGGAGTTCGTCATCGTGCTCCCCGAGACCCGGCACGACGGCGCCACCATCTTCGCCGAGCGGTTGCGCGAGCAGATCGAGGCGCATCGGTTTCCCGTGGTCGGATCCAAGGTGCTGCAGCTCACGGCGAGCATCGGCGTGGCCAGCTATCCGTCGTCCGGCGTGGAGAGCCCCGAGGAGCTGTTCGCCCGCGCCGACGAGGCGCTGTATCGTTCCAAGGCGGCCGGCCGGAACCAGGTGGGCGCGTAGCGCTCCGCTCCGCGCTCGAGGTCGCGCTCCACGCGCGCCGGCCGCCGCCGTCCCGCGGCGCGGGCGGGGAGCGGCGCGGTACGCGTCGTGCCTCTGGCCATCGCACGACGATCCCCCGATCACGACTCGAGGATTGCATGCATCGCACGACAGGAATGTTGGCCGCGGCTCGCCGGCTCGCGTTCGCCGCGGCCGTGATGGCGGCCGTGATGGCGGCCTGCGCGCCGGCCGTGGCCGGCGATGCCGGCGTCGCCGGCGCGCAGGCGCGGTCCGCCGGCCCGGTGACCGAGGCGTCGCTGCGCAAGCTGCGGCTGCCGGACGGATACCGCGTCGCGCTCTACGCGCGCGACCTGCCCGGCGTGCGCTTCATGGCCGTGGGCCCGGACGGCGCGGTGTACGCCAGCCAGCCGCGGTCGGGGCGCGTGGTGCGCCTGGGCGATGCCGACGCCGACGGGGTGGCCGACTCGGTGGTGGTGGCCGTGGACGGGCTGGACCGGCCGCATGGCCTGGCGTTTCACGACGGCTGGCTGTACGTGGCCAACACCGGCGGCGTGGTGCGGGTGCGGCTGGACGCGAGCGGCCGCGCGCGCGGCACGCCGCAGCGGCTCAACCAGTACAGCGCCGGCGGTGGCCACTGGTCGCGCAGCCTGATCTTCGGACCCGACGGCCGCCTGTACGTGTCCATCGGCAGCTCGTGCAACCTGTGCGAGGAGAAGACCGAGGACCGCGCCGCGGTGATGGTGTACGACGCGGACGGCACGAACGGGCAGCTGTACGCGAGCGGGCTGCGGAACGCGGTGGGCATGGCGGTGCATCCGGGCACGCGGCAGATCTGGGTGTCGCAGCACGAGCGCGACATGCTCAAGCCCGATCACCAGGACCTGCCGCCCGAGGAGATCAACATCCTGCAGGCCGGCGGGCACTATGGCTGGCCGTACTGTTACGGCAACCGGGTGCCCAACCCCGAGTACGCGGACGCGAAGCGGTGCGCCTCCACCATCCCGCCCGCGCTCGAGATGCAGGCCCACGCGGCGCCCCTCGGCATGACGTTCCTCACCGGGGCCACGCAGTTCCCGGCCGCCATGCGCGGCGATCTGCTGCTCGCCTTCCACGGCTCGTGGAATCGCGACGTGCCCACCGGCGCGACGGTGGTGCGCGTGCGGGTGGCCGACGGTCGGCCGGTGGGCTACGAGGACTTCGTCACCGGGTGGCAGAATGCGGACGGCACGCGATGGGGACGGCCGGTGGACGTGCTGGTGGCACGGGACGGCGCGGTGCTGATCTCCGACGACGCCGGCGGGGCGATCTATCGGGTGACGCGGTGAGGGCAGTGGGCACGATGGGCGGGCGGGCGCACGGTACGGTGCGCCGCACGCGGGGCGCCGCGGCGGGCACCGTGATGGTGGGCGTCCTGCTGCTGCTTGCCGGCGCGTGCGGCGGTAGCGAGAGCGCGCCGCCCGATACGCTGGCGGCGAAGGGACCGCCGCCGCCGCCGGGTGGGCCCACCGGAATCTGGACCGTGCAGGTGGGCGTGCTGCCCGAGTCGGCGCAGGCCGCGCGCCTGGTGGACTCGTTGGAGCGCGCGGGGTGGACGGCGACCGTGCGCAAGGTGGTGGGCGAGGACACGTTCCCGCCCTGGCGCGTGCGCGTGGCCGCGGCGGCCCGCGAGAGCCGGGTGCCGGCGCGGGTGGCCGCCGCCTTCGCCGCCGCGGGGCGTCCGGGCGGGGTGGTGGCCGACGTGGCCACGCTCTCGCGGTGGGTGACGGTGCACCAGGTCTCCAACGGCGTGATGCCCGGCACCATGCTGTCGCGTGCGCGCTGGGCGCTGTCGCCGGACCGCCGCGGGATGATCGTGATGGATGACGCGGTGGCGGTGGAGAACGGCGCGATGCCGAACGGCTTCCTGGCCGTGGTGGAAGGGCAGGGGGCGCGGCCGCCCTTCCGCCTGCAGCGCGACGGCGTGTGGGACGTGGCACCGTCACCGGACTGGTCGCGCGTGGCCTACGGGCGCGCCTTCGTCATGAGTGGGCGCGGCGCGGACTCGCTCTTCTCGCGCGACGCGGCGATCATCGCGTCGCAGACCGGGCTGGCCATCGATCAGGTGCAGCGCGGGCGCTTCTCCATCAGTACCATGGACGCGGTGTACGGCTTCGCCGCGCCTGCCATCGAGCCGCTGGCGGATACCGGCGGCACCGACTCGCCGATGTACAAGGAGGCGCGCAGCGGCGTGCCCGTGGCCGGTGGCTGGCGGGTGCGCTGGAGCGCCGATGGCCGCACGCTGGCGGTGGCCACCGCGCCCACCGGGGTGACCGACAATGCCCCAGCCCGCGCGTGGCTGGCGGTGGACGTGTACAACGGCCTGGTGCGCGGCCGGCTGGCACCGGAGACGCGCCTGGCCACGGTGCCCTGGACCGACGGTCCGCTCATCGACGTCTCCGCGCCGCTCGACTCGTCGGCCCGCACGCTCGCCCTGGACGGCGGCGTGGTGACGAGCGGCGGCGGCTGGATCCGCATGCGCGGCGGGGCCAGCGAGTGGACGGAGCCGCGCATCGTGGGCCCGGGCACCGCGCTCGCCGTCACGCGCACCGGCCGCTTCATCGCGGCGCTCGTTCCGCGGCCGGGCGCCAAGGAGACCGACGCGAAGACGGAGCTCGTGGTGTACGAGATCCGGCCGTGAGCTGATTGGTTCCCGACACGCCACACTGTCCCCGCGCCGCGTCCGCGAGCGAGGACGCGGCGTGATGTGCGTCACCGCGCGCCGGCCGCCGCAACCCGACCACCACCCGACGCGCAACCCGCGTGCGGAGCGCGAGTTGCGCGTGACGTTGCGCGCACGCGCGGTGGCGCGTCACGAGCATGGCACTCGCCCTGCACCCGGTGCGGAGCGACACCCGGCCGAACCCGTCGCGAGCACGATCGGCCGCGAATCACCTCAGCGAGGATGCAATCCGTGACCCTATCCGTTCGCAACGTCGTACTGATCCTTCCGCTCGCCGCGCTCACGCTGTCCGGATGCGCGTCGCTCAACGCCAAGCAGAAGGGCGCGCTCATCGGCTCCACCGGCGGCGCCATCGTGGGTGCCGGTGTGGGCTCCCGGAACGGCAGCGTGGCCAAGGGCGCCATCATCGGCGCGGTGGTGGGCGGCGCGGCCGGTGCCATCATCGGCCACCAGATGGACCAGCAGGCCAAGGAGCTGAAGCAGAACATCCCGGGCGCGGTGGTGGAGCGCGTGGGCGAGGGCATCCAGGTCACCTTCGACTCGGGACTGCTCTACGACTTCAACTCCGCCACGGTGAAGCCCGCGGCACAGCGCAACCTGGACAACCTCGCGGCGAGCCTGGACAAGTACGACGATTCCAACCTGCTGGTGGTGGGCCACACCGACGCGGTGGGCGACGACAGCTACAACCAGTCGCTCTCGGAGCGTCGCGCCCGCGCGGCGGCCAGCTATCTCACGTCCCGCGGCGTGAGCGCGAGCCGCATCCAGACGCGCGGGCTGGGCGAGTCCGAGCCCGTCGCCTCCAACGAGGCCGAGGACGGCCGGGCGCGGAACCGGCGCGTGGAGGTGGCGATCTTCGCGAGCGCGGCGCAGCGGGAGGCGGCGCGGCGCGAGGCGGGGCGATAGGCGCACCCGTCGCCGGCGCCTGACGTCGGCGGAGGGTTGGACAGGGGCGAACGGGGCCAGCGCAGCGCGCTGGCCCCGTTCGTCGTCGCGCGCCGGAGGCGTCGCCACACGTTGACGAACCGCCGAGCCGTCGTTTGATATGATCCTCATCGCGCCTCGTCGGGCGATCCTCCCCGCGCGACCCACCGCTGCCCGCGTCCATGTCCGCCATCCTGCCCCAGGACCTCGCGCCGGCCACCTCGGCGCTTCCCTCGCTGGCCGAGCTCGAGGCGGCGGCCGCCCTCGTCTACGAGGTGATGCCGCCGACGCCGCAGTATCGCTGGCCGCTGCTCGAGCAGCGCTGCGGGTGCGAGGTGTGGGTGAAGCACGAGAACCACACGCCGGCGGGCGCGTTCAAGGTGCGCGGCGGCATCGTCTACTTCCACGCGCTGGCCCGCGCCACGCCGCGCGTGGCGGGCGTGGTGACCGCGACGCGCGGCAATCATGGCCAGAGCGTCGGCCTGGCCGCGCAGCGGCATGGGATCGCGGCGGCGGTGGTGGTGCCGCACGGCAACAGCCGCGAGAAGAACGCTGCCATGCGCGCCCTGGGCGTGGAGCTGATCGAGGCGGGCGCGGACTTCCAGGAGGCCAGCGAGGTGGCCCAGCGGATCGCGGAGGAGCGCGGGTGGCACCGCATGCCGTCGTTCCACCGGCTGCTCGTGGCCGGCGTGGGCACGTACGCCCTCGAGCTCCTGCGCGCGGCCCCGTCGCTCCACGTGGCCTACGTGCCCATCGGTCTGGGCTCGGGCCTCTGCGGCGTGCTCGCGGCCCGCGAGGCGCTGGGCCACGGCTGCGAGGTGGTGGGCGTGGTGAGCGCCGGGGCGCCCGCCTACGCACGCTCGCTCGCGCGGGGCGAGCCGGTGTCGCACGACGTGACCACGGTGCTCGCGGACGGCATGGCGTGTCGCACGCCGCATCCCGAGGCGTTCGCCGTGATGCGCGACAGGGTGGACCGCATCGTGGAGGTCACGGACGCGGAGATCGCCGCGGCCATGCGGGCGCTGTTCACCGACACGCACAACGTGGCCGAGGGGGGTGGGGCGGCGGGGCTGGCCGCGCTGCTGCGGGAGCGCGACGCGCTGCGCGGGCGGCAGGCGGCGGTGGTGCTGAGCGGCGGGAACGTGGACGCGGACGTCTTCTCGGCGGTCCTCGCCGGCTGATGTGCGTCGCGGACGTCGCGTGACGCGTCGTCCAGTCGGGGGCGCGCGGCATGGAGGGCATCCCTCCTTGTGTCATCCCGCGGGAGCGCGGCCGAGAGGCCGCGCGAGTGTCGGGATCGCTCTCCCTCGCGGCCGGTCGACCGCTGGACGCCGTCCACGGCGGCAGGCCGGCACGGCGGACGCGCATCACGAGACGGGAAGCCGATCCCGACACTCGCTCGCCGTCCTGCGGACGGCTCGCTCCTGCGGGATGACAAGCCTGACTGGCCTTGCTCTCCACCGCGTTCCGGCGGGATGACAAGACAGGCTGGCGCCCTCTCCGGGCTGCACTCCGGCGGGAGGACCGCCTGGGCCCCGCCAGCGGTCGACGAGGCTCGGGCCGCACGACGCGTCGGGCCGTCGTCGGGCTGTCACCCCACCTCGGTGAGCCCCATTAGCCGTGGCCCGCGACGCTCAGTCGCGCCGCCGCGATCGGCGCCCGCTCAGCGTCCGATCCGCCGCAGCTCCACCAGCAGGCAGTGGTCCTGCACGACGTCGATTCCCTCCCGCGCCAACCGCTCGGCCGCCTCGTCGTTCCGGATGCCGAGCTGGAACCACACCGCGGCGGGACGCTTGGCGAGGATGTCGTCCACGTGCGCCGGAATGTCCTTGGGGCGGCGGAACACGTTCACCAGGTCCACGGGGCCCGGGATGCTGGCCAGCGAGCGATGGACCGGCTGCCCCAGGATCTCGGTGACCTCGGGGAAGTAGACCGGCACGGGCACGACGTCGTAGCCGGCGCGCTGCGTGTACTCGGGCACGTAGTACGCGGGCTGCCCCGTCTCCGCCGTCTTGATGCCGAGCACCGCCACGCGGTGCGTGCGCTCCAGCAGGGCGCGGATGTCGTCGGGCGAGGTGAGGAGATGCCGGCGCCAGTCGGCGTCGGGAGCCGGGGCCGACGTGGATGCGGGCGTGGGGGTGGGATCGCTCATGCGCGGGCGGTGGTGGAGTGAGATCGGGTGGAGGCAAGGAAATAGTGCGAGGATCGTGCTTGCCGGGCGGGGACGGCGCCGCTGCCCCGCCGGTACGCCGCTCCGCCGCCGGCTGACTCTGCCGTGGCACCGCCGTTAGGTTTCGGGTTTCCCACGCACGCTCTCAGGAGAGTCCATACATGCGAATGCTCGTTCTCGGGGCCGGTCTGCAGGGTTCCGCCTGCGCCTATGACCTGCTGCAGAACCCCGAGGTGACGGAGGTCCGCCTCGCCGACCTCAAGATCGACCATCTGCCGGCGTTCCTCGCACCATACTCCGGCCATCGCCTGATCCCCACACCGCTCGACGTGCGCGACCGCGAGGCCGTGCTCGGCCTCATGGGCCAGGTGGACGCCGTGATGAGCGCCATTCCCTACTACTTCAACGGCGCGCTCGCCAAGCTCGCGGTGCAGGCCGGCGTGCACTTCACGGACCTCGGCGGCAACACCGAGATCGTGCTGGAGCAGAAGCAGCTGGATGCCGAGGCCCGGGCCAAGGGGATCAGCGTGGTGCCCGACACCGGGCTCGCGCCGGGCATGGTGAACGTGCTCGCGCAGATGGGGATCGACCGCCTGGACACGGTGGAGTCGGTGCGCATCTACGTGGGCGGGCTTCCCCAGCATCCCGAGGGACCGCTCAAGTACCAGATCGTGTACTCGCTGGAGGGGGTGCTGGACTACTATACCACGCTCTCGTGGGTGCTGCGCGGCGGCAAGCAGACGCAGGTCGCGGCGCTGAGCGAGATCGAGGCGGTGCAGTTCCCGGCGCCGGTGGGCGAGCTGGAGGCCTTCCACACGGCCGGTGGGCTCTCCACCATGGCGCAGCGCTACGAGGGACGGATCCCCACGATGGAGTACAAGACGCTGCGCTACCCCGGGCACGCGAGCATCATGGAGGCCATCCGGGAGCTCGGCCTGCTGGAGCTGGAGCCGGTGGACGTGAAGGGCACCAAGGTGGTGCCGCGCGACCTGGCAGTGGCCACCATGGGCCCGCGGCTGCGCAAGCCCAAGTCGCCCGACCTGGTGGCGCTCCGCGTGATCGTGGAGGGCGTGAAGGACGGCAAGCCGCAGCGGCACGGCTGGCAGCTCGTGGACCACGCCGACGAGGAGAAGGGAATCAGCGCGATGATGCGCACCACGGGCTTCACGCTCTCCATCACCGGGCAGATGCAGGCCACGCGCGTGGTGACGCCGGGCGTGCACACGCCCGACGAGTGCATTCCGGGCGAGCAGTACGTGGCGGAGCTGCGCAAGCGCGGCGTGGTGATCGAGGAGATCTGACGGCGAGCCGGATCGGGTCGCACGAGAACGGGGCCGTCGCATCGCGACGGCCCCGTTCTCGTTCCCCCACTCCCAGCCGACCGGCCGGCTACGACCGCCCGAATCCCGAGAGCGTCTCGCCGAGCGCGTCGATGGCCACGCGCGCGTTCCATCGGTCGGTGCCGTTGTACACGAACGCGAACGCCAGCACCTCGCCATTCTCGGCGGTGGTGTAGCCGGCCAGCGAGATCACCTCGTTGGTGGTGCCGGTCTTGGCGTGCAGGTTGCCGTGAGCGGGGCCGCCGCGCATGCGCGTGCGCAGCAGCTCGGACTCGCCGGCCACCGGCAGCGAGGCATGGAAGGCGCTGCCCCACGACGCGCGGTGCCCGTACGCCAGCAGTTGCACGAGCGCGCGCGGGGTCACCTGGTCGAGCACCGAGAGGCCGCTGCCGTCCCGCGCCACCACCGAGCCGGGCACGGCGCCGGCGCGCGTCATGAGCTCGCCGAGCGCGCGGTTGCCAGTCTCCGCCGAGCCGGGCGCGCCGGGATGGGCGTCGCGCGCCGCGTTGCGGAAGAGCAGCTCCGCGTAGTGGTTGATGCTCTCGCGCTCCATCACCGCCACCAGCTGCTCCATCGTGGGCGAGGGAAGCGCGGTGAGCGGCTCGGCGTCGTCCGGCGTGGGCGCGATGCGGACGGTGCCGTCCACCGCGATCCCGCGCCTGCGCAGCGCCTCGGCAAAGGCGCCGGTGGCGAAGAGGGGAGGATCTTCCACCACCATCTGATAGCGGCGCGTGCCGGCGCCGGTGCCCACCCACCCGCGCACCTCCATGCCGTGGTCGGGCAGGCGGCGCACCGTGACCTGGGCGCCGGCACCCTTCCGCGTCTGCACGGAGTTCACCAGGCGGATGCCGCTCGTCGCCGGCTCGAACGCCACCGTGGCCGCACCACCGGCCGCACCGGGTGACACGGCGATCCACACCAGGTTCTCGTTGAGCGAGAGCGCCGACACCCGCGCCGCGTAGCCGGACTGCAGGTAGCGCGACTGCCAGCCGTCGGGCACGCCCTTCGGCTCGAAGAGCGTGGGGTCACCGATCACGTCCCCGGTCACGCGCTTCACGCCCTGACCCGCCACCAGGCTGGCCAGCAGGTTCATGGCCGCGTGCGGGTCGTTGCGCAGAAAGCGCCCCGACAGCGCCGGGTCGCCCCCGCCGCGGATGACGATGTCGCCGTCCAGCGTGCCGTCGCCGCGCAGTGGGCCGTCGCGCAGCACGGCGGTCTGGAAGCGGTGCTCGGGCCCGAATCGCTCCAGCGCGAGCGCGCCGGTGAACAGCTTCAGGGTGGAGGCGGGCATGAAGTGCTCGCCCGCGTTGAGCCGGTACAGCGTGTCGCCGCGCGTGAGGGACACCACCATCACGCCCCAGCGTCCGCTGCGGGTGGCCTGGCCCACGATGGCCCCCATGTCGCTGGCCAGCGCTTCGGCGCTGCGAGGCGTGGTGGGCCTGGGCGGCGGGGTGGGCCGGGCCACGGTGCGCGCTCTGGCCTTGGGCCTGGCCGGCGCCCGCCGCGAGGAGCCCTGCGCGTGCGCGAGAGCGGCCGTGGGAGGAGCGGCGAGCGTGGCCAGGACGATGGCCAGCGGCAGGGCGCGCGCGAGGCGCCGCAGGCGGGCCATGGTGGGAGCAGCGAGCTTCATGAAGTGGGACGGGATGCGAGCGGCGGGCCAGGCCGCGGGCAAGGTGCCCGCGGCAGGCTGGAGGCGCGGACGGCGGCGCCTACACCTTGAGGAAGATGTTCCGCTTGTAGAGGACGAGCAGGATGACGTACCAGAGCAGCACGAAGCAGAGCGCGAAGCCCAGCGACGCCGCCTCGGGTGGCAGCCACGAGGCGAACAGCGAGCGGTATACGGCGGCCTGCAGGGAGATCCGCTCGCCCCCGAAGTCCACCTTGAGGATGGAGTAGATCATGCGCGCCATGAGCCCCGAGCCCACGAAGGCCACGATGGGGTTCACGCCGTACACCACGAACGGCCGCGTCCAGCCGCGCCAGCCGCGCACGTCGATCAGCCAGAGGCAGGTGGCCAGCGCCACCGCCGCCATGCCCGCCGTGAAGACCACGTAGGAGCTGGTCCAGAGGCTCTTGTTGATGGGGAATGCCCAGTGCCACACCAGCCCCACCATCATGCCCAGGGCGCCCACGGCGAACAGCCCGTTGAGCCGATCGGCGAGCGGTCGCGGGGCGCCGAGCCAGCGTCCCGCGAACACGCCCAGCAGCGCCGTGCCGGCGGCCGGGACGGTGGAGAGGATGCCTTCGGGGTCCCACGTCTTCGCGGCCGCGTACAGGTGGTTGCCCAGCGTGCCCCAGTCGAGCAGCAGGCGGTCGGTCCACGCCGCCATGGTGAGCGGCGCATCGTCGAGCGTCTGCCAGCCCAGCAGCCCGGTGCCGGGTACCGGCAGGAGGGTCATCACCGCCCAGTAGCCCAGCAGCATGACGCCCAGGGCCACGAGCTGCGCGCGGAACCCCGTGGTGACCGTGAGCACGCCGATGATCAGATAGCACACCGCGATGCGCTGCAGCACGCCCATGATGCGCACGTGGTAGAGCCGGTCCACCACGCGGTCCAGCAGGCTGGGATCGGCGTTGCCGGCCACGGCGCCCCACGTGAAGCCCGGGAACCAGGAGAGGAACAGACCGAAGAGGAAGATCAGCGCGGCACGGCGCCACACCTGGTGCAGCAGTGTGCGGTCGCTGTCACCGCGCGCACGGCGCGCGGTGAGCGACAGGTGCGTGGTGATGCCGACGATGAAGAGGAAGAACGGGAAGATGAGATCGGTGGGCGTCCACCCGTTCCAGGCCGCGTGCGCCAGCGGCGGATAGATGGCGCCCCACGTGCCCGGGTTGTTGACGAGCAGCATGCCGGCGATCGTCGCGCCCCGGAAGACGTCGAGGGCGAGCAAACGCTCGCGCGTGGGCGCGCCGGAGGAAGCCGGCGTGGAGCCGCTCGTGGCGTACGAGGGCGCGGTAGTCGATGTCACGGTGGCACTCATGGGAACCTCAGGCAGACCTCAGCGGCGCGGCGCCGTCCACCAGCCAGCGGCCGGTGGTGCAGGCGAGCCGGATCTCGGTGCGCTGCACCTCGTCGCCGTCCAGATCACCCAGCACCCACTGGCCCGAGAGCGTCACCACGGCGCGGTCGCCGGACGGCGTGGACAGCCCGTGAAAGCGCACGAGCAGGGCGGGCCAGGGGCCGACGTCGGTGAGCCGATCGCGCACGATGGCCTGCTGCGCGGGCACGGGTGGATAGAAATAGGTGGGGCCCCGATCCTGCAGTTCTCGCATGCCGAAGTCGGGCAGCATGGCGTCGGTGGCCGCGAGGAAGCGGCGCGGCTTGGGCTGCGTCTGCTCGATGAAGCGTCCCACGGCGAGTCCGATCGCGGTCGTCGGCTCTGGGCACGCGGCCACCACGTCGGCCGGCGGCGTGCCGGGGCGCGGGTCGCCCGACGAGCACGCGGTCACGCCGAGCACGGCACCCAGCAGGAGCCAGCGGGGACGGGGCGGCGCGCCGCGCCGGGCCACGCGTCGCGGCATGCGCCGGACCGCGGAAGCCTCGAGCCGAGGACGGGGTAGCATTCGTTGAAGGTTGCATCCACGCACCGGTTTGTCGAGTGCGGCGGCCCGATCAATGCAACACGCGAGCACGT
>DATANT010000435.1:0-10455 GCA_036266115.1 Gemmatimonadaceae bacterium | reverse complement strand
CGAATCGGTCTCCAGGGACGCATCACCAATGATTTCAGCCTGCCCGGCATCCGGCTCCGTGCCGGCCTGGCCGCCGCGGCCGCGACGTCCGCCGCGCCGTCCGCGCCGGCGACGCCGGCGCTCCTCGCTTCCAGCCTGATCGCTCGCGGCGCCCTCGCCGCTCCCGGCGCGATCGGCGCTCTCGCTCGCCTCGCCTCCGCCGGCCCTCGGCGGCACGACGGCGACGGCGGCATCCTCGGCGGGCGCCGGCGGCTCCGCGGCCGCGGCGGGGGCGGGGGCGGGGGCGGGGGCCGCCGCCGGCGTGGCGCGCCGCGCGAGGGTGACCAGCGCGGCGGCGCCGGGCTCGGCGTCGTCCGACGCGGCCGCCATCTCGGGCGGCGTCTCGCTCAGCTCGCGCTTGAGGTCCGCCAGCGCCACCACGCGCACGTCGC
The DNA here is from genome assembly GCA_036266115.1 of Gemmatimonadaceae bacterium. GTDB lineage: Bacteria > Gemmatimonadota > Gemmatimonadetes > Gemmatimonadales > Gemmatimonadaceae > DATANT01. Next base: position 10,024 of record DATANT010000435.1, on the reverse strand, counting down.
CCTCCGCGTTGCGCAGCGTCACGCGGTCGCGGAAGATGTCCGTGGCCAGCACCTTCTCCTCGCCCACCGCCGACACCAGGATGCGGCCTTCCTTGGGGAAGCGCTTGCGGCTCTGCACGTAGAACTCGTGTTCGTAGCGCAGGCAGCACATGAGCCGCCCGCAGGCCCCCGAGATCTGCGACGGGTTGAGCGACAGATGCTGCTCCTTGGCCACGCCCAGGTTCACCGGGCGCAGCTCGGGGAGCCACGAGGCGGAACAGTACTGCCGGCCGCAGCGGCCGATGCCGTCCAGCCGCTTGGCCTCGTCGCGCACGCCGATCTGCTTGAGCTCGATGCGCGCGCGGAAGGTGCTCGCGAGGTCGCGCACGAGCGCGCGGAAGTCCACGCGGCGCTCGGCCGTGAAGTAGATCGTGAGCTTGCGCCGGTCCCACTGCCACTCGGCGTCGGTGAGCTTCATCACCAGGTTGTGCGAGCGCACGCGCTCCATGGCGGTGCGGCGGGCCTGCTCGTCGTGCACCTCGCGCAGCTCCCGCGCGCGCGCGTGCTCCTCCGGGGTGGCCAGCCGGATCGCGGCCTTGGTGGCCGGCTCGAGCTGCCGGCCGTGCGCGGCTCCCTCATAGCGACGCTCCGCCAGCTCCCCCACGGCATGCACCAGCCCGAGGTCCTCGCCCCGGTCGGCGACCACGATCATCGGCGCCCGGAGGGGCGGCGGCTCGTCGCCCGGCCAGTGGAAGAACTCTTTTCTATTGCCCTTGAAGGAGATCTCGATGAGGGACATACGGCAATTTACTCGATGAACCGCCCCATCCGCAGGAACTTCTCCCGCCGACGGCGCACGAGCCTCTCCGGCTTGAGCCGCCGGAGCTCCTCGAGCTGGCGCATGATGGCTTCCTGGACATTGGCCGCGGTGGCCTCGTGGTTGTTGTGCGCGCCGCCGCTCGGCTCGGGGATGATCTCGTCGATCACGCGGAGCTCGTACAGGTCCGGGGCGGTGATGCGCAGGGCGCCCGCGGCGCGCTCGCGCATCTCCATGCTCTTGCCGTCCTTCCAGAGGATCGCCGCGCACCCTTCCACGGTGATCACCGAGTAGACGCTGTTCTCCAGCATCATCACGCGGTCCGCCACGCCCAGCGCCAGCGCGCCGCCCGAGCCGCCCTCCCCGATGATGGTGGCCACGATGGGCACCGTGAGGCCGGCCATCTCGAACAGGTTGCGGGCGATGGCCTCCGACTGGCCGCGCTCCTCGGCGCCGATGCCCGGCGAGGCGCCCGGGGTGTCGATGAGCGTGACCACCGGCGCCTGGAACTTCTCGGCGAGCTTCATGAGGCGGAGCGCCTTGCGGTATCCCTCCGGATGGGGCATGCCGAAGTTGCGCCGCAGGTTCTCCTTGGTGTCGCGTCCGCGCTGCTGGCCGATCACCATCACCGTCTCGCCGTCCAGCCGCGCCCAACCGCCCACGATGGCCGCGTCGTCGCGGTAGAGGCGGTCGCCGTGGAGCTCGATGAAGTCCGTGAAGCAGAGCCGCACGTAGTCGAGCGTGAACGGACGCCGGCTGCTGCGCGCCACCTGCACGCGCTGCAGCGGCGTGAGGTTGCGGTAGATCTCGGTGCGCAGGTCGACGAGCTTGCGTTCGAGCGGACCGATGACCTCGTCCAGCGACAGCTGGCGGTCGCCCGCCATGCGCTTGAGGTCCTCGATCTCCTTCTCCAGCTCGACGATCGGCTTCTCGAATTCCAGTTGGGCGACACTCGCCACGGTCAGCTCCGGGGTGAGGCGGGTCGGGACAGGTAGCCGTCCATCACGACGCGCGCACGAGACGGACCCGCTCCTCGCCGAGGAGCGTCCGTAGTTCCTTGAGGGCGGCGGGATTCGCCGCCAGGGTCAGTGAGCGCGACCGGAGCCGCGCCTGCGTGCCATTGCCATCGCTCCACCGCAGCTCGAGCGGCGCCGAGCCCGGGTGGGCATCCACCACGGCGCGTACGTCGTCCATCACGCCGGGCAGCGCGGCCGTCGTGTCCGCCGCGGCCGCCTGCAGCTCCAGGCACACGATCACGTGGCCCGTGGTGCGGAGCTCCTCGAACCGCTGCATCCCCTCCACGATGAAGGTGGGGTTCTCGGTGTCCTGGTCGCGCTTGGAGTAGCCGCCCTTGAGCAGCACCGGCACGTCGGTGCGCAGCCGGTCGCTGAGCGCGGCCCACGCCTCGGGGAACACCAGCAGCTCGGCCGTGCCCGAGAAGTCCTCCACCTGCAGGCGCGCGAACTCCGCCCCACTGCGCTTGCTGATCTGCTTGCGCACGGCGGTGACCACCACGCCCAGCGTCACCGGGTCCGAGGTCCACGCGCCCAGCTGCGCCACGGTGTGCGTGGCGAACAGCTCGCACTCCGTGCGGAACGGCTCCAGCGGATGCCCCGAGATGTAGAACCCCAGGATCTCCTTCTCGCGGGTGAGCCGCTCGCTCTCGCTCTGCGGCGGGATGTTGGGCAGGGAGAGCTGCGCGTGCGCGCGGGCGTTCCCGCCGCTCGGATCGCCAAACAGCGAGCCCTGGCCGCTCTCGCGCTCCTCCTGCTTGAGCCCCGCCTCCTGCATGGCCGCGTCGAGCACCGCGAGGTACTGCGCGCGGTGCCCGCCCAGGCCGTCCACCGCGCCGGCGTGGATGAGCGCCTCGAACACGCGCTTGTTGCACAGCCGCAGGTCCACGCGCTCGCACAGGTCGAACAGGCTGGTGAACGGGCCGTCGGCGCGGGCGGCGAGCATCGAGTCGATGGCGCTCCGGCCCACGTTGCGCACCGCGCCCAGGCCGAAGCGCATGCGCTTCTCGCCCACCACCGTGAACTTGTAGCCCGACTCGTTGACGTCCGGCGGCAGCACCTCCAGCTCCAGCTCGCGAGCCTCGGCGATGTACTTGATGACGCTCTCGGTGTCGCCGATGCACGACGTGAGGAGCGCCGCCATGAACTCGGCGGGGTGGTGCGCCTTGAGGTACGCGGTGTGGTACGCGACGACGGAGTAGGCGACGCTGTGGCTCTTGTTGAAGCCGTACCGCCCGAACGTCTCGATCTGCCCCGCCAGGTCGTCGATCACGCGCTGGTCGTAGCCGCGCGCCACCGCCTTCTCCACGAACTTGCCGAGCTCCGCCCGGATGAGCGCCGCGTCCTTCTTGCCCACCGCCTTCCGGAGCACGTCGGCTTCGGCCAGCGAGATGCCGGCCAGCACCTGCGCGATACGCATCACCTGCTCCTGATAGGTGATGACGCCGTAGGTGGTGGACAGGATGGGCTCGAGCTCGGGGAGCACGTAGACCACCGGCTCCTCGCCGCGCTTGCGCCGGATGTAGACGTTGTGCATGCCCGCGTCCAGCGGGCCGGGGCGGAGCAGCGCGTTGGACGCCACCAGATCGTCGAAGCGGTCGCAGCGCATGCGCCGGAGCACGTCGGTGGCCAGCGCGGACTCGAACTGGAACACGCCCGCGGTGTGGCCGGCGCGGAGCTGCCGGTACGTCTCCTCGTCGTCCAGGGGGAGCGTGTCGAGGTCGATCTCCACGCCCGTGCGCTCCTTCACCGCCTTCACCGCGTCGGTGACCACGGTGAGCGTGGTGAGCCCCAGGAAGTCCATCTTCAACATGCCCGCCTTCTCCAGGGCGTTCATGTCGTACTGCGTGACGACGATGGCCTCGTCGCTGCCGGCCGAGGCGCCCGAGCCCTTGGTGGCCTGCGTGCACACCGGCACGTACTCGTCGATGGGGCCCGGCGCGATCACCACGCCAGCGGCGTGCACGCCGGTGTGGCGCGAGAGCCCTTCCAGCGCGATCGCGTAGTCCAGCAGCTGGCGGTAGCGCGGATCGGTCTCGTAGAACTTCTTGACCTCCGGCACCTGCTCGATCGCCTCCTTCACGGTGAGCGAGAAGGCCGGGCCGTTGGGCACGAGCTTGGCCAGCGCGTCGGTCTCCGCCGGCGTGAAGCCGAGCGTGCGCCCCACGTCCTTGATGGCGGCGCGCGACTTCATGGTGCCGAAGGTGACGATCTGCCCCACCGCCTCGCGCCCGTACTTCTGGCGCACGTACTCGATCACCTCGCCGCGGCGCTCGAAGCAGAAGTCCACGTCCACGTCGGGCATGGACACGCGCTCGGGGTTCAGGAAGCGCTCGAACAGCAGGTCGAACTCGAGCGGGCATACGTTGGTGATCCAGAGCGCATAGGCCACCAGCGAGCCGGCCGCCGAGCCGCGCCCCGGGCCCACCGGGATGCCGCGGTCGCGCGCCGCCCGGATGAAGTCCGCCACGATGAGGAAGTAGCCCGCGTAGCCCGTCTTGGTGATGACGGCCAGCTCGTAGTCCAGCCGCTCCTGCACCGCCGCCGGCAGCTCGTCGCCGTAGCGCTTGCGGGCGCCCTCGGTGGCCAGCCGCATGAGCAGCTCGTTCTCGCTCGCCACGCCCTGGGGCAGCGGGAACGACGGCACGTGGTACGTCTTGGCGAACGTGATCCCCGTCTCGTCGGCGATCCTGAGCGTGTTCTCCAGCACGTCCGGGCGGTCGCGGAACCGCTCCTGCATCTCCGGGGCGCTCTTGAAGTAGAGCCCCCGATCGTACTTCATCCGGTCCTGGTCGTTGCGGTCCTTGCCCAGCCCGATGCAGAGCAGGATGTCGTGCGCGTCGTGGTCCTCGCTGCGCAGGAAGTGCGCGTCGTTGGTGGCCACCACGGGCAGCCCCAGGTCGGTCGCCAGCGAGAAGATGTGCTGATTGAGCGAACGCTGTCCGGGGGAGTCGTGCGCCTGCACCTCCAGGTAGTAGCGATCCTGGAAGACGTTCGCGTACCACTCGGCGGCGGCGCGCGCCTCGTCGGCGCGGCCGGCCTCCAGGTGCGTGGCCACCTCGCCCGCCAGGCAGGCGGAGCTGACGATGATCCCCTCGCTGTACTGAGCCAGCAGCTCGCGGTCCACGCGGGGCTTCACGTAGAAGCCCTGGGTGTAGGCCAGCGACGACAGCTTGACGAGGTTGCGATATCCCGTGAGGTTCTGGGCGAGCAGCACCAGGTGGTAGTACGGGCGCGCCCCGGGCGCCGGCCGCGCGCGGGTGCGGCGGTCGCCGGGGGCGACGTACGCCTCCATGCCCAGGATCGGCTTGACCCCGGCTTTCCTGGCCTTCTCCTGGAACTCCCAGGCGGCGTGCATGTTGCCGTGATCGGTGATGGCGAGCGCGGGCTGCTCGAGCTCCAGCGCTCGCTTGATCAGCGAGTCGATCCGGTTGGCGCCGTCGAGTAGGGAGTACTCGGAGTGGCAGTGCAGATGAACGAAGGACATCAGGCTCGCAAGATAGCGGTCCTCGGGGGCCGCGTCAAAGTCGTGTCGGCTTCCTGGTGAATCCCTAAGTTGTTGTGCGGCTTTCAGTAACGCGGTATCGCGCGCCAGGAGCCAGTTCTTCGTTCCCGGTGGCACGCGGCCCGACGTGGCGGGTATCATGGCCGCGGCGCTCCGTTCGCCCCGTCTCGTCGTCTTCCCGGAACCCTCATGACTCTTCGCCACCCGCCACGCGCCGCCCTCGCGCTCACCGCCCTCGCGGCGTTCCTGGGGTGCGGCAGCGACCGCGTCACCGACCCATCGCCGGACGACTGCGGCACGCCGCGCGTGCTGGGCGAGCTCCAGGGAGTCACCGTGGGAGTGGGGCGCGGAGAGCGGCAGTGCGTCACCCTCACCGCGGAGGGCGCACGCTACCTGGTGGTGCCGCAACTGGCCACGCCGGACGACCCCAGGCGCGGCCTCAACGAGGAGCCGCCCTCCATCGCCTTCGCGCTGAGCTCCGGTGTGGGCGGCGGCGGACCCGTGCTCGACGTCGCGCGCGGCCAGCCCGCTGGTCGGCTCCGCGCCGTCCAGCCGCGGCCGAACGGGCGGCAGCGTACGTCGCAGCAGCGCCTGGACGCCCGGCTGCGGCAGCGCGAGCACGGCTACGCGAACGTCGCCAGACAGCGGGCCACGCCAAGTGGCCCGCGACCCAACCTGTCGGTGGCCGCGCCGCCGCCGGTGGTGGGGCAGATCACGACGTTCCAGGTGCTCAATACCCTGGACGAGAAGGAGGCCTTCACGCCCGTGACCGCGACCGCGAAGTTCGTGGGCGAGAACGTGGCGGTCTATCTGGACAACGCGGCGCCGCCGGCGCTGGACGACGCCACGCTCACCGCGTACGCCCGCACCTTCGACGACAAGCTCTACCCGGCCGTGGTCTCCAACTTCGGGGCGGAGTCCGACATCGACGCCAACGGCGTCATCATCGTCCTGCTCACGCCGGTGGTGAACAAGCTGGTGACGGCGGACGAGTGCATGACGAACGGCTTCGTGACCGGCTTCTTCTACGGCCGCGACCTCGTGCCCTCGCTCGCCAACTCCAACAAGGCCGAGATCTTCTACGGCATGGTGCCAGACCCCACCGGCTCGACGGGGAGCTGCGCGCACCGACTGGAAGACTTCGGCGACCTGGTGCCGTCCACCTTCGTGCACGAGTTCCAGCACATGATCTCGTACAACCAGCACGTGCTGGTGCGCGGCGGGGCGGACGAGGAGCCATGGCTCAACGAGGGCCTGAGCCACATGGCGGAGGAGGTGGCGTCGCTGCTCTACGAGCGTGACCCCAGCCAGCCGCGCACGAATCCCGAGCAGATCTTCCCGGACTCCGCGCAGGGCTTCATCAACGGCAACTTCGGCAACGCCTACGACTACCTCGTGGACCCCACGGCCCACTCCGTCACCAACTTCACCGGCTTCGGCACGCTGCCCGAGCGTGGCGCGGCCTGGCTCTTCCTGCGCTGGCTGGGCGACCAGCGCGGGGACGGGATCTTCAAGCGTCTGGTGGAGACGAACAACACCGGCATCGCCAACGTGCAGGCGCAGGCGGGCGCGCCGTTCGCCCAGCTCCACGCGAACTTCGCCACGGCCGTCTACGCCGCCAATCTGCCGGCGGACGTCCGCGCCGGGCTGCCGGGCCAGTACCAGTTCACGTCGCGCGACCTCAAGGTCATCTACGCGCGGCTCAACACGGTCGCCCCTGCCATCTACAGCCGGGTCTACCCGGTCGTCGCCAAGGCGCTGGCCGCCGGCGGCAGCGCGGCGGGCACCATGTTCCCGGGCACCCAGGACTGGTACGTGCTCAACACCAACGCGGGCGATGCGCTGACGACGGTGCGCTTCGCGGGCGCCGACGGCCAGTCGCTGCGGACGGAGCTCGTGCCCCAGGTGACGGTGTTCCGCCTGCCCAACGCCACCCCGTGAGCTGCCACCGGTGCTTACCGCGGGCCGCGTGAGCCCGCGGTGGCGGCGCGCGCTCCGGCGCGCGGGCAAGGCGGCAGCGGCGCTCCTGGCCGCGCTCCTCGTGCTGGTGGTGGCGCTCCCCTCGGGGCGCTACGTGCTGCGCGCGGCGTGGGTGGAGGCGGGCATCCTGGCCCGCCGCCGGCCCATTGCCGAGGTGGTGGCCGACACGGCGGTGAGCGCGCGCACGCGCGGCAAGCTGGAGCTGGTGCTGGCGGCACGCCAGTTCGCGGCCGACTCCGTGCGGCTGGACGCGGGCCGCAGCTTCACCCAGTACAGCCCGTTCCACCGCGATACGCTGGTGCTGGTGCTCTCGGCCGCCCCGCGCGACCGGCTGCGGCTGCACACCTGGTGGTTCCCGGTCGTGGGGCGGGTGCCCTACAAGGGCTACTTCGACTTCGGGCGGGCCACGCGTGAGGCGGCGCGTCTGGCGGACGGCGGCATGGACGTCTACCTGCGCCCCGCGAGCGCCTTCAGCACGCTCGGCTGGTTCGACGACCCGGTGCTCACCACCACGCTGCGCCTGGATTCACTGGACCTCACGGACACGGTGATCCACGAGCTGCTCCACAACACGTTCTACGCGCCGGGGCAGGCGGTGTTCAACGAGTCGTTCGCCAACTTCGTGGGGATGCGCGGCGCGCAGTGGTTCTACTCGGCGCGCGGCGATACGGCCGCGGTGGCCGAGCTGGAGCGCCGGTGGGCGGACGAGCGGCTGCTGGGGGCCTTCTGGACGCGCACGTACGCCTCGCTGGACTCCGCGTTCGCGACGTACCCGTCGGACAGCCGGGCCGATTCCCTGGCGCGGATCGCGGCGCGCGACACGGTGTACGGCCGCATGCGGCGGGTGCTGCTGGCGGAGGTCGGCCCCAGGCTGCAGGTGCGGGATCCGCGCACCCTGGTGGACACGAAGTTCGACAACGCGCTGCTGCTGGCGCGGCGGATCTATCTCACGGACCTCGACCTGTTCGAGGGCGTGTTCGCGCGCGAGGCGCGCGACCTGCCGCGCACGATCGCGCGCGTGACGGCGCTGGCCGAGGCGGGGCCGGAGGATCCGTACGCGGCGGTCCGGGAGTGGCTGGCGGCCGGCGATTCGGTCGGGGACGGGGTGGCGCGGGCGGAGCGGGAGCGGCGATAGCCGCGGGTGGGGTGCGGCGGGGCGGGGGTCGATCCGCCGATCGCTACCCGCCGAACCGGTTCCTGAGCAGTGCCCGGAGATCGATGCCCGGAACGGCCGCCGGCTCCGGCTCCGAGACGGCGGCCACGCCGGTGGCGGCGACCGTCACGCGCTCCATCTTCTCCCGCACTCCGCGGTCGATGAACCGCGACAGCTGGTCCAGCGAGTAGTCGGACCCGCGGCGCGTGGCGTACACGTGCAGCGGATAGGTGACCGCCAGATGCCGGCGCGCGCGCGTGGTGGCCACGTACATCAGGCGCCGCTCCTCCTCCAGGGCGTCGTCGTCGGTGAGCGCGCGCGACATGGGGAACCAGCCGTCCGCGGCCCAGATGACGAACACCGCGTCCCACTCCTTGCCCTTGGCGCTGTGCACCGTGCTGAGCACCAGCGCGTCGTCCTCGCCGGACGTCGCGCCGCCGGCCAGGTCCTGCGTGGCCTGCGGCGGCTCCAGGGCGAGGGCGGTGAGGAAGCTCCCGCGGTCCGGGTAGCCGCTGGCGATGGTCTGGAGCTGCTCCAGGTCCGCCAGCCGTGGCTCCGCGCGGTCGTAGCGGTCGCGCAGGATGTCGTCGTACAGCTCGCGCACGCGGCCGATCTCCACCCCCACCGCGCCGTCGCCAACGGGGCGGCGGCGCAGCTCGTCGAGCAGGGCCACGAGCGCGGTGTGTGCCACCCGGGCGCGCGGGGGCGGCGCGTACTGCCCGAACGCCGACGGCTCCCACCCCATGGCCGCCATTGCCTGGATGGCCGAGCGGGCGGTGGCGTCGCCGATGCCCGGCAGCAGGAGGAGCACCCGATACCAGCTCACCTCGTCGCGCGGGTTCTCGAGCACGCGCAGGAACGCCAGCACGTCCTTCACGTGCGCCGCCTCCAGGAACTTGAGGCCGCCCCACTTCTCGAACGGGATGCGCCGCGCGGCCAGCTCGATCTCCAGGTCGGCCGACATGTAGCCGGCGCGGAAGAGCACCGCGATCTCGCGCAGCGGGATCCCCTCGTCCTCATGCAGCGCGAGCAGCCGGTCCACCACGAAGCGCGTCTGCGCCTGCTCGTCCTGTGCCGTCACCAGCCACGGGCGCTCGCCCTCCGCACGCGTGGTCCAGAGCACCTTCGTGAAGCGCTCCTCGGCGCGCGAGATGATCGTGTTGGTGACGTCCAGGATGGGCTGCGTGGAGCGGTAGTTGCGCTCCAGCGTGACCACCCGCGTGCCGGCGAACTGGCGCGGGAAGTCCAGGATGTTGCGGTAGTGCGCGCCCCGGAACGAGTAGATGCTCTGCGCGTCGTCGCCCACCACCGTGATGTTCGCGTGCCCGCGGCACATGCCGCGGAGGATGCGCGCCTGCAGGACGTTGGTGTCCTGGTATTCATCCACCAGGATCCAGTCGTACAGGCCAGCGATCGCGTCGGCCAGCTCGGGCGACGCCTCCAGCATCATCGCCCAGAAGAGCAGCAGGTCGTCGTAGTCCACGAGGTTGCCCTCGGCCTTGCGCCGCGTGTAGTCGGCGAGCACGCGGAGCACGTCGGGCACGTCGTCGGCGAACGGCGGCAGCTCGTCCTTGACG
>DATANT010000434.1:0-2278 GCA_036266115.1 Gemmatimonadaceae bacterium | reverse complement strand
GCGGAGCACCGTCTCGAGCGACGCCTGCAGGCCGGCCATCCCCGTGGTCACGGCCTTCTTCCGGCTCGCGGCGGAGAACACCTCCACGAGCGGTCGCCCCTCCATGCCCTCACGCGTCATCCGCGACGCGGCCACGAAGGCATCGTTGACGGCGAGGATGGTGAACCGGGGCGCGTCCGAGGCGACCACCATGTAGCGCCCCGGGGCGGCCTCGAAGAGGGCGCGGAAGTCGGGTGTGCCCACGACCGGATCGCCCGCGCCGGCGGCATTCCCATTCCTTGCCGGCACCTCGGACGACGCTCCGTGCGACGTTCCGTCCCGGTCCAGGCTCATCGGCTCATCTCTCCTCGCGGCGTGTCGGCAGCGCAGGTACCGGGCCGGTGGTCGCCGGCCTCGCGCGGGTTCGCGCGGGTTCGCACGCTCGCAAGGCCTGTGCGACGGCGCGTGCAACGGCGTGTGATCGGGGGCCGCGGCGGGGCTCCGGGCACACGCGTCGTCCGCACGAGCCCGCGTGCGCAGGACGAGCCACGCTGGCGGCTCCCGCGGTATCGCCCTACCTTGGTCCGCCCGTCCGACGCCAGGGCGGCCGGCGTGGTGGTGGCGCCACGTCCCACGCATGCTCGTACGGCGGCACACCGTGAGTGCACCGCGTCCCGCGATCGGCATCCCCGGCGTCCACCTGGACCGGTCCATCGGCCCGTGGAGCCTGGGCGCGAACGCCGTGAATCTCACCGTGGGCGCGGGGATCTTCGCCCTGCCCGCGGTGGTCGCCGCGATTCTCGGCCCCGCCGCGATCCTCGCCTACCTCATCTGCGGCGTGCTCATCCTGCTGGTGCTCGCCTGCTTCGCCGAGGTGGGCAGCCAGGTCACCGCCTCGGGCGGCGCGGTGGCGTACGTGGAGGCGGCCTTCGGCCCGCTGGCGGGATTCCTCACCTGGGTGGTCTTCGCCATCGGCTTCTCCGTCGCGTCGGACGCGGCCGTCGCCAACGTCCTCACGGATACGCTCGCGACCATGGTTCCCGAGCTGGCGACCGGCGCCGCGCGCACGCTCCTCCTCGTCGCCGTGTTCGGCGGGCTCGCGGTGGTCAACATCCGTGGCGTGCGCCAGGGGACGCGCGTCTCGGTGGCCACCACCATCGCCAAGCTGGTGCCGCTGCTGCTCATCGTGGCGCTGGGGACGCTCGCGCTGCACTCGCGCGAGCTGCGCTTCACCCACTGGCCATCGGTGTCGCAGCTCGGCGCCGCCGCGCTGGTGCTGTTCTTCGCGTTCGGCGGGGCCGAGAGCGCGCTCACCCCGAGCGGGGAGATCCGCGACCCCGCGCGCACGGTGCCGCGCGGCATCCTCGGGGCGGCGGGGGGCGTCGTGCTGCTCTACGTGGCGCTGCAGCTCACCGCGCAGGGCGTGCTGGGGAGCGACCTCGTGGGCCAGGCCGACGCCCCCCTCGTGGCCGTGGCCGACCGGCTGGCCGGCGGCGCCGGGCGGCACGTGGTGCTCGCGTGCACCGTGGTGGCCGTGTTCGGCGCCCTGGCCGCCGACATGGTGGGTACGCCGCGCGCGTTCCTCGCGGTGGCGGAGAACGGCATGCTGCCCCGCGCGCTCGCGTCGCTGCACCCGCGCTTCCGCACGCCGTGGATCTCGATCCTCACGTTCGCAGGCCTCGCGCTGCTGGTCGCGGTGAGCGGAGCGTTCCGGCCGCTCGCGGTGTTGTCGAGCATGGCGTTGCTGCTCGTCTACCTGGGAGTGTGCCTGGCGGCCCTCAGGCTTCGCTACACGCGGCCACGCGCGCCGGGAGCATTCCGCATGCCGGGTGGGCCCATCGTGGCGCTGGTGGCGTCGACGACCGTGATCTGGCTGCTGGCGCAGTCCACGCGGCGCGAGACCATCGCGATGGCATCGCTGATCGTGATCGCACTGCTCTACTATCGGGCTCGCACGAGTCGCGTGCGGTCGCGCCCCGTGGCCGCCGCCGATGTGACGCAGGCATGAGGGAGCCGCGCGACCCGAGCACCCGGAGGGAGAATCGCACGTGGCCGACCGATCCGGGGCCGCCCGATGGAGCCTCACCAGCTGGTGTGTCACCCGGCGGGGCCTGCTGCAGGCCGCGGCGGTAGCGATCGCGGGCGCCGCCGGGGCCGCGTGCCGCACCCGCGTCGAGGAGGAGCCACCCGGGATGGGCGAGCCGAGTCCGGGAGCGCGCAGCCGCCGCGCGGCGGCCGGGCGTCTGACGGTACGCCCCAGCCCACCGGCCAGCGACGTCGCCGCGGGCGACGCCGCGCC
>DATANT010000433.1:0-3587 GCA_036266115.1 Gemmatimonadaceae bacterium | reverse complement strand
GCATGCTGGCGCGCCACGGCGATCACATGCTGCGGCGCCTGTTCACGGCGGTGGAGCGCGACCACGCGGTGCGGCGCCCGGATCCGGCGCGGCATCTGGCGGCCCGGCTGGCCGCCAAGGAGGCCGCCTTCAAGGCGCTCTCCGGCGACGACCTGGCGCGCGCCATCGGCTGGCGCGACCTGGAGGTGGTGTCGGCGCCCGATGGCCGCCCCACGCTCCGGCTGCACGGCGTGGCGCGGACGTGCGCGGAGCGGATGGGCGTGACTCGTGCGTTGGTGACGCTCTCGCACAGCGAAGGAATGGCCGCCGCCGTGGTGGTGCTCGAAGCCGCCGGCGCGGAGCCCGCGGCGTCCCTCGCCGCCTCACCGTACCAGCTAGATTCCGGCGAATGACCCCAGAGCTCGACGCTGTCTTCGCGTCGCCCGTCGGCGCGCTCGTGATCTTCTGCCTGCGCATCGTGGACGTGTCGCTCGACACGATGCGCGTGCTGCTCGCCGTGCGCGGCAAGCGATTCATCGCCGCCGTGCTCGGGTTCTTCCAGGCGCTCATCTGGATCTTCGCCGTGGCCACGGCCATCCGCTACGTGGACAGCCTGTGGCACGTGCTGGGCTACGCCGGCGGCTACGCCACGGGGACGTTCGTGGGCATCACCATCGAGCGCATGGTGGCGTACGGGCTGGCCACGGTGCGCATCGTCTCGCCCCATAGCGGGGTGGAGATCGCCGAGGCGCTGCGCGAGCGCGGCTACGGCGTCACGGAGTTCGGCGGCTTCGGGCGGGAGGGCGCGGTGGAGATCGTGAACTCCGTGGTGCAGCGGGCCCACCTGGACGAGGTGGTGCGCATCGTGGAGAGCTACGACTCCGGTGCCTTCGTGACCGTGGAGGAGCTGAGTGTGCTGCGCGGCGGCAGCCTGGCCGCCCGCGAGTGGCGCGTGCAGGCCCCCTGGGCCCGGTGGGCCGGCGGGCGGCGGCAGCGCGTCTGAGCCGCCGCGTCTGAGCCACCGCGTCCGGATCCACGCCCGGACCAGCTAGTCTGACGGCCACGATCGTGGACGGGGTGACCTGACCCCCGTCGCCGTCCCCCTCCTGTGGACTCCTGTGCGCTCGCCGTGCAAGACAGCTCGGCCTTGACGGCTGGCCCGATCAGCCAGATGTTGGGCCGCGCTCGTCGGAGCCACTGCACGGTGGCTTCCCTATACCATCCAGGAGTCACGACCATGTTCGTTCAGTCTCGCCGTGTGGCGGCCCTCGCGCTGGCTGCCTGCGCCGCGTCCGCCTGTACCGTGAAGGAAGAGCAACCGTCTTCGTCGGCGAGCGGCACGCCGGCCACCGCCACCCCGGCGCCCACCGCCGCCAACGTCGTCACCATCGACGCCACGGACTTCGCCTTCGCGGCGCCCGACACCGTTCCGGCCGGGCTCACGACGATCCGCCTGGTGACCTCCCCGGGCCGCGAGATGCACCATGCCACGCTCGTGAAGCTCACCGGCGGCAAGACGTTCGCGGATTTCGCGGCCGCCATGAAGGCCGGCACGCACCCCATGTGGGCCCTGCCGGTGGGCGGGCCCAATCCGCCGGCGCCGGGTGGCGTGGCGGAGGTGGTGCAGAGCCTCGAGCCGGGCGACTACGCCATCGTGTGCTACGTGCCGAGCGCCGACGGCGTGCCGCACTTCGCCAAGGGGATGATCCGCGCGCTCACCGTGGTGGACAACGGCGCCGCGGCGGGCAATGGCTCCGTGGCCGCGGCCGAGCTGCCGGCGGCCGACATCATCATGACGCTGAGCGATTACGCGTTCGAGACCGACGTGCCGCTCACCGCGGGCAAGCACGTGATCCGCGTGGAGACCAAGGCCGCGCAGCCGCACGAGGTGGTGCTGGCCGAGCTCGCCCCGGGCAAGACGGTGCAGGATCTGGTGGCGTGGATGGAGAAGCAGGAAGGGCCGCCGCCGGGCAAGCCGATTGGCGGGGTGGCCGGCCTGATGCCCGGGACGGCCGCGGTGTTCCCGGTGGATCTCGCCCCGGGCGAGTACGCGATGATCTGTTTCATTCCGGACGCGAAGGACGGAAAGCCGCACTTCGTGCACGGGATGATGAAGCAGGTGAAGGTGAGCTGATCGCGGGAGGCGGGACCCGGCGCAGCGGTCGGGCGCCGGGGGCTCACGACATTCCAGCTCGAGTCCACATTCTCGCCGCGTAACGCTACGGACCGATCCCTCGGTGCCGTAGCGTTTTCGTTTCCCTCCTCGCCGGGTCTGCCGAGCACCGCACCCGGCCGCGCCCCGACATCGGATCAGAACCTCGCCCGGGCCCTTAGGGGTCCGGGCATCGTGGCGTGTCAGCATCGGAGGCGGACCATCAGCGCTCCGGAGCGGGACAGCGGAGGCACCGTGGTGCGTCGCCATCCATGCTGCCGCTCATCGCTCGACCATCACATCGGTGCCACCTCACCCGGCGCGCCGTGCGACGACCGAGCGACCAGGCGAACTCATGCGTTATAGCCCGAGATAGGTATGTCGTCGTGCCCGGACGCCCGATGCCGGCCGTCCATGTCACCCCTCGCCCGCAGCCATGGCCCTTCCCGATGTCCTCGTGATGGACGCCGACCTCGTCGCCCGCGTCAGGCGAGGGGACGAAGCCGCGCTGGAGTTCATCTACCGCGAGCACTTCGAGGCGTTGTGCCGCTACGCGCTGCGCTGGCTTCGCTCGCCGGCGCTGGCGGAGGAGGTCGTGCAGGAGGTCTTCCTGCGCGTCTGGTGGCGGCGTGCCCAGTGGGAGGTGGGCGGCACGATCGCCGCCTACCTGTTCACCGCCGTGCGCAACGGCGCGCTGAACCATCTCCGTGGCGCTCGCACGAAGCGCAACTGGGAGGAGCGCTCGCGTGCCGAGCGGCAGTTCTCGCTTCCCCAGCCGAGCGGAGAGGAGGCCGATGAGCTGGTGCGTACGCGTGAGCTGGCGCAGGCCATCGACGCGGCGGTGGAGGGGCTCGCGCCGCGGTGCCGCGAGACCTTCGTCCTCCGTCGCAAGCACGGCCTGAGCTACGCCGAGATCGCGCAGATCATGGGCATCACGCCCAAGACCGTGGAGGTGCAGGTGGGCCTCGCGCTCAGGGCGCTGCGGCAGCGGCTGGGTGACTGGCTGTGAGGGGCGCGCGCGTGGTCTTAGGGGTCGGGCGCCGGTCGAGTGTGAGTAGGGCATGACGGAACCAGTTCCCGGATCGGCACGCATGCACGCACCGCTCGAGTGGCACACGATCGATCGTCACTTCGCCGGCCAGTCGACGCCCGAGGAGGCGGAGGCGATCAGCCGATGGGTGGCGGAGGACGCCGCGCGGGCGGCGGAGCTCGAGGCGATGCATCGGCTCTGGCTGGCGGCGGCGATGCCCGAGTCGCCGCGCTTCGACGTGAACGCCGGATGGCGTGCGATGCAGCCGAGGATGCGCGAGGTCACGCCGCTCGAGCGTGCGCCGTCCGCGGTGGCGTCGCGGCCACCGCTCCGGCTCCTCGGCGCCGAGCGTCCGCGCGCGCGCTGGCGGCGTCCCGCCGCGCTGGCGGCGGCCGTGATCCTGATGGTGAGCACGGCCACGCTGTC
>DATANT010000432.1:0-5044 GCA_036266115.1 Gemmatimonadaceae bacterium | reverse complement strand
TTCACGTCCCGTGATGCGCGTCCGCCGTGCCTGCCCGCCGCCGTGCTCAGGGACCAGCGGTCAAACCGCCGCGAGGGAGAGCGATCCCGACACTCGCCCCGCCTTCGGCAGGGCTCCTGCGGGATGACACCCTTGACTGGTATCGCTCCCGGCCGCGCTCCTGCGGGATGACACGGCGGGCCGCCCCCTCCCATACAACCACGAGCGAAGGGGCGAGAGCCGTCATCATCCGACGACGGCTCTCGCCCCTTCCTCACCCGACGCCGGACCCGCCGCTACTCCTCCGCCGACGCGAACTGCTTCTCGCGCGCCCACACCGCGCCGCGCGAGTACAGGTCGCTCACCTGGCCGGGCTGGATGCCGGCGGCGGTGCTCGCGGCCATCACCTCGTCCCACGACCCGCGCTCGTACGCCTCCACGAGCCGCAGCAGCGGCGCGTACTCGCCGCGCCGGTAGAGCAGCGCCTCGCGCACCTCGGTGGCCAGGTCCACGCGCTGCAGCACGTCCTCCATCGGCAGCCGCAGCAGGGCGTCGATGAGCGAGAACAGCCCCACGATGAACAGCGTGCCGGTACGCGCCGAGCTCTCGCCGGTGGCCTCGCCCAGCAGCTCGCACAGCCGCGCGCGGTGCATGGCGGTACCCACCAGCTCGTTGTTCACGCCGTTGTCGCTGGAGAGCGACGACACCATGAGCAGCGCGAGCCACCGATGCAGCGCCTGCCGCCCCACGAGCTGGATGGCGTGGCGGATGGAATCGATGCCGCGGCCGCCGAGCGCGGCGGAGTTCACGATGCGCAGCAGTCGGTAGGTGAGCGCGAGGTCCGCCTTGAACGCGTGCTCCACCTCCAGGTCGCTCGTCTCGGAGTCGCGCAGCAGGTTGAGCAGCCGCATGATCGTCGCCTGCTCCGACGGGATCTCGCGGCGCGCGAGCACCTCCGGCTTGGCGAAGAAGTAGCCCTGGAACAGCTCGAAGCCGAGCGCCGCGCACTGCCGGTGCACCTCCACCGTCTCCACCCGCTCGGCCAGCAGCCGCACGCCGAACGGGCGCAGCCGCTCCACGATGGGCGCGAGCTCCTCGGGAGTGCGGTTCAGCACGTCCACCTTCACGATCTTCGCCAGGCGGAGCAGCGGATCGAACGAGGGGTCGTAGACGAAGTCGTCGAGCGCCAGCGTGAAGCCCCGGCTCACCAGCGCCTCGCTCGCCGCCACCGTCTCGGCGTCGCAGGCGATGCTCTCCAGCAGCTCGATCACCGTGCCCTGCGGGGCGAGCATTCCGAAAGGATCGGAGAGCAGGATGTCGCGATCGACGTTCACGAACGCCGTCTTGCCCCCGGTGATGCGCTCCATCCCCACGCCCAACACGCTCTGCAGCAGCACGTCCGCCGACATGCGCGTGCTCGACGTGGTGCCCACCGGCGCGAAGTTGTCGCGGCCGTTGCCACGGTAGAGCAGCTCATAGGCGACGAGCCGGTCGTCGCAGTCGAAGATCGGTTGGCGGGCTACGAAGACGTCGAGCATGTTGGGAGGTCGGGTGTAGCGAACGCGCCACGCGAGGCTGCGCGAGGGATGACGATCCAGGCCAGGCGGGGTAATGGCGACGCCGCCCGACCGGCCCGGGCGTGATGCCCGAGCGCGGACGCGCCGACGCTCCTGGGCGGGCCCACTCGCGCGGGCGGCGGTCACCGGCCGTTCGGGGCTCCCCGCTACAGACGTCCGGCGGCGGACAACGCCACCACCTGCGGCGCCCCCGCGTCCGGTCCGGGGCCGGGGTGCGGCACGATGGCCACCGGCCATCCATACACCGCCTCCACCCGCTCGCGCACCAGCACCTCGGCGGGCGTGCCGGCCGCCGCCACCCGACCCCGATGCATGAGCACCAACCGGTCGGCATAGCGCGCCGCCAGGTTCAGGTGATGGGTCACGAGCAGCACCGTGCGCCCCTCGCGGCTCAGCGTGCGCAGCAGCTCGAAGATCGTCATCTCGTGCTGGATGTCGAGCGCCACCGTGGGCTCGTCCAGCGCGAGCGCCGCGGGCTCCTGGGCCAGCGCCCGGGCCAGGCGCGCGCGCTGCCGCTCCCCCCCGCTCAGCGTGGCCAGCGACCGCTCGGCCAACTCCTCCACGTCGGCCAGCCGCATCGCCTCGGCAATCGCGCGGCGGTCGCGGTCGCCCTCCCGGCGCCAGGCGCCCAGGTGCGGGTAGCGGCCCATGGCCACCAGCTCGCGCACCGCCATCGGAAACGGCGCGTCCTCGCCCTGCGGCACCACGCCCACGCGGCGCGCCATCGCCACGCGCGTCCACTCGGCCAGCGGGCGGCTCTCCAGCCACACCTCGCCCGCCCGCGGCGTGAGGGTGCCGAGCAGGGTGTGGAGCAGCGTGCTCTTGCCCGCGCCGTTGGGGCCGATGAGCGCCGTGCAGAGGCCGGGCGGCACGTCCAGCGTCACGCCGTCCAGCGCGTTGGTGGCCGCGCCGGGATAGCGAAAGACGAGGTTCGCCGCGCGCCAGCCCATCCTACAGCGCCGCCGGGCGCCGGCGCAGCAGCCAGGCGAAGAAGGGCACGCCCACGAACGCCGTCACCACGCCGAGCGGCAGCTCGGCCGGCGCGGCCACGGTGCGGGCGATGGCGTCGGCGAGCATGAGGAAGCTCGCGCCCAGCAGCGCCGAGGCGGGCAGCAGGAAGCGGTTGTCGCTGCCCCACAGCAGGCGGACGACGTGCGGGATCACGAGCCCCACGAAGCCGATCGCGCCGCTCACCGCCACCGCCGCCGCGGTCACCAGCGACGCCGTGGCATACGCCAGGAGGCGCGTGCGCGCCACGCGCGTGCCCAGGTACGCCGCCGTGCGCTCGCCCACCGCCATGAGGTTGAGCGGGCGCGCGAGCGCCAACAGCACCAGCAGCCCCGGCACCAGGTAGACGAGCAGCGCGAGCACGCGCGGCCAGCTCGCACCGGCGGTGCTCCCCATCATCCAGAAGATGGCGGACCGGAACGCCTCCGCGTCGGCAAAGGTGAGCGCGAGCAGGATCACCGCGTTGAAGAACGCGCTCGCCACCACGCCGGCCAGCAGCAGCGTGCGCGTGTCGAGCGCCGGCCCGGCGCCGGCGGCGATGCGGAAGACCACGAACATGGCCACTACCGCGCCCACGAACGCCGCCGCCGGCACCGTCCACGGCGACACCGCCAGGCCGAAGCCCACGGCCGCCACCGCGCCCACCGCCGCGCCGCTGGAGACGCCGAGCACGTAGGGGTCGGCCAGCGCGTTGCGGAGCAGGGCCTGGAAGGTGGCGCCGCTGATGGCCAGCGCGGCGCCCACCAGCGCGGTCTGCACGGCGCGCGGCAGGCGCAGCCCGCGCACGATCGCCACCGTGGTGGGGTCGCCGCGCCCCAGCACGGCGTCCAGCACCTGCCCCACCTCCAGCCGCACCGCGCCCAGGCGCACCGCGAGCAGGAAGGTGACGAGCAGGAGCACCACGAGCAGCAGCAGGCGCGCGGCGGGACGGAGTCGGATCACGGCGTCGGCGCCGCGGGGAGCGCGGCGGCGCGCGAGGGCCCGCTCGCGGTGTCGAGCGGCACGCCGGCCAGCTCGGGGTGCAGCTGGTCGCGCAGCCGGTGCGCGGCCTCGCCCACGCGCGGCCCGGAGCGGTCCAGCAGGTCGCCCGGCATCACGATCACGCGTCCCTCGCGCACCGCGCGCAGGTCGCGCCAACCGGGGTTGTCGCGCAGCCGGCGCATGGGATCGGTGTCCACCTTGTTCACCGCCACCAGGATCACGTCCGGCTGCCGGCGCACGATCTCCTCCATGGAGATGGAGGGCCAGTCCTGCTGGACGTCGGCGAACACCGACTGTCCGCCGGCCACGCCCAGCAGCTGCATGACGAAGGTGCCGGGCCCCGCGGTCATCGGCGGCTCCCACTGCGCGAGGTAGAGCACGCGCGGCGCCGGCCGCCCCTGCACCGAGGCGCGCACGGCGGCCAGCTCCCGGCGCAGCCGCGCCACCAGCGCCGTGGCCGCGGAGTCGTGTCCGGTGAGCCGGCCCAGCCGCTGCGCATTCTCGAAGACGTCCGCGGTGTCCTGCGAGACGATGTTGAACACGCCCACGCCCGCCTCGGCGAGCCGCGGGTTGGTGCGGCCCGCGCGATCCTCCCACGCGATCACGAGGTCCGGGCGCAGCGCGAGCAGCGCCTCGAGGCTGGGATCCAGCCCGCCGCCCACGCTCGGCAGCGCGGCCAGCGTGGCGCTGGTGTCGTAGTTGGTGCGCCCCACCAGCTGCTCCCCGGCGCCGATGGCCACGAGGATGTCGGTCACCGCGGGCACGAGCGAGACCACGCGCCGGGCCGGCTGCGCGAGCCGCACCTCGTGGCCGGTGGCGTCGGTGGCCGCCACCGCGGCGCCCGCGGCCGGCGCGCGGCCGGCGGCGTCGGGCCCGGCGCACGCCGCGAGCACGGACGCGAGCACGGACGCGAGCACGGCGAGGAGCGGTGTAGCAGGAGAGCGGCGCACAGAGAGACTCCCGTCCGGTCCGGAGCGACGTCACGGGACGGGCGGGAGCGGTGCGCCACCGACGCGGGAGTGCGAGGGCGACGCGCGGCCCCGCGCCCCTCCCTCGAGGGGTTGCATGCGGGCGCAACGAGGACCGGTCTCCTGGCTCGAGGCCGCCCTCCCGCCTTCCCAGCGCCGTGGTGGCGCCAGTGGTGATGGGGGACGTGGGTCCGCGCGTGGTGCCGCAGGCGCGCGGAGCCTCTTACAGTGGCGGGGCCGCACCGGAGTCACACCGGTTTCCGAAGGTCCTCGTCGTGCGATCTGGACGGAAGTTAGGTCGCGTGGGGGGACGGGGCAACGAAGGACGGCGACGGGTGGCGGCGCGGCCGCGTGCAGGCCGGCCGCGCCGCCACCCGTGCCCCCACGTCCCTCACCGCTCCACCACCGCCTCCAGCCCCCGATACCGCTCCACGAGCCCCACGAACTCCCGCCGGTACCCGCCCTCGTCGTCGCCGGTCGCGGACCGCGCCCGCGCCAGCACGCGCTCCACACTCGCCGTCCCCCGGAACC
>DATANT010000431.1:0-1921 GCA_036266115.1 Gemmatimonadaceae bacterium | reverse complement strand
AGTGGCTGGTCACGCAACTGGACGCCGCAGCGATCACGCCGCCGGCCGGCAGCGGCCCAGGTCGCGGCGCCGGCAGACGGTAGACCGCCAGTCGCTCGCCTACCGATCCCGCCGCGCTACGAGTTCGCGCGGCGGGATCGGTCTCGGCACCGGGGCAGGTGCAGGAGCAGTGAGGCGCCATTCGCGCGATGCCCTCGATCTTCTCGCTCCGCACTCATTCTCGTTCGCTGCGGGCCCGTCGGGCGTCGACCCCGCTCGACGGTACTTCTCGGACCACGCCTCAGCACCGAGCCTTGCGGACGTGCCCTGGCCGCAGGTCCCGCGCCACGCCTCACCGCCCGCGCAGCGCGCGCGTGAGCACGCGGTCCAGCGCGGACGCGAACGCCTGCTTGTCCTTCGTGCCGTAGGCCCGGGGCCCGCCGGTCTCCACGCCCACCGTGCGCAGCCCTTCCATGAAGTCGCGCACCGAGAGCCGCTCGCCCACGTTCTCCTCGGTGTATTCGTGCCCGCGCGGGTCGATCACCGTCACCCGCTTCAGGACGAGCGCCGCCGCGAGCGGGATGTCCGCGGTCACCGCCACGTCGCCCGCCTCGGCCTGCGCCTCGATGTAGCGGTCGGCCACGTCGGGCCCTCCATTCACGCGCACGGCGCTGATGCACGGGCTGCCCAGCGGCACCTCGACGCGCTGGTTGGCCACCAGCACCGTGTCCAGCGCCAGCCGGCTGGCCGCGCGGAACACGATCTCCTTCACGTCACGCGGCGTGGCGTCGGCGTCGATCCAGAGCTTCACGAGGGTGGTGGGGCGGAGGGAGAGCGGGTGGCCGGGGTTGGCGAAGGATCGTGTGCGGTGATGCAGAGGGAAGGTAGCCGGTGTGCCGCGCCGTGGGCGCGCGAGGGGGATACGCCATGCCTGGCATTCCGCGGGCGGGAGCGGTGCTTGGCATTGCTTGGGAAAGGAGCCCTTTCTGGCATCCCGTAGGAGGGAGCCGCTCCTTGTCATCCCGCAGGAGTGCGCGGCCCGCAGGGCCGCACACGAGTGTCGGGATCACGAGACGTGAAGGCGATCCCGACACTCGTGATCAGCGCGCAGCGGTCGAACGGCCGCGAGGGAGAGCGATCCCGACACTCGCCCCGCCTCTGGCGGGGCTCCTGCGGGATGACAAGGTGGGCCGGCACCCCATACCGGCCGCGCTCCTGCGGGATGACACGATTGGCTGGCCCCACGCTCGGCCGCGCTCCGGCGCGATGACAACCCAGACCGGCCCCGCCTGCGGCCGTGCTCCCGCTGGATCACGACGATCGCGACGTCGCCACACTACCCCTCACCCCTCCCACCCACCCCCTTCCACCATCGCCAGGAACGCCAGCGTCTCCGCCCGACACCGCTCCGGCTCGTCCGCCCACAGGTCGTGCGACGCGCGCGGGATGATCACGCGCCGTACGTCGGACAGCGATCGCTCCAGCTGCGCATCCACCATCGCGTGGATGGGGAGCGTGCGCTCGCCGCTGAGCAGGAGCACCGGCGCGGCGATCGCGCGGGCTGCGCTCGGGAGAAGCTCGGGGAATGGCGCCTCGGACATCGTCTGCGCCGCCCAGTCGCGCGCGCCGCGCATCACGCGGTGCTGGCGCTCCGGCGAGAACCCGTGAAACGCGCCCGGCGCCACGAACGCGTCCATGAGGATCGCCATCCCACGCTCCGCCTCGCCGGCCCGGAACGCGGCGCCGGCCGGGAAGAAGGCCTCGCCCAGGAAGGCCTGCAACAGCGCCGCCCCGCCGTCCGCCTCGCGCGCCCACCCCAACACCGGCGGCTCGGCCAGCACCAGCGAGCGCACGACCTCGGGGTGGCGCACGGCCAGGAACAGCGCCGCCGACGCGCCGATGGACGCGGCCACGATGTGCGCCGGTCCGAGCCCGAGCACGC